>CAMNNO010000008.1 GCA_946545475.1 uncultured Blautia sp.
CAGGTGACAAATTTCTTATGGGCGGCCCTGCCATAATAAAAAACAGGGCCAGGCTTCCCTATGGAGGCCTGGCCCTGTTAAGTTTTCAGTCTTTCCGGAGTGCCTTTTTAAGAAGGCGTTCCATATCTGTCATGCCAGCTTTGTCTTCCCGATCCTGCCAGCTCCGCTTTTCGCCGTCGCGCCTCTGTCCTTCTCTATCCGGCCGGCCGTTTCGCGGGCCGGATGGGGCTTTGGAGCTTCTCTGTCCGTCCGGGCGGGAAGGCCTGCTGCCGGAGGCCTCTTTTTTACCGCCGGAGGCTTCTTTCCTGCCGCCGGAGGCTTCCCTTTTAGCGCCAAAGGCGCCGTCTGTCTTCTTTTCCGCCGACGGGTCAAGCTTCATCGAGAGGCTGATCCGCTTCTTCTCGATATCCACGCCCAGAACCCGGACATCCACGATGTCGCCGACGCTGACCGCTTCCAGGGGATGCCGGATATATTTCTCGCCCATCTCCGAAATGTGCACCAGGCCGTCCTGATGGACGCCGATATCCACAAACGCGCCGAAGTCGATAACGTTCCGGACCGTTCCCTTAAGGATCATGCCCTCTTTAAGGTCCTTCATATCCAGCACATCCGTGCGCAGGATGGGGCGGGGCATTTCGTCGCGGGGGTCGCGTCCGGGCTTTTCCAGCTCCTTGACAATGTCCTGTAGCGTCAAAGCTCCGACCGAAAGCTCGGCCGAGAGCTTTTCAATATCCTTAACCTGGCGGGAAATGCCGGAAAGCCGGCCCCCGGAAATATCCTCGGGCGTGTAGCCCAGGCGGGACAAAAGCTCCCTGGCCGCCTCGTAGCTTTCCGGGTGGACGCCGGTATTATCCAGGGGATTGTCGCCCTCCCGGATGCGAAGGAAGCCGGCGCACTGCTCAAAGGCCTTTGGCCCCAGCTTGCTGACCTTTAAAAGCTCCTTCCGGTTTTTAAAGCGGCCGTTCTCCTCGCGATAGAGGACAATATTCTTCGCCGTGACCTTGGTGATGCCGGAGATATATTCCAGGAGGGAGGCGGAAGCGGTATTCACATCCACGCCCACCTTATTCACGCAGTCCTCAACAACGCCGGAGAGGGCTTCGCCGAGGCGCTTCTGGTTCATGTCGTGCTGGTACTGCCCGACGCCAATGGACTTGGGATCGATCTTGACAAGCTCCGCCAGCGGGTCCTGGAGGCGCCTGGCGATGGAAGCCGCGCTCCTCTGGCCCACGTCAAAGTTCGGGAACTCCTCGGTGGCCAGCTTGCTGGCCGAGTAGACCGAGGCCCCGGCCTCGTTGGTGATCACGTACTGTACCGGCTCCGGGATCTCTTTCAGCATGTCCACAATGACCTGCTCCGACTCCCGGGACGCGGTCCCGTTGCCCACGGAGATGAGGGAGACGTGATACTTTTTTATCATCTCGTGGATGGTATCCTTGGCCTGGCGGATCTTGAACTCGTTTGTCGGCGCGGTGGGGTAGACGACCGTGGTATCCAGGACCTTGCCCGTCTCATCCACAACGGCAATCTTGCAGCCGGTGCGGAAGGCCGGGTCCCATCCGAGGACGACCTTTCCGGCAATGGGCGGCTGCATGAGGAGCTGCTCCAGGTTTTTCCCGAAAACCGAGATAGCCCCCTCCTCCGCTTTTTCCGTGAGATCGTTCCGGATCTCGCGCTCGATGGCCGGGCCGATGAGCCTGTGATAGCTATCGTCCACGACATCGGCAAGGACCGGGCCCGTAATGGGATTCTCCTTTGTGATCACCTGCTTGTTCAGGTAGCGCAGGATATCCTCCTCCGGGGCAACGACCTTTACGGTCAGGATCTTTTCTTTTTCACCGCGGTTGAGGGCCAGGACCCGGTGCCCCGCCACCTTCTTAATGGGCTCCTCATACTCGTAATAGTTTTCGTAAACCGATTTGGCATCCTTATCCTTGGCCTCGGAAGAGAGGCTTCCCTTCTGGAAGGTCTGCTCGCGGATAAAGATTCGGTAGTCCGCCTCGTCGGAAATGCGCTCGGCCAGGATATCCTTTGCCCCGGCGATAGCGTCCGCTACAGACTTGACCTCTTTCTCCTCGGATACAAAGGCAGCCGCATCCTCTTCCAGGGGACGCGCGGTCTCCTGGGCCCAGATGATCTCGGCAAGGGGCTCCAAGCCCTTTTCCTTGGCGACTGTCGCCCGGGTGCGCCGTTTGGGCCGGTAAGGCCGGTAAAGGTCCTCCACCACAACGAGGGTCTGGGCTTCCAGGATCTGGGCCCTGAGCTCAGGCGTCAGCTTGCCCTGTTCTTCAATGCTGGAGAGGACCTGGGCTTTTTTCTCTTCCAGGTTCCGCAAGTAGTTAAGGCGGTCAAAAAGGTCGCGCAGCTGTTCGTCGTTAAGGGCGCCGGTGGCTTCCTTCCGGTACCGGGCAATGAAGGGGATCGTGTTGCCCTCGTCGATCAGCTTAACGGCGGCTTCCACCTGCTCTTTTCTGACACCCAGTTCCTGGGTGATCACCTGCAAAATATCCATAATTTACGTTACTCCTGCTATCTGTTTCAATCCACTATAGGAAATGCTGTTTCCCGCGCCGGTTCTGCGGAAGAGGCATCCTCATGGGTATCCTCATGGACATCCTCATGGGCGTCCTCCGGCTCTTCGCTCCCATTGTTCTGATAATCGTTCGACCACGTTTTAAAGCTCTCGCCTGCGCTGCCGGAGGATGTCCCCTGCTCCAGGTCCCCCGTAAGGCTCCGGTAGAAGACCGCCTCGGTCAGTTCAATATAGGGGGCCACCCAGAGGAGGATGACAAACAACGTGACGACCCCGGCCAGTACCCAGGGCGCAAAGGACAAAATGAGCAAAAGGTATTTCAGGATATGTCCTTTCATCAGCTTCACGCTTGTTTTCAGGGCCTCCAGGGCTGTCATCTCCGGATGGTCCGCCAGCACATAATAGACCGGCGCCAAAGGAACCGAGAGGAAAATGTTCAGGATAAGCCCGCTGCCGTAAAGGACAAGCTGGTTCATCTCTGCGGTCAGGATCTCTTCCGTGGTTGTCAGAGCCGGAAGGGACATGACATAAAGGTTCGAAGGAAAGCTGGTTATCCAGGCGATCAGGGTAAGCGGGATCGAGGCCAGGATGATCCGGTCAGGCTGATTCCTGAAAAAGAAAAACAGATCGATACCCCTGGCGCTCTCCCCCCGCGAGATCTTCAACATGATCCGGGCCAGGCCCGCGGTAAGCACGCTCATGACCAGGGTCACCGCAAAAGAAAATACTTCCCGCAATACCGTATCAAAAAGCGCGGCTCCCGGAAAGAGCATGCCGCCAATGGTTCCCGCCAAAAAATTGAGTACCGTCACCAGAAGGCATACGCCTACCGCCATTCCCAGACATTTCAGAAGCCTCTGCCTGGCATATTGCTTAAGGGCGCTAATTCCCTGTTCCATAAAAAACCTCGATTCAAAAAATCTTATAGCATTGTTCAAAAAAGAAAGAAACGTTCCCATTTCTTCCGGATCATACGCTTATCCTGGCTTTATCATCATTTTTGAATACTGCTATAATTTTCAAATGTCCATCTAATCGGCAAGCTTGAAGGCGTCGTGCACGGCATTCATGGCCTTGACGCCGTCCTGCTCGTTGATGAGCACCGTCACCCGGATCTCGGAGGTCGAGATCATGTTGATATTGACATTTTCGTTATACAGGCTCTCGAACATGCGGGCAGCCACGCCGGGGTTGCTCATCATGCCGGCCCCCACAATGGACAGCTTGGCAATGTTCCGGTCGGACTGGAGCTCCTTATAGCCCAGCCTCTGCCGGTTCTCATCCAGGGCGGCGATGGCCTCGTCCAGGTCCTTGTCATCCACGGTGAAGGAAATATCCTTGGTGCCGTTGCGGCCTATGGACTGCAAAATGACATCCACATTGATATTCCGTTTTGCCAGCACATCGAACAGCTTAAAGGCTGTTCCCGGCACATCCTGGAGGCCAATGACGGCAATGCGCACAGCCTTGGTATCCAGGGCGACGCCGCTGATCAGCATTCTTTCCACGGTAGGCTCCTCCTTTACAACCGTTCCCTCACTGTTATTCAGGCTTGACCGCACCACCAGGGGAACGCCATATTTTTTTGCCAGCTCCACCGACCGGTTGTGCAGAACGCCCGCCCCAAGAGTCGCCAGGTCCAGCATCTCATCGTAGCTGATCTCGGAGAGCTTGCGGGCTGTGGGCACCAGGCGGGGGTCCGCGGTGTAAACGCCGTCCACATCCGTGAATATCTCGCAGACATCCGCATGGAGGGCGGCGGCGAGGGCAACGGCCGTGGTATCCGACCCGCCCCGGCCAAGAGTGGTATAATCGTCATATTTATTCACGCCCTGGAAGCCGGTCACCACAACGATCTTGCGGTTTTCCAGTTCGCGCTGTATCCTTTCGGTGTCGATGCGCTTAAGGCGCGCATTGCCGTGCACGCTGGTGGTATGCATGCTTACCTGGAAGGCGTTAAGGGATATGGCCGGCACCTTAAGGGTGTCCAGCGCCATGGCCATAAGGGCCACCGACATCTGCTCGCCCAGGGTAAGCAGCATGTCCAGCTCCCGGCGCGGAGGCTTTTCGTTAATATCCTCGGCCATGGCGATCAGTTCATCGGTGTATTTTCCCATGGCGGAGAGGACCACCACCACATCGTGGCCGGCTTTATAGTCTTCTGTGCATCGCCGTGCCACGTTCATGATCCGCTCTTTATTCGCCACTGAGGTTCCGCCAAATTTTTTTACGATCAGCATACGCAAAGCTCCTGAAAATATCCCGAGGTCAGTCCTTGATCCGGATCATTTTTATCAGCCTGTCCCCAAGCTTTCCGGCGATGGCGCGGAAGGCTTCCTGTGTCATATTGGGGGTAATGATGCCGATCTCATCCAGGAGGTGCTCCGTCTCAAAGGTCTCGGCTTCCCCAAACAGCTCTTCGATCTCCCCGTGGGTGAGGTCTCTTACGCGGACGAAGAATCGCCCGGTAATAAGGGCGGTGTCCTCCAGGCACAGGCTTTCGGATGTCCAGTTGGTGGGCACCTTATGCCCGCGGTTCCGGACGATCTCGATAATATCGGCTGTCACGGCCGAGGCCGTGGGAAGCTTGCCGGCGCCGCTGCCGTAAAACATAAGGCTCCCGGCCATGTTTCCGTGAACAAATACGGCATTGTACACGTCCTCGATGCCATACAGGGGATTGTTTTCTTCCACCAGGAAGGGAGCCACGATGGCATAGACCCCATCGGGCGTCCTGCGGCTGGTGCCGAGAAGCTTGATGCGGCGGCCCATGGCCCTGGCGTACTCGATATCCTCCCGCGTGATGGCGGTGATGCCTTCCGTGTCGATGTCCTTATAATTCACGCATTTTCCGTAGGCAAGGGAAGAAAGGATGGCAAGCTTGCGGCAGGTATCGTGTCCTTCCACGTCGGCGGAGGGGTCCGCCTCGGCGTATCCCTTCTCCTGGGCTTCTTTCAGGGCGTCACCAAAGTCCTTGCCGCAGCGGTTCATCTGGTCAAGGATATAGTTCGTGGTGCCGTTCAGGATGCCGCTGACCTCGTCAAGCTCATCTGCCGTCAGCGATTCATTGATGGCCCGGATGATGGGGATGACGCCGCCGCAGCTGGCTTCAAACAGGAAGCAGAGCCCTTTCTCCTCGGCTATGGCCATAAGTTCGCGGCCATATTCCGCCACCAGGGCCTTATTGGAGGTACATACGCTCTTGCCGGCTTCCAGGGAGGCTTTGACGAACTTGTAGGCCGCGCCGGTTCCCCCCATGACTTCTGCCACGATCTCCACCTCGGGATCGTTCTTTATGATGTCAAAGTCATGGACCAGCACATCCTCGACCGGATCGCCGGGAAATTCCCGAAGGTCCAGCACATATTTCACCTCAACAGCCTCCCCGGCGCGGCGGGCGATGAGATCCTTATTTTCTCTCAATACGCAGAACACGCCGCTGCCGACCGTCCCATATCCCAATATTGCAATCTTACTCATGATGTCCTCCTGTTTGTTCTCTTAGTTCTGGTAGTGATCCCCATTTCAGCATTCTGCCTTCCGGTATCTGGCCGGCTCCGGCGATCATTCCCGGCCCAGTATCTTAAGGTACAGAATGCCCTGGCCCTGCTCGATCTCCTGGATCATGGCCTCCACATCCCCTTCGCCGGGAAGGATCTCCACGCTCAGCGTCAGCATGGCGATGCCGTTTATGGGAATACTCTGATGGATGGTCAGGATATTGCCGTGCCACCTGGCGATAGAGGCCAGGACACTGGATAAGAGCCCCGGCTCGTCGTGCAGCTGGATCACGAAGGTGATGGTCTTGCCCCTGGCTTCCTCATGGAAGGGGAAAATGTCATCCTTATACTTATAAAAGGAGCTGCGGCTTATCCCGGTCTGCTCGGCGGCTTCCTGCACCGTCGACACTTTTCCGGAATCCAGGAGCTTCTTCGCCTCAACGACTTTCAGAAGAACCTCCGGTACCGCTCGCTCCTTGACGACATAGTACTTATAGCTTCGACCTGGCTGCTGAACCGGTTTATCCTCCCGGACCGTACCTTTTTCCTGTTCTGACCTGTTTTCTATGATGATATCCATATTTTCACCACAGGGAACGCTGCCCTTTTCATTTTCATTCTGGTCCGGGCAGAGTGTCCGTAAAACAACGACATTTGTTTTTCCACGATGGATATATTATCACAGAAGGACAGCTGTTGCAAGCAGATTTTAGATGAGCAGCTGGCGGGCTTTTTTCAGCCTGCCTTCCCATTCCTCGTAAAAGTCGCCCTCCGTGCTGTAGGGCTGCAGGTAAAAACTTTTCAGGAGGTACATGTTCCAGTTTTTTTCCATTTCCGGCTCCCCGGCCTTCTGCATGACGCTGCGGCTGTCGGCAAGAAGATCGTGCCAGGATAGCGCAAAGGCTTCGTACCGGCCAAGCTCCGGAGTATCCAGCCATTTTTTTATTTTTATCTTTGTCCGCGTCGGACAGGGGCACTCGTGGATCTGCAGGATATAGTGGAAGGTCGCGTCGTGGTAGTACCTTCCCAGCGGAAACATCCGGCAGAATCCCGGCCTGGCCGCATGGACAGAGCATCGCCCCTCCTCGTTCAGGAAGATGCACCTCTCGTCCGCTCCTTGCATGGCCAGGTGGGGCAGTATGCAGCCATCCACATAGCCGAGAGGGGCATAACGGCCGATCAGCTCTTCCTGTGATATATGAAGATGTGTGCAGAGCCGCCAGACATCCAGAGGGTCGAGGACGACCGACTCGCCCATGCCGCAGCAGCACGTGTGGCACCCTTCGCAGCCGTGACAGTCCGCCTTTGCCATGTCAAGCGATGTATAAAGGCGCCCGTCCCATATCTCTTCAATTCCTTCCTGCCTTAACATTTTTTTCCTGCCTTTCACGCAGAAGGGCCGGAGCCCCACATGGTGGGGGTCCGGCCCCTGCTGACAATTATTCCGGCTTTTTAGATAACGCTTTCTGTTCCAGCTGATTACTCCGGCTTTTTAGATAACGCTTTCTATTCCAGCTAATTACTCCGGCTTTTTAGATAACGCTTTCCACTTCAGATAGGCGTTGATAAAAATATCGATGCCGCCGTCCAGGACAGCGTCCACGTTTCCGGTCTCCTCGTTGGTGCGAAGGTCCTTGACCATGGTGTAGGGCTGCAGCACATAGGAGCGGATCTGGTGGCCCCAGGCGATGTCCGTGACCTCGCCTCTGATGCCGGAGAGCTTGGCCTCGGCCTCCTCCTGCTTCAGGATGAACAGCTTGGCTTTCAGCATCTGCATGGCCTTATCCTTATTCTGGTGCTGGGACCTCTCGTTCTGGCACTGGACCACGATCCCTGTCGGGAAGTGGGTGATGCGGATGGCCGACGATGTCTTGTTGATATGCTGGCCGCCGGCGCCGCTGGAACGGTAGGTATCGATGCGGATATCATCGTCGTTGATCTCCACATCCAGGTCCTTTTCGATGTCCGGCATGACATCGCAGGAGACAAAAGAGGTCTGCCGCTTGCCCGCCGCGTTGAAGGGGGAGATGCGCACCAGGCGGTGAACGCCCTTCTCCGACTTAAGGTAGCCGTAGGCATTGGTCCCGTTGACCTGGAAGGTTACGGACTTGATGCCCGCCTCATCGCCGTCAAGGTAGTCGAGCACCTCCAGCGAGAAGCCCTTCTTTTCCGCCCAGCGGCTGTACATGCGGTAAAGCATGCCGCACCAGTCGCAGGCTTCGGTTCCGCCCGCCCCGGCATTCAGCTTGATAATGGCGTTTTCCGTGTCATACTCGCCGGAGAGGAGTGTTTTGATGCGGATCGTGTCAAACTCATCCCGGAAAGTATCCAGCATCTCCTGGATCTCGGGGACAATGGCGGGGTCATTATCCTCGTAGCCCATTTCGATCATGGCCTCGATGTCCTCCACCTGGGACTTGAGGCTTCGATAGGCTTCGATGTCATCCTTTAAGGAACCCAGTTCCTTCATCTTCTTCTGGGAGGCATCCGCGTCGTCCCAGAAGCCGGGCGCTTCCATCTCGCGCTCTAATTCTTCGACCTTGCGCTCTTTGTTAGCGAGGTCAAAGTGAATCCCTCACTTCCACTAATGGTTCGGTATAGGAAGCAAGAACCTGCTTCATCTGATCGAGTTCGACCATTGTGTCACCTTCTTTCATTTTATTATACTTCGGCAATCATAGCATAAGAGACGGCCGATGACAAGAATGATTTGAAAAAAACAATAACTGGTTTATATCCGGGTTCCAAAAGTGTCCAGGGGGACCTGCTGCCAGGCGAGCTTTCCCTGCCTCTTTGTCAGAACATTGGTATGGGTGAAGCCGCAGGAAATGGCGGAGGCGACCGCCTGGTCAAAGCCGCCGGACAGGAGTTCCTTCTGATGGGCGTCCGAGTTTATGAGGATCTCCCCGCCCATATCGTGCAGGGCTTTCAAAAGGAAGCGGCTGGGATACAGGTCTTTTTTCCGGCCCCGGTTAACCGCCCCGGTATTGATCTCAAAGGGCACACCATGCCTTACCAGGGCTTCCATGGCCGAGAGGGCGCCCTCCCGGTAGCGCCTGTCCGTCTCATCCAGGAAGTGCCGCTCGTCGTTAAAGCGCACCACCAGGTCAAAATGCCCTATAAACGTGCAGCCGGTCCGCTCATATACCTGGGCTTCCAGGTCATAGTAGGCTCTGGCGAGCTTATAGTAATCCCCGCCAAAGTAGCGGCCGCAGAGAAGGACAAGTTCTTCTGCGTCACTGTCGACGGAGATCAGGGTCCCGTCCTCCGCCTGCACAAAATGCGTGGAGCCGATGATATAGTCCGCCTCTTTCGCGCATGCCGGGGCATACAGGCAGTCAAGCTCCACGCCTGTGATGATCTCCATCCGCCCTTCATACAGGGCCTTAAGGCGGCCGATCTCCCGGTAATACGCGGCAATGTCCATGTGGATGTCGCTGTCCATGTGCCCGGAAAAGCCCAGGATGGAAAACCCCTGCCGGTAAGCCTCCTTCGCCATTTCCTCCGGCGTATCCTTTCCATCGCAGAGCGTGGTATGTGTGTGAAAATTTGCAAGCATAATGCCAACCTCCGAAAAAAATCTTCCACCTGCGCACCTGCCGCAGGATATCTCTTGGGCAGCCGCACAGGTGGAAGATCCTGTGAAAATTTTCCAGTACTTCTGGTATGTATTGTGGGTTTCTGCCTGGTTTACGGCATGATATCCGCTGATGTCACGGTTCCCGCACTTGTCAGGAAGGGGCTGGATGTCTTCACCCGGATAGCGGGCAGCAGGCCCGAATCGCTGCAGGTCACGCCGATGCCGCGGTTATAGATATAGCCGAAATCGCAGATATAGGTGATGCTCCTGGCCGTATAGCCGTTGGTGCGCATAAACCAGAAACCGTTGCCTTTGTAGCCTTCCACCGGGCTGTACCAGGTCCCGCGGGCCATGGCATAGACGGTGGGGCGGAAACGCTTGGCCGCGTCGTCGACGCCCCGGCCGGCGTAAAAGCCATGGCGGGCGGCCTCGTCCGAGGCAAAGACCTCGGGACCGTTTAAGATGGTGACATAATCCTCGGTGTCCGCTCCGCTCCCGGTCCCGTAATAGTCGTTAGCGGTATTTTTGACATGGGACAGGACAATATCCGCCTTCTCCTCTTCCGAAAAGGCCCTGGCATAGAAGCTGTCCCCGGGGCGTCCGGAAAAATCGGTTCCCGATGCGTTCCGGCTGCCGTCATATCCGTTCAGGAAGCTCCGGAGCGTGCTGTTATCCCACGAAACAGCCTCGTCCGTCTCGTTGAACGGCGCGCAGTCCAGCTCCCGGTCGGACAGCAGCAGGGCTTCCTCATCCGAAAGAGCGATGACGCGCCATTTGATGGGGTCATAGCGGAAGTAATGGAAGCTCTCCTCGTCCGGCCAGCGGTAATGCTGAGGGCTGTCTTTGGCCCAGCTGACGGCATCGTGGGCGTTCATCCGGGTGTAGCGCTCCCCGTCTATGGCCGTCTCGTTGTCTGTCCACTGAGCGCTTTCCAGCCGCTCAAAAAGGGAGCTGTCCTGTACGACATCCGTATCGCGGTAGGCGTAGGGCTCAAGGGCCTGGAAATCGTCCTTCACGATCTCGGTCATCGGGTATGACCCGAAATAGACACAATCCCAGGTCGTAAGAAGGCCGGAGGGCATGGACGCGTCCTCTGTCACCACGGGCTCTTTAAGGGAAAGGGCGCTTTCCGCGGGTGCCTTGGGCGCAGCCTCCTTTTCCTGCCCCGGCGTCACTTCCCCCGCCAGGTCAAGGCCGGCCACGCTAAGATCCACCCGTATGGCCGGAAGGATGCCCGCGTCCGGGCAGGAGGCCTCTATGCCGCGGTTAAAAAGGTTTCCGACCTCGCAGACATAGACGACCGTGGACCAGTTGTAGCCGTTTGTCCTGAGCATCCAGAAGCCGTTGCCGGGAAAGCCGTCTATGTTGGAGAGCCAGGCTCCCCTGGCCAGGGCGTACATGGTCGGGGTAAACTGTCGGCAGGCATCGTCAACGCCGTCCCCCTTGCTGAACCCATGCCCGGCAGCCGTCCCGCTGTAAAAGACATCCGGCTCGCTGAGGATAAACACGCGGTCCTCTGTCGCTTCCCCGCAGGTGGTGCCAAAGTAATAGTTATCCGGGCTCTCCACCGTTTCTTTCAGGATGGCCTGCTTTTCTTCTTCCGAAAAGGCGGTCCCGTAAAAGCTGTCCTGGGGCTTTTCGTTAAAGGCGATCCCGGCGCTGTTTTCCTCCGCCCCATAGCCGTTCAGGAAGCTTCGCAGCGTGCAGTCCTGCCACCAGGCATCCCCCTTCCCGCTGTGGAAAGGCGCGCACTCCAGGAGCTGGTCCGCCACAAGCATGGCCGAATCGTCTTCCACTTCCAGCACGCGCCACCGGATGGGCTCATATTGGAAATAGTGCCAGGTATCCGCATCCCCCCACTGGTAGTGCTGCGGGCGGGAAAGGCCGGCGCCGGAGGCCTCATCCGCTTTCAGGCGGCGGTAGCGGACGCCTGAAAGGACGGTTTCATCGTCAACCCAGGAGGCGTTTTTCAGGTTTTCATAGAGTTCCCCGTCGGCGATGACCTCCCGCTCGAGAGTTCCCTCATCCTCCACAGGAAGGGCGCCTTCGTCCGTCACCTCCTTCATGGGATAGGAGCCGAAACAGACGCAGGAATAGGTCGTTTTTATTCCGCCCGGCATGCTTTCGTCGGCTTCCACGGTAGGCGCCGATATGCCCTGGGGATTTGCCGATGCCGGTGAGGCCAGGGCGCAAAAAACGCTTATCCCAACAGAGACGGCCACGCTCTTTAACCATTGCTTGGTTCTGTTTGTAATCATATTTTCCTCAACTTTCTCCACCTGTACGGTTGGGGCATCTTTAGATGCTCCAACCGTACAGGTGGAACTTTTTATACTAGTTACACTTAATAATTGCCGGAGGCAATTATTCTAGTGTAACTGCATATACCGCGGCACAAAATTGCAATCGGCAGCTAAATTCGTTCGCGAGTATAAATAAGCAGGAAGCGCTCCGGCGCAGCCGGGATAATTCCGGTCACGCCAGAGCGCAGGTAACATATCGTTTTTGTCAGGCGGGAAATTCCGCCATGATCGCGCAAAAGATCTCCCACTCTTCTTCCGCCCGGCCGGCTGCCTCGCTGATCTTCTCTCTTTCCGGGAAGCTGCCGTCCCGGCTTCCTTCATAAAAAGGCCTTAAAATCTCAACCAGGCCCGATACCTCTTTCAACAAGGGATTAAGGCTTAGCGTCGCCGCGGAACCTTTCATGCGATGGGCTGCCTTAAAAGCAGACGCGTATTCCATTCGCTTTATGTCATCCAGTATCTCTGCCATATCATTTTCCGCTGCCATCTGCTGCAAAAGATGAAAAAGCAATGCCTCATCTCCAAGTACCCGCGCGAGGGCTTCCGAAATATCGGCCCCCCAGTTTTCCAGGCGCTTAAATGTCTCGCTCAAAAAGATGCCTCCTTATCCTTGTTGAAAAACATACGGGAAACGCACGGAGCTCTGCCGTTTTTTTCGTTTCCTGTAAAATCAGTTTTCAAGTATATCACACAAGGGCTTTTCTGTCGATACCGGAAATGTTTACTTTTGCATATGCCGCAGCGTAATCGGGCAGGAGGGGAATCTTCCCTCCTGCCCGCCCGCAGGGCGGCGTAAGGAGATTATCGCCTTACGCCGCCCCTGCGATAAAATCGAGTAGGAGGGGATTCTCCCCTCCTGCTCGCCCGCGGGGCGGCGTTCGCCGCAAGGCGATAATTTCCTTACGCCGCCCCTGCGATAACTCAATGTTTTATGTCTGTGCTTCAAATTCCCTGGACAAACAGTCAAAAAGGTGCTCCGCGTCGATGGGCTTGGTGATGCAGTTATTCATGCCGTCCTTTTTGCAGCGCTCCTCCACGCCGCTGGTCACATCGGCGGTCAGGGCGATGATGGGGATGGTGGCGGCGTCCTCCTGGGGAAGCATGCGGATCTCGCGGGCAGCCTCCGCGCCGTTTTTGATCGGCATCATCAGATCCATGAGGATGGCCTGGAAGTAATACGGGCCGTGGATGCGGAACAGGTTCACCGCTTCCTCGCCGTCCCGGGCCAGCTGGGCATGGATGCCCTTGGAGGCGAGCATCTTAAGGATGACCTCGGCCACGATATTGTTGTCCTCCGCCAGCAGGACATTCTTGCCGAAAAGGATCTGGTCCTCGTAGGAGGAGGGATGGTGCACGGCCATGCTGATCTGCTCCGGGCTGGCCAGGGAATAGGTCATTTTTACCGTGAAGGCCGTTCCCCGCCCCGGCTGGCTCTGGCAGGTAATGGTGCCGCCGAGAAGATCCACCAGGTTCTTGCAGATGTAAAGCCCCAGGCCTGTGCCGTCGTGGTATTCGCCGTCCGTGTAATCCTGCTCGAAGGGCAGGAACATCCGCTTCTGGAAGCTTTCCCGGATGCCGATGCCGTTATCCCGGACGACATAGGTATGCTCGGCAAAGTTTCCGTGGTACGAGATAAACACCTCAAGGGTTATCTTTCCCCCTGCCGGCGTAAACTTGACGCTGTTGGTCAGGAGATTGACCAGTATCCGTTCCACATGCTTCACGTCCATCATGACATGGCGGCCCTGGCAGCCTTTTATGTTCATCTCAAAGCCAAGGCCCGCGCTTCTGGCCTGCTCGCCGATAATAGCGGCCACGGAATCCAGCACCACATCTTCCTTTTCCGCCGAGCTCACGGTGACGATCTTGCCGGCATCGATGCGGCTGGTTTCCAGTATCTCCTCCACGAGACCGAGCAGGTAATTGCTGGAGGTCTGGATCTTTTCCAAATTGTCCTTGACGGCCGGCGGCAGATCCGGTTCCTTTAAGCTTAGCTGGGTCAGGCCAAAGATGGCCGTCATGGGCGTGCGCATGTCGTGGGACATGTGGGACAGGAAGGTTTCCTTTTCCTGGCTGGTCTTGACCGCCTGCCGGAGGGCTTTTGCCATCTCCTCAATCTGCTCCTGGTCGTCCACCTGCTTGGTGGTGTCCATAAATGTCAGGACAAGGCCCTGGAGGGACTGGCCTTTCCCCTCCGGCTTTTCGCCTTCTTCGTAGAAGCCGTTGTCCACCGCCTGGTAGGGAGCTATCCGGATCAGGTACGTCTTTCCGGCGACCGAGGCGCACAGCCTCTCAATGGGCTCCATGGTGGAAAGCACCTGGCGGCACTGCTGGATCAGGTCGATGGTGGCGAAATTGTAGGAAATATAGCGCAGCGACCGGCCCACATCCTGATCCACCACATTAAATTCCGAGGAAATGTATTCCGTGAACTTGCGGATGTTCAGGTCCTTGTCCACCATCAGGATGCCGACCAGGGTGGTGGACAGGAAGTTTGTCATATCGTCATTAAGGCCCGCAAGCTCCGTCACCTTGGACTGATATTCCGAGTTGACGGTGTAAAGCTCCTCGTTCACCGACTGCAGTTCCTCATTGCTGGACTGCAGCTCCTCGTTGGCGGTCAAAAGCTCCTCGTTGGCCGCCTGCAGCTCGGCATTCACCGATTCCAGCTCCGTTACGGTACGCCGGAGGTTTTCGCGTGTCACGCGAAGCTCCTGCTCCAGGTTGGCGATCCTCTGAGCCGCCGCCACGTCAATATTATAGTTCTTAAGATTGATGTCCTGCGACTTATCCCCCCTGCGCAGAAAGGATATGGCCGAACAGTTGGTGCTCTGACCGTGGCGGTCAAAGATGGGCTGCGCCACGATGGAGATATTCTCGACCTTGCCCGAAAGTGTCACCGGCACCTTTTCGTAGCCGACCTTTTCGTTTTTGGCCCGGGAGTCCCTGAGCACGGTGGAAACCGCTATCTTAAGGTCATTGCGCAGCAGCATGAAAATGTCGAAGGTCGCTTCCCCCACAGGAATGGACAGGTACTGGCTGCAGTCCCCGTATGTCCTTGTCATCTCGTTTTTGTCGTTGACCAGGACGGTCGCCGGGAGAAGGGCCTCCAGGACAGAGGTGTCCAGCTCGTTTTCTTTATAGGAAATGTCAACATCCGGTTCCAGGGGCGGTATCCTTACCGGGTCCATCATGTTTTCCACATTCTGCATGGAATAGCTGACCCGCTCATGGGCCGGGACCTTGCCGGACTGATTGTGGATAAAGATCTTTTCGTTCGCCCCGGCGACCCGGAAGACATCGTCATAGTCGATGACCGACTCGGAACGTCCAAGGAACAGGTATCCCCTGTCCACAAGGGCCGAGTGGAAAATGGCAAAGAGGTTGCGCTGCAGGACCGTCTGGAAATAGATCAGGACATTCCGGCAGCTGATAAGGTCCAGCTTGCCAAAGGGCGGGTCCTGGAAAACGTTATGCTGGGCAAATATGATCATTTTCCGCACATCGTGGCGGATGACATATTTGTTTCCCTTGCGGGTAAAGTAGCGGGACAGCCGCTGGACGGACACATCCTCGATGATATTGTCCCCGTAAACGCCGCGGACGGCCGTGGCGATGGAATCCCCGTCAAGGTCGGTGGCGAATATCTTCACATCCCGGCGGATGCCGAGCTCGTCCATGGCCTCCTCAAAGAGGATGGCAATGGAGTAAGCTTCCTCGCCCGTGGAGCATCCCGCTACCCACACGCGGATCTGCTTGTCCCGGGGGCTCTCGGTGAGGAGCTGCTTGATGACCGATTCCTTAAGGACATCGAAATATTCGCTGTCCCGGAAAAAGCTCGTCACCCCGATCAGCACCTCTTTGGCCAGTATCTTGGCCTCCTCGGGATTGTTGGCAAGATACGAGACATATTCCCGGAGGTTCTGGTTATGGGTGATCACCAGGCGCCTCTCCACGCGGCGGAGGATCGTGCTCTGCTTATAGTACATGTAATTGATGTTCGTCACATTCTTCAATGTGGCAAACACCTTGGACATCAGGTCCTGGTCCGAGAGCATGAAGCGCTCGCTGGCGTCTATGGTCGACTTGGCGATGTGGGCCATTTCCTTGGCGATGGAGTCCGGCTTCTGGATGAGGTCAACGAAGCCGGTGGAAATGGCATTGCGGGGCATACCGTCAAATTTGGCCGATTCCGGACTCTGGACGATAATGACGCCGTTGTGCTCTTTTACCGAGCGGATACCGTTTGTGCCATCCGACCCGGTGCCGGAGAGGATGACCGCCACGGCCCGGTTCTCGTAGGCCTGGGCCAGCGAGCGGAAAAAAAAGTCGATCGGATGGTTGATCTTCCCTGCGTCGTATTCGTGCAGGGTCAGGATGTCTGAGGACAGCTCCACGTTGTAGCGGGGAGGGATCATATAAATGTGATTTCTTTCTACCCGTGTGCCGTCTTGAATTTCAGTGATGGGCATAGGACTATACTTGCCCAGGATATCCACGAGAAGGCTCTTGTGATCCGGCGACAGATGCTGGATGACAACAAAGGCCATTCCGGTATTCGAGGGCAAAAACGTGAAAAACTGCTGGAGAGCCTCAAGTCCTCCGGCAGACGCTCCGATGCCTACCACGCACACCGGCTGCTGGTAGGCAGCCGGGCCAGAAGAAGTTTGATTCATGGCTTTGCCTTTCACGATCAATCATATAGTATGCGCGCGGATCTTCAGTGGAATGATACGCAAAAGCGGCGAAGAGGCGGCGCAGGGAACGGATGAAAGCGCAGGCGCTTTATCCGTTTCCTATACAACATATTTCCTATACAACAAAATGTTATGAACAAAATGGGTAAAAGCATACAATCTATTATATTGTACACGAAATTTACAAAAAAAGAAAGAGTTTTTAATTTTTTATCTTGTTTACACTGATATGTTTTTTTGCTATAATCAGATTTAGAGATAAAAGTGACAAATACAGCCGGCAGATTTTTTCGGCCTCAAGTATAAAGACATACTTCTTAAAAAAGGAATCAGGTGATAATTATGGTAAATGCAATACCAACGCTGAGTGCCGAGCAGAAGGCCGGCCTCTTTGACGCTATGTTCCCCTCTCTGTTTGAAAGCCTGATACAGATAGATACTCCCAAGCGCCTGGCAACTACCCTGTATGCTGCCGACCCCTTCTGGGAAAAGACAAAGGGAACCGCTTTCTCGTATGACGAGACCATAAAACAATATATTCTTAACACTTCCATCGACACCGACCCGGAAAATATCATAAAGGATCTGACCCTCGATGCCATCCTGGAAAAGCTTTCTTCCCGGCCGGATGAGATGGTCTACTATTCCGTCCACGGCTCCGAGGGGCACGCGGCCATCAAGATCGCCTGGTTTTTTCCGCTGGGGTCTGTTAACCGCATTGTCCTGGCCATCCGCGATGTCACTTCTGTTTTTGAGAGCGCGGGCAGCCGCCTCTCTTCCCTGACTGCGGCTCTTTCCGAGGCCCAGAAGGATATCTCGCGGAAAAATTCTTTCCTGTCCATGCTGAACCAGAACCTGCGCACGCCCCTCTATTCCATTATGGGCCTTGCCCATATAGCCGAGGAGAATCCGGCGCCCGGCGCCTTTGACGACTATCTGCACAAGATATCCATGTCCGGCTCCTACATGCAGGAGACCATCGACGATGTTCTCAGCCTCCGCCAGATCGCGAACCGGAACATTGTGCTCGACCCGGTCATCATCCAGCTGGACGACTTTTTTGCCAATATCGAGCGCATCATACGTCCCAACATTTCCGCCAAGGGACTCCTCCTCGAGGTGGATACCAGCCAGGTGTCCGGCCTCCAGGTATCCGCCGATGCCCGGTGCCTGCAGCAGATCGTGATGAAGATGCTCCGCTCGGCCGCTTCCTATACCGTGAAGGGCGGGCGCATCCGTCTTTATGCCCGGGCCCTTTTCCAGGGCAACGATAATGTCAGCCTGGAGCTCTCTGTGGAAAACCGGGGAATTGTCATTGACCAGGAACGGCTGTCGGTTCTGTTCAAGCCCTTTGATTATCTGAACGAGCGGCTGGATACCGAAAACGGCGACCTGGATATTGCCCTTATCATCCTGCGAAGCTCCCTTTTAGCCATGGGCTGCAATACCATAACGGCGGAGTCCGACGAGAACCGGGGCACCAGGATCAGTGTGACGCTTTCCCTTCCCCTTTACGGGGAAGCCCCCGTCATCCAGAAAAAGGGCTGCAGCTTTGTGGGCAAGCGCGTGCTTCTGGTGGACGATAATGTCATAAGCCTGGAGGTCAGCGAAAAGCTGCTGGTCAATAAGGGGATCGAGGTGACAAAGGTTCACAACGGCCAGGAGGCCGTGGATGCCTTTGTCCGGGAGAATGGGGCTTTTGACCTGATCCTGATGGATATCCTGATGCCGGTCATGGACGGGCTGACCGCCACCCGCACCATCCGGGCCATGGATGATATTCCGGCGGCAAAGACGGTGCCCATTGTGGCGCTGACGGTCAACTCCTTCCAGGAGAATATTAAGGAAAGCCTCATGGCAGGGCTCAATACGCATCTGGTCAAGCCGGTGGAGCCGGATAGTCTGTACCAGACGCTGTCGCATTTCCTTAACAAATAGAGTTTATGGCTGGGGCCAGTCTCCTTCTTCAAGGAGGCTGGCCCCTTTTGTCGCCCCCAGGGGCACGCTAGTTGGTTGTGAGGGTAAGATTTTTTATCTCTGACATCTGCTGAAAGTAAAGCATAGGACGAGTAAGAAATGGGGAGGATTCTCTTTCCTTATAATAACAAGAAAAGAGAATCCTCTCCATTTCTTCTTATGCGATCGTTTCGATCATGCTGTCTACGGATTTTCTCACGGCTGCCACTCTTTCTTTCGATTCCGCCTCATTATCCGCTACCGCATAATAATAGAATTTAATCTTGGGTTCTGTTCCGGACGGGCGGACGGCGAACCAGGTGCCGCCTCCGAGGTCGAAGATCAACACGTTCGAGGCGGGGATGTCCTGATAGCCGTGGAGATAATCGCGCGTCTCCCTGACCGGGAAGCCTCCGAAGGCATCCGGATGGCCTTCCCGGAAGTGGTCCATGATGCGGCCGATCCTGTCGGCGCCCTCTTTTCCTTTGAGGACCACCGATACCTGGGCCTCGGCAAAGTAGCCGTAAGTTTCATAAAGCTTATACAGCGCCTCAAGGAGGGTCAGGCCCTGCTTTTTGTAGTAGGCGGCCATTTCCATGACGAGCATGCCGGCGCATACGCCGTCCTTATCGCGGACAGCCTCTCCGGGAGCGCAGCCTATGCTTTCTTCATAGCCGAAGAAATAGCTGTACCCCTCTTTTTCGGCCCTGGGAATGACGCCGCAGATATTCTTGAAGCCGGTGAGGGACTGGTAGACCTTTATGCCGTAGGATTCGCAGATGGTCCGGCCGAAGTCGCCGGTCACGATGGACTTGATCATGGCCGCTTTCTCGGGAAGGCGGCCATTTTCCTTCTGGCTCGCGGCCATATAGGCGATGAGCATGGCGCCGGTCTGGTTTCCGTTGAGGGGAAGGTAACCGCCCTTGCCATCGGCGACTTCAATAGCCATGCGGTCGCTGTCCGGGTCGGTGGCGATGAGGACCTCCGCGCCTTTTTCACGGCCAAGCTTCTCCGCCAGCTCAAAGCCCTTGGGGTCCTCGGGGTTGGGATAGCCGACCGTGGTAAATTCCGGGTCGGGGTCCTTCTGCTCGGGGACGATAGTAAAGTTTTTGTATCCCATCTCCCTGGCCACCGTCTCCATGGGGATGCTCCCGGCGCCGTTCAGGGGCGTATAGACCACGGTGACGGTCTTGTCCAGCCGCTCTTCGCCCTGCTGGCTCATGGATTCCACGTAATCGAGGTAGCACCTGTCCATGTCCTCGCCCAGCATGACGACCAGGCCTTTTTCCATTCCCTCGGCAAGGGAAAGGCACGGGTAGTCCGAGAGAAGGTCCAGGGCCTTGATCTCGGAGAGCATGCCGTCCGAGACCTCTCCGGAGATCTGGGCGCCATCCTCCCAGTAGACCTTGTAGCCGTTATACTCCTTGGGATTGTGGCTGGCCGTCATGTTGATGCCGGAGAGACATCCGGTCTTCCGGATCGCGAAGGAAAGCTCCGGGGTCGGGCGGAGCGACGGGAACAGGTAGACCCGGATGCCGTTGGCCGCGAGGATCCCGGCCACAAGCTCGGAAAACTCCTTGGAATGGTAGCGGCAGTCGTAGGCGATAGCTACGCCCCGGAGAGGGTCCTGCCCGGATTTTTTAATATAGTTGGCAATGCCCTGGGTCGCCCGGCCCACGGTCCTCTCATTCATGCGGTTCGTGCCCGCCCCGCAGATCCCCCGAAGGCCTGCGGTGCCAAACTCGATCTCCTGATAAAACCGGTCCGTAATGGCACTCTCATCCCCCGCGATCTTTGTAAGCTCCTCCCTCATCGGGTCATCAGCCGGAAGCCTCTTAAGCCAAAGCTCATAAACGTCTCTTGCGCTCATCTGTCAGAACCTCCTAAAAAAAATCCACCTGTACGGTTGGAGCATCTAAAGATGCTCCAACCTAAACCTCCCACCGGCCATCCTATTTTCCATCCGGGAAGCTGGTAAAGAACTCTCTTTCCAGCTCGGGATAGCCGTACTTTTCTTTCGCATCCGCAAAGGCCCGGATCATGAAGCTCATGCTTCTGGCAAGGTTTCTCATGACCTGCAGGCCTTCCAGGTCCTTTTTCACGTCCTCGGCCGTGAATCCATGGACCTGGTTCCAGTATGTCGAGGAAGCCACCGGCATGCTGCTGATCGTGAAATATTTGTTCAGCACGTCAAAGCTTGCCGTATTGCCGCCTCTCCGGCAGCTGACGACGGCAGCTCCCACTTTCATATGTTTGGAAAAATGCGTGCTGTAAAACAGTCTGTCCATGAAGGACAGGAGATTCCCATTCGGGGAGCCATAGTAAACCGGGCTTCCCACAACTAATCCATCGGCCGCCTCAAACTTCGGCGCCACCTCGTTCACAAGGTCATCAAAGACGCACCTGCCGCTCTCGCCGCACTTTCCGCAGGCCATGCAGCCGCGTATGCTTTTGGTTCCCACCTGGATAAGCTCCGTCTCAATGCCCTCAGCTTTAAAGACCCCGATCATCTCGTCAAGGGCCGCAGCGGTACATCCATGCTGGTGGGGGCTGCCGTTCAGCAAAAGAACCTGACTCATCGTTTCTCCTCCGTTTCATGCCTCTATAGCGAAAGCAAAAATTCACAAGCGCTGATAAAAAGCGCAGCCGTTTCATCGTGATTATGTTCCTGCTTTCGCATAGCCTTTTCTATTTTTTCGTCATTAATTACTATAGCACAAAAACAGGAAGAGGGAAAGGGGACGGTTCTTTTTTCTTGATTTTCTCAAGAAAAGAATCGTCCCCTTTTCTATCAAAAGTAAGCCGTAATCCGCTTCACTATTTGCATCTATACTCGCGAACGAATTTAATTGCCGATTGCAGTTTTACGCCGCGGTATATGCAGTTACACTAGAATAATTGCCTACGGCAATTATTAAGTGTAACTAGTATAACTCAATAGTCCGCTTCGCGGACTGTCGGGCGGCGCTTGAAACCCCGCTTGGTACAGGGAAGCCCCCCGCCTATGCTTTGTCGGCTTAGAGGCGGGGGGCTTCCTTATTGGGTTAAAATTATGGATTATTCGCCTTTAACATGGCTGAACACCCAGTCCAGATGTTCCGTCGTGAAGGCGGCCTCGCAGACCGCAATGTGGTCGAGGCCGGGCATGATGTCGAATACGGCTTCGCCGCCATCGGCGATGATGGTCTCATAGGAGCCCTGGATGCGGGTCGGGCTTGTGACGCCATCTTCGCCGGCCAGGTGGTCGTTTTCACCGGCGACGATCATGAGTGGCGTGGTAACCAGGTTTTCAAAGCTGACTTCCGGATCGGTGACTGCCGCAAAGGCTACGGGCATCGCCGCCGCAAAGAAATCCGGATGGTCGGAGGTGACAGCCCAGGTGCCCTGGCCGCCCATGGATACGCCCATGACGTAGACCCGGCTGGGGTCAATGTCATAAGAGGCATCGTCCACATAGCTCTTTAACATATCTCCAAGGGTGCTGCTGTAGGCAACCCAGTTCGGGTTCTTGAACTGGCCCATGATGAATTTGGCCTTGATTCCATTCCTGACCAGGTAATCGGGAATGTCATAGGTTCCGTTCAGCTTAAGGTAGGTGGCATTATCGGTTCCGCGGTAACTGCTGCCGTGGAGGAAAAGGACCAGGGCGTTCTTCCCTTCCTGCTCCGGAAGGACATCGGTGGTGCGGTAGTTCAGGACCATGTCGCCTTCATAGGTATGGGGCTCAAAGATGTAATCCTGCTCATTACCCGCGACAAGATAGTCATAATCGGCTTTCATGGACAGATAGTAGAAATTGCCGTCCTTGAAGGCCTTGGCGCCGTCCTCATAAAAGGCTTCTTCCCAGAAGGTGACGGGAACATAAGCCACATCGTCTTTAAGGACGACCGCCTCGGAAGCATCTGCCTCGATATCGTTATAGGCAACGATGTATTTTCCTTCTTCGGCATTATTATAGGTCACGCCCAAGGCATTGGAGACTTCCTTGAGAGGAACATAGACGACCTCCTCCTCAGCATAGGGAAGGGCTTCGCCAAAGGTCACCCACGCGCCGTTGGCGTTAATGGCATAGGCATCCTCAGCGATCTCGGGCTTTTCGGAGCGGTAGGCGCGGACGCGCTTTCCATCCTCTGTCTTGACAAAGCCCAGAAGCCAGTCAAGACGGGGAGCTGTCATGGAATATTCGCAGGACTGCATATGGTTGTAGGAAGGCTCAGTCTCATAGACGACCGTGCCGCCGGCTGCCTTGAATCCTTCATAGAAGGCCTGCATGCCGTCCTGCATCTCCTGGGAATCCCCACCGCCGACAAGCATGTAAAGCGGAACTTCCGTCGTGATCTCTTCCAGGGCGATATTGCACATGGGGCTGTTGGCGTTGCCGGAGATGGGCATGCCCGCGGCAAACAGATCCGCATGGTCGCGGAGCATTCCCCAGGTACCATGGCTGCCCATGGAGCATCCGGTGATATACACGCGGCCGGGGTCGATGTCGTTTTCTTCCATGTAGGCCGTGATGACATTGGCGATGTCATCGGTCAGGACCGTCCAGCCCTCCCTTGTGGTGTTGGTGCACTGGGGGATCAGGATGTAGCCCTTCATGTCATTGTCCAGAAGGTATTTTGCGATGGTGGTGGCCGGCGTCAGCTTAAGGGGCGCGATGCCGTCGTATCCACGGTAGCTGTTGCCATGGAGGAAGACGATGAGGGGAGCCGCCTCTTCTTTTGATCCGTTGATCATGGCTGCCCGGTAGGGAACCGTAAAGCCTTCTTCGTTCTGGTAGCGGCCGGCGGTAAAGGGAATCTCATTCCCGTCCACATCCAGGACATAGACCGTCTCGTCGTCCGTCAGGGTAATGTAAAGATACGGACCATCGGTCATGGTCTTTCCGCCGATCACCTTGTACGCCTCGCTGCCGGGCTCATAGCTTTCCGCATTAAAGCCATCCGCAAAGAAGGTAAGGGGAACGTACTCGCCATCCTCGGCCTCTTCGCCGCTGGCGTTGAAAAGATATCCGGTAAGGTCGGCCTCGGCCGTCTTATAGGTCAGCGTGCTGCCGTCGATAACCGCGCCCAGCTCATCGGCCACTGCCTTTAAGGGGACATAAAAGACATTTTTGTCGTCCACGCTCACCGCATAGGCTTCTTCCTCACCGCAGTCGACCCAGCGGCCGTTGACATTAACGGCATATTCGCCCTCGGCGACTTCCGGCTTGACGCTTTCGTAAAAACGGACCTGAGTGTCCGCCATAGCAGATACCGACAGGCAGGCCCCGGAGAGGATACCGGCGAGAGCCATAAGCATGGATGTATGGAACTTCTTCATTTTGCGCAACCTCCTCATATGATACTCGCGAACAATAAAATAACACTTTTTTGATTTTATGCCGCGGTATATGCAGAAGTACTGAGAAAATTACCGGTGGTAATTTTCCAATACTTCTAGTATAAATATGCACAGGATCTTTTCCTGATATGGCTTGATTTTATCATTTATTTACATTTAATCAAGACACTATGCACATCCGGCAGGTATTTACGCACAACCGGCTGCTTGAAGAAGACATGTGAGGGGAAAAAGAAGAGAAGGGGACATTTCTGTTTTCTTGTCTTTTAAACAAGAAAACAGAAATGTCCCCTTCTCTTCTCACACTTCCCATTGATATAATATTTAGTTTGTATGGCAAATGATACAAAAACCGAAATCACGGTTCCGGCAGACCTAATGGCTGGACGGGTGTTGCTTTTCTCCCGCCTCCTCTGCTGTTCTAAAATATATATCTGATCTTTTCTCCAAAAATATGGCTGTAAGGGAAGCTCTTAGATTATAATATACTGTTTTTCTTTTCCTGTCAATCCTGCGTCTATTTTTAATCTCTGACAACGACCGAAATTCCGTTCGGGATGCAGGTGAGGGAGGCGTTTTCGCCTTTGATCTGGCGGGCCAGTTTATAGGCTTCCTCAAGGTTCGGGGCATAGGTGACTTTGAGGCCTTCGATCATCTCTTTCTGCTCCGGCTCGGCCACAAAAATAACTTTGTATTTGCGGGCCACGCGGGCGAAGATCTGAGAGCACCACTGGTCGGGAGCGGTCTTTTCCTGGGGGGTGGCCAGGAACTTCTGGTAGGCGGTCTCGATGTCCGGCTCGTCGGCTATGATGTGGTAGAAGAAATCGCCGCCGGTGCCGTCCGTACAGGAAGCGAGCATGATGATCACGCCGCCGTCCTTGCATGTCGCCTCGCCGGCCGTCATGCCCTTCGGGGACTGGTAGGCGTTCTGGTCCAGGGGATAGCCGCCGTTGGTGGTGATGACGATATCGGCCGGAGCCGGCTTCACGCAGACATAGTCCGCGATAAAGTCGCAGCCCTTCCTGTGAGCTGTCTCAAAGTTTCCGGCGAATGCCGCCACGGTCTTCTTGTTCTCGTCGATGACGACATTGACGATGAAGGCCAGCTTAGCCATGCGGGCGGCTGCCAGCATGTCTTCGTGCATCGGGTTGTGGTCCAGGATGCCGGTGCGGGAGTAGGGGCTGTCGATGAACTTGGAGCAGTGGTTGCCCATAACAGTGACGGCATCGGCGATACCCGGCAGGATGCTCTTGCGGCCGCCGGAGAAGCCGGCAAAGAAGTGGGGCTCAATGAAGCCCTCGGAAACCAGCAGGGAGGCGTTGACCGCCACCTTGTCCAGGATGCAGTCCGGGCCGGAGGGAAGGACGCCCACCTTCACGTTTTTAGAGGGATCGTGGGCATCGTGGACAACGATATTGTCCTTAAATTCCTCATACAGGGCATCGCCCAGCTTGCCGCGGAGCTCTTCAATCGTGGTGGGGCGATGGAAGCCGGTGGATACCAGGAGCGTGATCTTGATGTCCGGGTTGCCTTCCCGGAGCTCTGCGATCATGTTCGGCAGGATATCCGGGCTGGGAACCGGACGAGTGTGGTCGCTGATGATGATAACGCAGTCCGGCTTGCCCTTGGCCAGCTCCTTAAGGCGGGGGCTGTCGATGGGGTGCTCCATGGCTTCCCGTACAATGTCAATGCCGGCCCTGTCGCTGGCAAGCTGGTCTACCTTGCTGGTGAGCACCGGGGTGTCATCCGGAACGACCAGGTCCTGAGTTGTGTTCTTATAGAAAAATTTCACGGTTTTCATATCTATCTCCCTCTTTCTGGCGCCGAATTTTCGCCGCTTTAGCGGCATTATTCCGATGAAAATTCGTGCGCATATATATAGGAAACGAATAAAACGCTTGCGTTTTCATTCGTTTCCTGCGCCGAATTTTCGCCGCTTTAGCGGCATTATTCCGATGAAAATTCGTGCGCATATATATAGGAAACGAATAAAACGCTTGCGTTTTCATTCGTTTCCTGCGCCGAATTTTCGCCGCTTTAGCGGCATTATTCCGATGAAAATTCGTGCGCATATTATAAATCCCCCGCCAGATGGCCATTATGCCGCCTGGCGGGGGATCATCTTTTCTGGAACGCCCCTTTTCTTCAGCGGACTCTGTCAGAAAATCCTCTTAAGCCTCGGGGGTCTTTCATCCTCGTTATGACTGATAGCAAACCTTCCCCGGATTCAGAATAAGGTTGGGATCGAAGACATTCTTGATGCCTCTCATGAGCTCCATGTTGACATCGCCAAGGGACTCGGTCAGGTATTTCACCTTGCCGCGGCCGATGCCGTGCTCGCCGGAAACCAGGCCGCCGCACTCAACGGCTTCTTTGTAAAGGATCTCGAAGTAATTGTCCACTCTCTTGACAAATTCTTCTTTTTCCAGATCGTTGCTGCACTGATAGATGTGCAGGTTGCCGTCGCCGGCGTGGCCGAAGCTCTTGATGATAAGGCCGCACTCTTCGCCGGTCTTCTTGGCAAAGGTGAGGAAGCGGGCGATCTCCTTGATGGGAACGACAACGTCGCACTCGTCAAGAAGCTTGGTCTCGGCTTCGATGGCTTCCAGGAAGCTGGAGCGGGTAGCCCAGGTATCGCGGAGCTTCTGGGGCTCGTCAACGACCATAACGTCGATAGCGCCGGCATCCAGGAGAAGCTCGGCGGCTGTCTCCGCGCGGGCCATCAGCTCGTCCTCATCCTGGCCGTCAAAGGTGATCAGCAGGTAAGCGCCCACATCCTGGCCGTTGAGCTTCTTCGGGAATACTTCGCGGCCAAGGTATCTCTCGGAGGAGAGGATGATCTCTCTTTCCATAAATTCAAGGGCCTGGGGATCCAGGTTGGCCATCTTGAACTTCGGAACGGTGGAGATAGCCGATTCCAGATCCTCATAGGGAACGATGAGGGAGATAGTCTTCTTGGGGGCCGGGATGAGCTTAAGGGTCAGCTCAACGATAATGCCAAGGGTGCCCTCGGAACCGATGATCAGGTTGGAGAGGCTGTAGCCGGAGCTGGTCTTGCTGACCTTGGCGCCAAAGCTTGTGATATCACCGTTCGGGAGAACGACCTTCATAGCCAGGACATAGTCACGGGTCGTGCCGTACTTTACGGCGCGCATGCCACCGGCGTTGGTGGAAACATTGCCGCCGACTGTCGCCAGCTTTTCGCCCGGATCCGGGGGATACATCATGCCGCGCTTCAAGCAGTCCTCAGCCAGGTCCTGCAGAAGGACGCCGGGCTCGATGGTCACGCTGAAATTTTCCAGGTCATATTCCAGGATCTTGTTCATCTTGGTGGTCTCGATGACTACGCCGCCGTAGACCGGCACGCAGCCGCCCACAAGGCCGGTTCCGGCGCCGCGGGTGGTCACCGGGATCTTGTTGGCGTTGCAGATCTTCATAAAGGCGGAAATCTCCTCCGCGTTTGCGGCCTGGAGGACGACATCGGGAGCCTTTGTGCCGTAGATCGGCATCTCGTCATGGGAATAGTCATCGTTGATGTCCGCGCCCACAAGGACGTGGCCGGGAGCCGCTGCTTTCAGCTGCTCGATCAGTTCCGGGGTAAGAGTGTTATAAGTCGCCATATTTTTTATAACTCCTTATGATTGGTATAGTTTTATTCGTTTCCTACAATATAGTGGTGTATAGGATAAGAGCCCTCTTATTTGCGCTTCTTGATCTCTTCGATGAGAAGCGGGATGATCTGCTTGGCATCGCCCACAAGGCCCAGGTCCGCCACGGAGAAGATGGAGGCATCCGGGTCCTTATTGATGGCTACGATATACTTGGAGCCGATGGCGCCGGAAATGTGCTGCATGGCACCGGAGATACCGCAGGCAATGTAAAGCTTAGGAGCGACGATCTTGCCGGACTGGCCGACCTGATGGGCGCGGCTGATCCAGCCATCCTCGATAGCCGGGCGGGAAGCGCCGACGGTGGCGCCGAGGACCTTAGCCAGCTCAACGACCAGCTGGAAATCTTCCTTGGAGCCCATGCCGCGGCCGCCGGATACGATGATATCCGCGCCTTCCAGGTTGACGGCTTCCGTGATCTCCTTGGCGGCTTCAAGAACCTTGACCCTGATATCGGCTTCGCCGGGATCGCATTCTTCGATGGAAGCGGGAGCGCCCGCTTCCGGTTTGGAATAGCTGCCGCTCCGGATGGTACATACCTGGAGGGCACCGTGATTTTTCATTTTCTCAATGACCGTGCCGCCGAAGGCCGGACGGGTGTAGAGAATGGCATCGCCATCCTTTTCCATTCCGGTAACGTCGGTGATGCAGCCGGTCTTGGCGCGGGAGGCCAGACGCGGGGCCAGGTCCTTGCCCCACTGGGTGCCGGCGAAAAAGACGGCGTCGGCATTCTTGGCCTTGCAGACAGCTTCCACGGCTCCGAGGATCGCGTCGGGATTTGCGGCGTCAACTTTTGCACAGACTACCGGTGCCCCATATACGGCTGCCTTGGCAGCGGCATCGGCATCACCAGCCACAAGGGCGGTGGCGTTTCCAAGCTCCTTGGCGGCTGCCAGGGCTTCAAGGCTTCCCTGTACCAGTTCGCCTTCTTTTACTTCGATATAAACCAGAATTTCCATAGTCTGCCTTTCCCCCCTTTTTACAGCACTTTATCCTTAATGAGGATCTCCATGGCCTTTGCTACCGTATCGGCCACTTCCTTCTCCTGGATCTTCAGCCCGGCCTCACGCTTGGGCGGTTCCGTATAGCTTACGCACTCCACATAGCAGGGAGCCTCAGAAACGCCGGCATCGGCAGCCGAGAAGGTCGGGATGACAGCCTTGCGTGCAGCCATCTTGGCCTTGATATTGGGATAGCGGGGATCATAGCCGGGCTTGGCAATGGTATAAACGGCAGGCATAGCCGTTTCAAACTTGATATAGCCCTCATCCGTCTCCTGCTTGGCGATGAGCTTGTCGCCGTCCGGGGTGATCTCGATAACGCTGGAAACGAAGGGAAGGGAAAGCTCTTCCGCCAGACGGGCGCCGACCTGGCCGGAGATCTCGTCGGTGGATTCCTTGCCGCAAAGGATCAGGTCATAGGGAGCGCCGTTTTCAGCTTCGCACTTCTTGACAAGCTGAGCCAGACGGTTGGCTGTTGACGCCTCATCGCCCTGTTCAAAGGAGGGATCCTTGAAGAGATAAGCTTTCTTGGCACCGACAGCGATCAGGTTTTTCAGCATGGAATCGGTTCCATCCGGGCCGATAGCCGCCACGGTGACATTTCCGCCGTTGGCTTCCACATAGCGGGCCGCCAGCTCCAGGGCATAGGTATCAAAAGCGTTGGCGATCTTGTCGATCTTGGCGGTATCCGGGGTGCCGGCTGCCGGGTCAAGATGGACTTCGATGCCGTCATCGGGCACCTGCTTGACAAAGATAAGTATTTCCATAACAGTACATTCTCCTTATTAAAAGAATACAGCCGCCCCGGGCCCCTCCCGCGCTTTCCGGCGCGGAGGGAAAAGCCTCAGGGCCTTTTGGTCAGGCAGCTTAAGGCTGCCAAAAACAGCGTAAGTCAGGATCCGCAGGATCAGATCTTATATTTGTTGATGACGTTACGGCCAATGACGATCCTCTGGATCTCATTGGTGCCCTCGAAGATCTGGAAGATCTTGGCATCGCGCAGAAGCTTCTCTACCGGATACTCACGGCTGTAGCCGTAGCCGCCCAGAACCTGGATGGCATCGACAGCGCTCTGCACGGCGGCGTCGCCGGCAAAGGCCTTGGCGCAGCTGGCTTCTGTTGTGAAGGGCACGCCCATGTCGGCAAGAGTAATGGCGTGGGCGCACAGCTGGCGGGCAGCTTCGGTGCGGATCTGCATATTGGCCAGGGTGAACTGGATAGCCTGGTGCTTATAGATGGGCTTGCCGAAGGTCACGCGCTGCTGCGCATACTTGGCGGCTTCCTCGATACATCTCTCGCCGACGCCGACACCGATAACGGCGCACCACATACGGGCCAGGTCCAGAGTCTTCATGGCGGTGATAAAGCCGGTGCCTTCCTCGCCCAGACGGTTCTCGGCCGGGATGCGGACATCTTCCAGGAGGAGGTCGCTGGTCACGGAGGTGCGGATACCCATCTTGTTCTCATGATTGCCGACGGAAAGGCCGGGGGTTCCCTTGTAGACCAGGAACGCGGACATACCCTTGACGCCAAGCTCTTTGTTGGTCATGGCCGTGACAACAAAGAAATCGGCAACCTGGGCGTTGGTGATGAAGCACTTGCGGCCGTTGATGACATATTCATCGCCTTCGCGGACAGCTGTGGTCTTGGAATTGGCGGCATCGCATCCGGCATCCGGCTCGGTCAGGGCAAAGGCGCCCCAGCCGCCGTTGATGATGATATCGCAGCATTTCTGCTTCTGCTCTTCGTTGCCGGCGATGAGAACGGGTTTCAGGGAAAGGCCGTTGCCGTTAAGGGTGACAGCCACACCGGCGTCAGCCTTGGCGATCTCTTCCACGATAGCTGCCTGGTCGATATGGGAAAGGCCAAGGCCGCCGTATTCTTCCGGAACATCCATCATGTGCAGCTGCATCTCGATGGCTTTCTCATAGATCTCGCGGGGCCATTCGCCGGAAATATCATATTCTTTGACCTGTTCACGGATTTCTTTTTCGCAAAATTCTTTTACGTCTTTCAATAATTCTTTTGCATCATCAGAAATAATATAAGACATAAGTATCTCCTCCAATTGAAAGATATCAGCTTGATCAAAAGATATCAGCTTGATCAAAAGATATCAGCTTAAAAAATATCAGCGTTATACCAGAAAAGTATCACCGATATTTTTTCTGGTATAACCGAGGACCCGCGGCAGGACCTGTCCGGGACAGAAGAGCCTGCCCGCGGGTATGAAAGTCAATGGTTTATCAGCCGTTCGTATAGGGAAGCGGCTGGGGATTGACGCCCATGGCGATCGCGATTCCTATGACTACGATAACGATAACACAGAATGCCACGCACGGGATGATGTTTGTCCGGATGATCTTGCCCTCGTTTCCGTTGGTGCCGGTGGTGGCGCAGGCGGAAACCACGTTGTTGACGCAGATCATGTTGCCGATAGCGCCGCCGTTATTCTGCATGGCAACGATAAGGACATAGGGAAGGCCGACCATGCCGGCGGTCTGGAACTGCAGGGAGCTGAACAGGGTGTTGGAAACCGTGTTGGAGCCGGACATATAAGCGCCCAGGACACCGATAAACGGGGCAATGACCAGATAGGCGCTGCCGGCGATATCCGCCAGGCCCTTGGCCATGGCATACAGCATGGAATAGGAAGCTCCCGCGGCGACTCCCTCCGGAATGCGGTCGATCGGCATGGAGGTATAGCGGAAGATGTTGACCATGGCGACGCCAAAGAGCATGGCGATAGCCGCGCCCTTGACCTGCTTGAAGGTGCCCTTCCAGGCGATGGAAACGGTCTCGCCGCTCATGCCGTGGATCAGGGTAGTGATGAGCGCAACCAGGATGAAGATGATGCCGGGGCTCCAGAGGATGGCCCAGTTCCAGTTGGCGCCAAGGATGATATTGCTCTTGCCCGTTCCGACGGTGAAGGTCTTAAGGGCATCCGCCCAGCCGGCGCCGAACTTCTGGCAGACACGGGTCAGGACCAGGAGGCAGGCGATAAGGATATAGGGGAGCCAGGCCTTGGCAAGGCTCATCTCACTGACCTTGGGGTCCGGGACCCTTGTGGTGGAAAGCCAGGACTTGTCCCATTTTTCCTTGTCGTCAAAGGTCCAGACATCCTTGGGGACCAGGAAGCCCTTCTTGGTGGTAAAGAGGACCACGAACAGGGTGATGATGGCAGCCAGAAGAGAAACCAGTTCCGGTCCGATGAAAGCCGCGATCAGAAGATAGAAAATGTCAAAGACGGCCGTGGTGAACAGGATGTAGGGAATGGTCGGAACAACATCGGAGAACTTGCGGTTCTTGCCGTAAAACTTACAGACAAAGCCTACGCCGATGATCATGATGACAGCCGCGCCGATAGCCAGCGGAATGGCGGACCAGAGAGTAAAGGCCGTCTTCCAGGCATCCGGGTTGCCGCCCAGATCGGAAACCGCGCCGGTAACGGTGGTAAAGGCCGTATTGGTGGGGGTGCCGACAGCGCCGAAGCAGACCGGGACCGAGTTGAAAATAAGGGCGACCATGGCCGCGCAAAGAGGCGGGAAGCCTACGGAGATGAGCAGCGGGGCCGCAAGGGCAGCCGGTGTGCCGAAGCCCGCGGCGCCTTCAATGAACGCGCCGAAGATGAAGCCGATGATGATGGCCTGGAGCCTGGCATCCGGGGTAATGCCGCGGAACATGCGGTTAATGGCCGCCATGGCGCCGGACTGTGAAAGCGTGTTCATGATCAGGATAGCGCCGAAGATGATGAAAAGGACCTCAAAAGCGCTCAAAAAGCCCGTCAATGTCTGGCCGATGAAACTGTTTCCGCTCATGCTGATGAAGGGCATGCCCCATACAGCGATGCCGATAATGCCGGAAAGGAGCCAGGCAAGCGGCAGAGCGCGCTTGGCCGGCCAGTTAAAACCGACCATCAGGACAATCGTCACAATGATCGGCAAAAAAGCAATTATTGCATACATACCAAAAATCCTCCTATCCTTTCTTAATAACCTGTTGCTGATGCCTGCCCATCCGGGCAGGCGCTTTTTTGGAACCGTGTTCACTCCTTTCCCTTATGATATCTTATATAAGCGCACGAATCCACTGTGGAAATATGCCGCTGCCGCGGCGTAAATTCGGCGCAGGAAACGAATCAAAATGCAGGCATTTTGTTCGTTTCCCATATCTTTTCTGCCTGCCACCAGGCATAAAAAACAGAAACAACAGGCCGTGTGCGGTTTCACACAGGCTTTTCTGTCCGAGTAAATTTTTAACAATCTATACTCTGGACATAAATAAGATTTTATGTATTATGTGCAAAATCTGTTTCTATTGTAACATTTCAATATCACAAAATCAACCGGATTTATCCTGGACTAACACAAATTTTAAGGAGTTTTTGGTATTTTTGGAACATCAAGTTTGTTAAGAACTAAACAGGCAATAAAATGATAAACTTTTCACAATATTGCAACAGTTTTTCATAATGCCTCGATAATGTTTCATAATATGAAATTCTACAACAAATGAAAGCTTTGTTCAACCGCCCAACACAAATGGTCCTATAATAAGCCCCACTGGACAGGCGGCAGTCCGGCTTCACTTATCTTTTTACTTATCTTCGATCATCGAAAGCGCGCCATAGATGACCGAGTCATCGCCCAGGGCCGCGTTCTTGAGCTCAACCGTGGAGCGGATGGACGGCATGCAGTAGCGGTCCACCTCGGACAGGATCTTCTCAAGGAAGGTCTCGCCGCAGGCCTCGATGACGCCGCCGCCGTAGACGACCACGTCCGGGCTGAAGGTGTTGATCATGTTGCCGGTGGCGACAGCCAGGTAATGGCAGGCCCGGTCGACCGCTTCCGTTGCCACGCTGTCGCCGGCCGCGAGGGCCTTTTTCAGGAATTTACTCTTAAAGGCGCTTCCCTCAATGGCATCCGCCATCATGCTCTTGCGTCCCCGGGACACCTGCTGGCGGACGTAGGCGGACATGCCCTGCTTGCTGGAGAAGGCTTCCAGACATCCTCTCTGGCCGCAGCCGCACAGGGGCCCTTCCGGGTCCAGGATCATGTGGCCGTACTCGGCGCCCTTGAACTGGTGGCCGGTATAGAGCTTATCGTCCAGGATAAGGCCTCCGCCCATGCCTGTGCCGACGAAAAAGCCGACCACGTTATGATAGCCCTTGGCCGCGCCATACTTATATTCGCCGAGAACGCCGACGTTCACGTCATTGCCGATAAAGAAGGGAACGCCGAACTTCTTTTCCAGGGGCTTCCGGATGTCATAATCCCGCCAGGGAAGGTTCGGCGAAAAAAGGACCACGCCGGTGGATTGGTTGATGACGCCGGGGGCGCCTGCGGCAATGGCATTGACCTGGGATTTTTTGATGCCGGATTCCTTCAGCATCTCTTCCACCACGCTGATGATGACCTGCTCCACGTTTTCAGAGGAGTCGCCGCCCTCTTTTGTTTTCTTTTTCAGGCGGTAAGCCACATTTTTCTTTTCGTCAAAGATGACGCCTAAAACCTTTGTCCCGCCGATGTCCAGACAGATATTGTACGAACTTGCCATAGATTAACCCTCCATTTTCTGAACGCCATCAACATTTGTCATTTTTGCCCGCTTTCCGGGCTGCTTTGCTGTCAATATTGTTCGGATTTATCAAAAGATACACAGCATTATTGTAGCGCAATTTTGCTATTTAGACAACAGGTAATTCAAAAAAGCCCGGGAAGAAATGGGGAGAAAGAAATGGGGACGGTTCTGTTTTCTTGTGATTCGTAAAAAAACAGAACCGTCCCCATTTCTTCCCATAAGCGCCGTTATTTTTTCCGCGCTCTTACATATTTCACAGCCAGGACAATAATGATAACAACCGCTCCCATGACAAGCTGGGACATGGCGCGGTCATTGAAGGACATGCCCTGCGCCGCTTCAAACGCTGCCGGGTCCTTCTGGTAGGAAACATAATCCAGATAAATGCCTCCGCCAAAAACGCCGATAACACACAGGATCAGAACATTTAAAAAACGGTCAAGCTTATTCATCGCTTTTGCCTCCCTGCCCGATAGTATATTTTCAAAGCCGTCAGATGCCCGAGTTGTGATACCCGGCCACATCCTGTTCGCTGATGATCTCTCCTCTTCGCACCTTCTGCATAAGAGAGATGGCATAGTCCACAGAGGCCTGGTCCGGCCTCATGACATAGACAGCCTGGCTCATCGAATAGGGCACCTGGTTATCGTCCGTTCCCACCACGCCGTAGCTGTACAGGCTCCAGTCGTCAATGCTGTTGGCCTCCTCCTGGAGGATCTGGGTCACAAGGTTCATGGGTATGTTCGTCTCAAAGCTGCCGGTCAGGCTCCGGAGCAGGGCGTTAAAGTTGCCGATCACATCCGTGCCCATGCTCTGGATCTTTTCCAGCACGCCATAGATGACCTCCATCTGGTTGCGGCCCCTCTGCATATCGCCCTCCGCAAAGGAGAAGCGCTCCCGGGCGAAGACCAGGGCCTGCTCGCCGTTCATCCGGTTATATCCCTGGTTAAAGTGGTATCCCAGGATATTCTTGCTGTCGAACTCATATTCGGAATAGACGGTAATGCCGCCCAGGGCGTCCACAATGTTTTCAAAGCCGGCGAAGTTGACCCGGACATAGTAGGCAATGTCGAGGCCGTAGAGCATCCCAAGGGTATCCATGGAAACATCGATGCCGTAGATCCCCGCGTGCGTCAGCTTGTCCGGGATGCCGTTGGAAATGGACAGCGGCACAAAATAGTCCCTGGGCGTGGAAACCAGGAGCACCTGGTTGGTGTCCAGGTTAATGGTCGCCAGAATGTTGACATCGCTCCGGCTTTTCGCCACCATGGCGGTCTCGACCTGGTTGTCGATGCCGCTGATATAAACCGTATAGACCTGGTCGTGGGCGACCGCCCCCGGCGCCGACTGGCTGCTGCCGGGAATGCTGATGTCAAGGCCCTGGCTCTGCTGCGAAGCCTCCTCCTGAGCGGACGCGGCGCTGCCGGGCGCTGCCGTCTGCCTCTTGATGGTGTTCTCCACGTTTTCCATGCTGACCTCGGTGAGGCGGCTCCTGATATCGGCGTAGCCTTCCGTCTCCTGCAAGAGCTCCAGGTAGGCTTCGTTCAGGACGATGGCGCCCACCTCCCCATCCATCAGGCCATCCATCAGCTGGGCCGGATTATTGTAAAGGGTGGTCTTCACATCCCCTCCCAGGCGGCGTCCGATGCGGCTTAGGGCCTCCGTGGTATTTTCGGTGTCGAGATAGGACAAAATGCCATAGGTCAGGTCGCGGGTATCCTCAAGCGATGATACCTCCCCGCCGGAGCGGACATAGACGCCTACGCGCGAGATCTCCGTATTGACGCCCGTTAAGGCCTGCATTGCCTGGTGGGTATTGTAAAGGTAAAAGCCGCCAAGGGTAAGGGCGCATACAAGGGCAAACCACAAAACCGTCCCCAGAAGGAACCTCGCCTTATGGCGGATGTTCCAGGTCAGGACCCCGACCAGGACGACCAGGAGCGCCGCCAGCAGGGCCCCCGCCACAAAATATTTAAACGGAAGGATGTTTACCTGATAGAGCAGATAAAAAACCGCTGCCGCCAGGGCCAGAAGGATAAGCGTTAACAGCTTGCCCAGGACCCCTTTTCTTCTTCTATGTCTACGTCTCCGTGCCATCTTTTTCCTCCGCGTATTATCTTAATCCTCAAGCGAGAGGATGATCTCGGCCGGATTATCGATAAAGATATGCCGGGCATAATCTTCCCCCATCAGTTTGGAAACCTGTTTAAAGCATTTTCCCATCTCCGGAAAGCGGTCCGTTCTGTTATGGGCGTCGCTGCCGATAAAGTCCAGAAGGTCCTCCCGCATGACCTTTTTGGCAAAGGATTTTCCGGCGAACCCCTCACGACCGTTGATGCCGTCGGCGTTCATCTGGATCAGGGCTCCCGCCTTCTTAAGATTCCACAAAAAATCCATGTCCTTCCGGGTAGCCGCGTAGCGCTCCACATGGGCGATGATCGGAATATAGCCGTTCATGCAGAGGTTCTGCACATGGTTCATGATATAGGATTTATTATCGCTGTGGGAAAACTCGACCAGCACGTAGCGGGAGCCGGCCATGGTCAGGCGTTCTCTTGCCTGGAGCTTTTCCGCCATGTCTTCGCTGGCATGCAGCTCGCACCCCAGGTAGAGCCTTAAGCCATCCCCAAACTTTTCCTCCGCCGCTTCACACAGGGCGTCAAACCGCTCCTGGACCATTTCCATGGGCGTTTCAAACATCTGATAGCGGAAATGCGGGGTCAGGATGATGCTGCGCACGCCATCCTCATACTCCCGGCCAAGCAGCCAGAGCGACTCCTCCATGCTGTCCGCCCCGTCGTCAACGCCCGGAACAAAATGGCAATGTATGTCAAATAAGCTTTGCATATGGTATCTGCTCCTTAATATTTATACTCCCTAAAATGCTCCACCTGTAACTATTGTGGTTTATTATAATCCCCCTGTAAAATGAGCGCAAGAAGTTAATGAAAAAAATGTCCCAGGTCCGTGTTCCTGGTTACTATTCACGGCCGTAAGGATGCAGATTTTCCTCGCCATGCTTGCATGAGCG
>CAMNNO010000009.1 GCA_946545475.1 uncultured Blautia sp.
GTAGTTGGGACTTAGCTCGGCTGAGCGGGCCCTTGTCCCCCCTGACATGCCATACCCGATGCCGGCCGTCCGGAGAGGCACAAATCTGATATTACCGATCTCTCTTCCGGACAGGCACAAAGCCTAACATGTCGGTTGCTCTTTCGCCTTGCCTCAAAGCTTTCCCTCTTCCCTGCCGCCGATTTCTTTTTCCGCCACAGGATAATGCACGCCAAGAATATAAGCCCTTCGTAAGCATCCTTCTCCTGTATTCCCTTCATCGCGCACAAATCCAGGAATCTCTACATTTCCTCTGTAGACAGTTCTCTTTCTTCTTCCATTTTAACCATCCTTTCTCTCATCCTACAGCTCCATATATTTTTCCAGCAGCACCAACTCCACGCCCGCTATTCCGTTAAACGTTGTCGGGACTACTTCAACCTCTTTGTAACCCATCTTCTGATACATCGACCTTGCCACAGTATTTCTGGCATTCGTATCCATCCTGAGCTCCGGAAGGCCATGGCTCTTGGCCCAATTCTCATAATACCGGACAAACGCCTTTCCATAACCTCTTCGCCCAAAGCGCGGCGAAATGACAAGGGTATGGAGGACACAAACTTTCTCTGTCTCATGTTCCCAGGACGCACTGCCGTAGACATCAACCTGGATCTGGTTGATAATAGCGGCTCCTCGTATTTCTCCATCCTCAAGCACAAACATATCGCCCCGGCGGATAGAAGCCTCGGCGCTTCTCCGTGTCGGATATACTCCCCTCATCCAGCCTATGGTCAATAATCCGCTCTCTTCCGCAGAATGAACATCATCGTAAAGCCGTTCTATAGGATCAAGGTCCAACATGGTTGCTTTTCTGATAAGTATTGTTTCTTTAACCATTATTCCATTTTACCTCAAGCAGCTTTCTTTTAATATTAACACAAATGCCTAAAAACTTAAATAGTTTTCAAGCTGATCAACAGCCTTTTTCATAATTGTCCTGCTGAAAAATCGAGGAGGAGGGGAAACTTCCCCGCCTACTCGCCCGCGGGACGGCGCTCGACGTAAGCCGAGATACTTCCTTGCGCCGCCCCTGCGATAACAGTAAACAAGGACAAATGCGTATACGCGTTTGTCCCTGTTTCTTACTCTTCTTCATATGTTTTGCTTATCTTAAGCATAGAGCATGGTGATCCCGGCCCTCCGGGCTGGTCTTTGTCCGCATTACTTCCGCAGCCACTCCGTACACATATAAGCCAGTCCCTGGCGCCAGACGCTCCAGGCGTGAGTGCCGAGCGGCCAGAGCGTTGTTATTGGCCTGTTTCTATCAGTTCCGGCATCTGCGCAGCTATCATTTTCAGGTTCCTTTTAGACAGATACGCCTGATTAAGCTTCTCCTTTTTGTAATGATATATCGTATTTTCGCTTTTTTCAATCAGATAAGCCGTATAGAACCTCTCCCAGCTGAGATACGTTTTACTATCAGCGTATTGGTAAGTATGTTCAAGCACATCCTCGTTTACGTCCAGTATGCCGGATTTCAAAAGGAGAAATTCAAAGGATTCCGGGGCATACAATACACAATCTGTATTGAAACTGCGTATTTTTCGCATAACTTCCTGTATGTCAGCCCCAAAGGCGGCACCGTCAACAATTATCAGGATTTTGCCCACTTCTTTTCCGGCTTCGGACATCCACTTCGCCACCTTTGTTTTTCCTCCGGCAAAGACACATGGGCAGGAGAAGATTGCCTTAAAGCATTCATATCCGGCGTTTGTATCCTCTGTAATCACGAGATCCGGACGGACGGGCCCTGGTTTCATGAGATTGTAAAGCTTGTAGAGTTCATTATACACTGGCCGGATATTAACATACTTTTGTGAATCTCTTGCTTCCCGTATTCCATATATTTCATCCACACTGTACGATAATTGATGCAGGCTATCTCTGTATATCAAGACAAAATAATTGTCCGAATATTGAACGGCTTCCGCGAATCTTTGTGTTTTTACATACGTATTGTTCTCATCAATAAAAATGATTTTTTCATGTGCCTGTCGAATGTAATTCTCCCAATCCATGACGTTAAGGGCAACACATTCCTTCTCACACAAAAGCGTAACTCCGGAGCTGGCCCCGGATCTATTATAGTCTGAGATCAGGCGGACAAGCTCTGTCTTTCCAGAAGCGCTGTTGCCCTGTATCACAGTAATATTCCGTTTCACTTCAAACTTGTAGGAAATGTGGTTATCATAAACTTCAATCCGATATTTGCCAATCATTGCCGAATCACCCTCTCAACAACTCATTGTCTATAACCTCGTTGTCTAATTCATTAATGTTATGTACAATTTTGCCGGTATTCAGAACGCGGATACAAAATTCATCATACCCAAAGTCCATCAAATATCCGAGGCGTATCGTCACATCCTTTTCCTTTCCGATTGCCAAAAGCCACTTAGCGCAATTGTCACCGCAAGCGGACGCATTAAAAATGTGTTCTTGATCCTTTGAAATAAGGATCAGAGTTTTTACTCCTCCCGACAGCCTTTCGGGAGGAATCGGACCCAATACCGGACTGATGATCAGATATTCTCCGGCAACCTCTGAACGGTCAATATCCAGTATCATTTTTCTTGATAATTCCTCAGTAAGCCATGTACTTTCATACCGATGGTTAAAAAAAGTGTCCGGGTCAAAGATATAATTATCCTTTTCCATTTCTCCATAATATATATTTAGCACGTCTAATATCCTCCCAGAACATTATTCTGGCTTTAAGAAAAAAGAGCCGTCCATATTTCACATTACAACTTTTTCACATATGCACTTTTCTGGTAAAAGGAAATCCTCTGCCAACAAAGATCCCGGCTTGAGGAAAGCCTGTTGAAAGCAGCCCTGTCCTCTTCGGAAGTCTTAGTGCTTTCTCTCAGTTCCAGATGCTTCTGGCAAAGATCCGCCAATTCGCCATGGCAGCACACCTCCTTATAACGGCGAGTTATGAAATGAGCCTTCATGATGTCAGCTTCCGCTTTCTTTGCTATCTCCTGAATTTTACCACAAGGCCGCTTTCCTTTCAATATGTCCCATTTTCTCATCTATCCTCTAGGTGATAATGTGCCGTCCATGCCCCAAATGCCAAACAATCTCTTGTTTTTTTGCTCAATTATGCTATAAATATGTACATACAATCTATACACACAAAAGGAGGCTGATCACATGGCAAAGACTCGTGTTTTCCAAAATGGCAACAGCCAGGCACTGCGCATTCCGCAGGAAATGCGGACAGACCGCAAGGAATACAACATCAGCAAGATCGGTGACATTTTCATTGCCTATCCTGCAGACGATCCCTGGGCTCCGGTCCGACAGGTAATCGGTAGTTTTCCAGAGGATTTCATGGCTGACAGAAATCAGCCGGCCATAGAGGATCTTCCGGAGCGGGAGGCATTCTGATGTATTTGCTGGACACAAACATCTGTATCTGCTTCATGAAAAACACCTATCCGCAGCTTACACAGCGGCTCCTTTCCCACAGTCCTTCCGAACTTCTGATTTCTTCACTCACTGTTTTAGAATTAGAATACGGTGCAAAAAAAGCAACCGGGGCAGTAAAACAAGGCAAAAAATGGCCATATTCCTCTTTGATCAATCAGCGGGCGGGCGCTTTGCATACCTGATGCCAAGCGCCCGCCTTTTATTATGGCAGGGCTGAGCAAAAGAAGAAGTCGCCCTTGGCGACGCGCGGCCCGCCGGGGTAGAGGTCGGGGCGCCTCCCTCTATCCTATTGGGGATCAGATGCCCTCCTTTATCTTATCTATATTCTTGAATTTCCCGGTCTTTTGGAATATAATCATGGAAGGAAGGATCACAGGGCAAAAAAGGAGGGATCAGTGTGTTCCATGTGGCAATCGTAGAGGATAATGAAAAAGACGCAGATGTTTTGATTTCTTGTCTGCAGAAATACAGCCATGAGAACAGTGTAGAAATCGAATATACCCATTTCCAGAACGGCCTCCTGTTTTTGCAGCAATATCACGGCGAGTATGACATTGTATTCATGGACATCGACATGCCTGTGATCAGCGGTATGAACACAGCGCGCAGCCTGCGGGAAATCGACCCTTATGTTCTGCTGATTTTTGTCACGGCACTGGCCCGTTTCGCGCTGAACGGCTACGAGGTGGGGGCTTTTGATTTTATCGTCAAGCCTGTCCAGTACAACTTTTTCACAGCCAAAATGCGTCGCGCGGAAAAAAAGCTGTCATCCGAAAAACGGACGAAGCTGCTCATCAAAACCGGCGAGAAAACCGTAAGCGTCTATGAGGATGAGATCCTTTATGTGGACATCTACAACCATGTACTCTCCATTCATACCGAAAACGATATCCTCTCCACGCGGGGCACCATCAAGGATGTGATGAAGACACTGAACAATGCCGGCTTTGCCCTGTGCAACAAATCCTGTGTGGTCAACTTAAGGTTTGTCCAAATGGTCGACGGCGACGACGTGGTGCTGACGAACGGTGAGCGGCAGCAGATCAGCCGCCCCCGGAAAACGGCATTCATGCAGCAGATTGCAGATTACTACGGCAACAAAAAGATTAATCTGGGGAGATTCTGACTAATGGGGTCATTGCTTTTCGATAAGCTTTTTATACTGAAAATCAGCAATCTGACGCGTTATCTTTCGGGGATGCTCGTATTCAGCTGGAAACTGCCAAAGCGCAAAAATTACTGGGGCCGGGCATTCGCCTGGGCGCTTTTTTGCTGTGTCGTCGTTGCTGCGGTGCCGGTTTTTTCCGAAAATACCACGCTGTACCTCTCGTCGGTGTTCCTTATGGAATTCCTGCTGAGCCTGTCCGTGATCCGGCTATGCTGCTTCGACGACTGGAAGGTGGTTCTCTACATCGCCAGCGCGGTCCTTTCCGCAGAACATATCGCCAGTATGGCCGATTCCCTGATTGCGCTCCTTTTCCCGGAAAAACTGAGTTTTGTAGAGGCACAGGCCATTACGGCTCCAATCCTGCTGAACTGGTCGCTGAATCTTGCCGCCTGCTACGCGATTGTTTACCTCCTGATGTTCCGGGAAAAGAAAATAGCCAGCGAACATGGACTGCGTTTTTCCACGATGGCCATGCTGCTGCTGGTTTCTCTGGGCATCAATCTGTATATGAACATGCTGTACAGCGGCCTGGTCAGCGAAAAACCCCTGTGGGTCTGTGTTTTTGAATTCAGCGTGAACATCCTCCTGTCCGTGTCGCTGCTGTTCGTACAGGCTGGCCTGCTTCGGCAGAGCCAGACGGAAAAAAAGCTGCAGGCCCTCTCCGTTCTGTGGGAGCAGGCCCGCGAGCAGTACCGGGTGAGCAAGGAGAACATTGAGGCCATCAACATCAAGTGCCACGATCTCAAACATCAGCTCCTGGCCGTCAAGGATAAGACCGATGAAAAGGAATACTCCAGCCTGATGAATATGATTGACAGCTACGGCGCGGAAATCGAAACCAACAACGAAGTGCTGGACGTGGTGTTCCAGGAAAAAAATTTCCAATGCCGGAAACTGGAGATTCTGTTTACCTGTATCATCGACGGCGCCGCGCTGAACTTCATGGAAACCACGGATCTGTACGTGCTCTTCGGCAACCTGGTCGACAACTGTATCGAGGCGGTTTCCCGGCTGCCGGAAAACGAGGTCCGGAACATCCAGGTCATGGTGCGCCGGGAAAAAGGCTTTGTGATCGTCACCACGGAAAATGGCTTCCAGGGCGAATTGAAATGGGCGGGAGGACGCCCCCGCACCTCCAAGCCGGATCAGGAAAACCATGGCTTCGGCCTCCTGAGCATCGAAAAAATCGTCAATAAATACGGCGGCCGCTATTCCATAAGCACCGACGACCACATTTTTACCATGAGCATCGTTTTTTCCGTAAAAGTAGCGGAGCGGTAGGCAGAAAAATCGTCAAGCAGCTATTTGCCCGTCAAAAAGTCACAGAAGCAGTAGTCAAAAGTGACTTTTTGGCGGGCAGATTTTTTTCCGGCACAGGTCTCTGACTTCAATTGTCGATTTTTTGTCCTCTTCTGCCATGGAAGGCCAAAAAACGGCAGATAACGGCATAAGCCTTGCCTGCCCTGTTCCATGCCTTTATAATGAGCGCGTGACCACAGAGCTCCGCATGATTCAAGTCTCTCTGCGAATTGTTCATGAGGCGGTTCTCTGGAACGGGTAATACGTTTCAAATTCAGGAGGACACAAAATGAAAAAGTTGGTTTCTTTCATGCTTATGCTGGTTATGGCGGCCAGCTCTTTCGCGCTGCCTGTATCAGCCTACAACCATCCGCAGGCGACAGCGGATGTGACAGAATCGGAAATCGCCAGTGCACAGGTTTCCCTGGAAATCGCCAAGGAAGGCATTGTCCTTCTTGAGAACAACAACAACGCACTTCCGATCGCGGCGGAGGGCGATGTCGCCCTGTTCGGCCTTGCAATGGTCCAGACGACCAAGGGCGGCACAGGCTCAGGCGCCGTGGATAACCGTATCGTCTATGCGGACGGCACGATTGTCGAAGGCTCGGGCGTTGCGACTTCCATCTTGGACGGCTTTGTAAATGCCGGATACCATGTCCTGACCAGTGATTATCTGGATGCCATTGTCCTGGCTACAAGGGAAGTCCGCGGCATGGCCGATGATCCCGCTGTCACGGACTATTTCACCGACGAAGAACTTGCGGACCTGGCGGCTAAGACCGACACGGCTTTCTACAGCATCCGCAGGAATGCCGGCGAAGGCTCCGACCGCGCTGTTGCGGACGATTACTATCTCTCTGACAACGAGCTGGCCAACATCAAAAAGCTGGCCGAGGTTTTCGACAAGCTGGTCGTCCTTCTCAACGTGATCAACTGCGACGCCAGCTGGTTCGCAGAGTCCGGCGCAGACGGCCTGGTTCTCGTCTCCAATCCGGGCGAGCTGGGCGGCGACGCCATCATCTCCGTCCTGAACGGCGAGACCTGCCCCTCCGGAAAGCTGGTGGATACCTGGGCAAAGAGCTACGAAGCCTGGCCGTCCAGCAAATATTTCAGCAATATCAACCCGGACGATCCCTGGGCCTCCGAGGTGGAATACTACTTTGAAGACGTGTTTGTCGGCTACCGCTATTTTGACACCTTCAACGCGGACGCGATTCTGTATGACTTTGGCTACGGCCTGTCCTACACGACGTTTGACATTGAAGTGGACGGCGTCAGCGCGGATGCCACGAACGTATCTGTGACCGCGACCGTGACCAATACCGGCAGCGTGTCGGGCAAGGAAGTCGTCGAGATTTATTTCTCTGCACCGGAAGGCCGCATCCTCAAGCCCTACCAGGAACTGATCGCTTACGGCAAGACAGATGAGATCGCCCCCGGCGAGAGCCAGACGCTGACCATCACCTTCCAGACCGCCGAGATGTCTTCCTATTACGAAGACGCCGCGGCCTATATCATGGAAGCGGGCGAATACATTCTCCGCGTGGGCAACAGCTCCCGGAACACGATTCCCGCAGCGGTGATCACCCTTGACGCTGACGCGGTGACCGAGCAGCTGGCCAACAAGATGGCCTTGGACCGTTATGGCGTATATCCCGGCGGTTCCAGCGGCAAGTATGACGATGTGGTGACCCAGGAAGGCAATGTCCGGCAGTGGCAGGAATTCTACGAAGCTTTCCTTGATGAAAACAAGGATGGAATGAGCCTGGACGGCAAAGCAGAGGCGCAGTTCGCCCTGAGCCTTGCCGCAGCGGATTTTGTCACGAAAAATCCCTATGCCGAGAAGGGTGTGGATCCCTCGTCCGAGGATGTTGTGGCTTACATCTCCGCGACAACGGATATCGATGCCATCGGCGAAGCCGGCTATGACTTTGCGCTCGGCAAGGAATACAAAATTGACCGCGTTGAGTACAGGGCCGAGGACGGTTCTCTCATCAATTACCGCGTAAAGAGCGGCAGCGAAGAGGATGGCACCGCGGAATACTACACGCTGATCGATGTCCAGAAGGGCGACATTACCCTGGACCAGTTTGTCTCCGGCCTTGATCTCACCGAGATGGCGGATATTGTCGAGGGCGGCGAGGGCGCTCAGTTCCAGCTGCAGTACGGCGAAGTCGAAATCCCCGAAATGGCGGATGTTATCGATTATATCAAGGCAGAGACGGTTAACGGCCAGGCCGGCCAGACGATTGCTCTGTATCGCTATACCCGTGCTATCCCGACCATGATTAACGCGGACGGCCCCGCAGGCGTCCGCCTGACCCAGCACTATGTCAACAGCAATGGCGAAGACTGCTATCAGTTCTGCACCGCTTATCCGGTCGGCACGATGATTGCCCAGACCTGGAATACGGATCTGGCCTACCTGATGGGCCTCTATGTCGGCAGGGAAATGGTGCGCTACGGCGTGACGGAATGGCTGGCCCCCGGCATGAATATCCACAGGAACCCGCTCTGCGGCCGCAACTTTGAGTATTATTCGGAAGATCCGCTCATCGCCGGACTCACCGGCGGCTATGAGACCCTGGGCGTTCAGGAGAGCGCCGGCGTCGGCGTGACACTGAAGCATTTTGCGGGCAATGATCAGGAGAACAGCCGCGACAGCCAGAATGACGTGGCATCGGAGCGCTCTTTCCGCGAAATCTACCTCAAGCAGTTTGAGATTGCTGTCAAAATTTCCAATCCGATGGGCATCATGACCAGCTATGGCCTGGTCAACGGGACGCCGACCGCCAATGACTGGGAACTGACCGAAGACATTCTCCGCACGGAATGGGGCTATGATGGATTTGTCATGACCGACTGGCATGGTTCCGGCGGTATGACCGACGCGCTGGCCATGCACGCGGGCAATGAAATGATCATGCCCGGGAACCTTGGCGCATCTGCCATCGTCCCCTACGTCTCCGACGTTATGCCGGATATCGCGATTGACGAGAACGGAATTGCCACCGACGGCGGCTATCCGTCCACGGTGCCGCTGAGCAGAGTCTTCGGCGGAGGCGCCTTTGTATGGCGCAACCTGATTACCAACTGGGGAGACTACCGTCCGGATCCGAATGGCACGGAATTTATTGTCGTAACTACCGAGGAAGCGTTCACCACATCTGTGCGCACAGTCATCGGCGACAATGCGTTTGTGGATAAGACCGTCGAGGAGCTTGTGACGGAGCTTGAGGAGCAGGGCACGGCCTCCTTCACGAAGAACGAGGACGGCACGGTTGCCATTACCTATAAACTGGTGCAGGCTTCCGCGAATGACAACACGCACTATGCGCCGGCCTATAAGGATCACGCCATCACGGTAGGTGTCAACATGCTCGGCGAGGCGGATTGCAATCCCCTTTCTCTAGCGGATCTTCAGAAGGCTGTGAAGCGGGTGCTGATCGTTTCCATGCGCTCACTTCAGTGGCAGGAAGTGCTGGACGAGTATGCCGCACAGAGCGGGGAAGACATGAGCGCCTACGCGGTCGGATCCTTCACCGAGGCTGTGGGGCCGACAGCCACTTATGTGACAGTGACGAAGTAAGCATTGAACTTCTAGCATAATCTCTATTGCCATCCTAAACAAAAACCCGGTGTTCGTTTTGAAGAGAGATAAACGAACACCGGGTTTTTGCGTTGTGTATAGGATATTGCTCCCCTTTTCCCATCAGGCTTTAGCAAAGAAATCCAGCAGCAGGTTCCCCATGATCTCGCTGCCGTCGATATAGCTCCCATGGTCGGCGCCTTCTACCACCACAAGCCGGGCATTGGGCAGGTTCTCCATGATGGTGCCGGTCTCCGAACGTAAGATCAGGTCGTTCTCTCCCACCGTGACAAGGACGGGAATGGTGATGGCTTTAAGCGATTCCGGGTCAATATGAGGCTCTTCCAGCATGAGTGTGATGAGCGGATTCGGGTTCGTTCTGTTCAGCTCCGTAAATTCTTCGACAAAAGACGCCTCTATCCCCTCCGGCGACAGGTTCGTCCCGCTGATCGCCATGACGCCAAGCGTTCCCGGATGATGGATTTCCAGCAGAAGGCCGATGATGCCGCCGTCGCTGTGGCCGTAAAAGGCCGGCTTTGAAAGGCCGAGGGCCTGTATAAACTGATACATATCCTCCGCCATATCGTCATAGTGGTATTCCGACAGCCGCTCGTTTGCGCCGTGGCCGCGGGAATCCGGGGCGTACACCTTATACCCTGCCCTTGCAAGCTGTCCGATTTCCGTGTCAAACAGGCTGTGGTCCTCACCGTTTCCATGGACCAGCACCACAGGCCGGCCCTCTCCTATAACGGCATAGTGCAGGGCAACGCCGTTAACGGTTACAACTTCTGATGCTTCGTATCTCATCATATTCATCTCCTCCGTCTTTCTCCAATAATATACAAGTTTCCTCCCGTGACTCTTTATCGAACAAATCATAATCATTCAATGACCGAAGATTGTGTATGTGATAAAAATACTTCCCCAATTCTTCTCAGATCATCCAAATGGGGAGGATAAAAGTCGTTCTGTCAACAGCTGACAGGTCTTCTCTCAAGCACACAATAGCGCCAGATCCTCTGGGAACCGCCCCTTTGTCCAGCACTTTAAAAGCCGAAGCCAGCTCTGTTCCCGGGCTTGTGCTTTTTTTAATTTCAAGAGGATGCAATTCTCCGTCCACTTCGATGACCATATCTATTTCATTCGTGTCCTTGTCACGATAATAGTGGAACAGGCTTTCCTTTGCGCTGTTCAACCAGGTCTTTCTGATTTCCGCCACCGTATAGTTTTCCAGAATGGCTCCATTGATTGCGCCATTCATGAGAATTTCAGAGCTTGAATACTTTGTCAGGTACGCCACGAGTCCCGTATCAAAGAAGTACATCTTCGGTGTTTTTACGGTTCGTTTCAGCAAGTTGTTCGAGTACGGCCGAAGATAAAAAATAACTTCAGACTTTTCAAGTACCTGCAGCCACCTTTTTGCCGTGTCATCCGAAACGCCAACATCTCCCGCAATGTCATGCGTATTCAGCATCTGCCCCACGCGGCAGGCCGCGGCACGGATAAAATCGGCAAACAGCAGTTTGTCAACTCCGGGAATCACGTCGCTCACATCACGATTGATGTAACTCTGAATGTAGGAGCTGTAAAACACATCTCTGTCCCTGTATCTCCCACTCCTGTGGCCTGGCATACCACCGTTCCATATCCTCTCATACATCTCAAGCGGGCTGCATCTGCCAAGATGCTCTTTACGGCGGTTCAGGCTGTCAAGGCTAAGTGACAAGGGGCTGGTCGTCCCGTCTCCATACAACTCCGATTGCGACAACGCTGACATATGAATAATCGCTGTCCGCCCCGCCAATGATTCCTGCGCCAGTTCCATAAGCTGGAAAGCCTGCGATCCTGTCAGCCAATACGATCCCGGAGCCGCGCCATTGTCTACTGCAATTTTAATATATGAAAACAATTCCGGTGCATATTGCACTTCATCGATCAACACGGGGGCAGGATGCAGTTCCAGAAAAAGAGCGGGATCTGACTTTGCCAGACGCCGGGCCTCAATATCATCCAACGTGACTTTCTGCCGCTTCGTCCCCTCCATCAGATGTTCAAGCATGGTTGTCTTCCCCACCTGCCTCGGCCCGATCAATAGCAGGCAGCTATAATCATCGCTGATGTTTTTTACGCTTTGCTCAAGTGTTCGCTTGATATATGCCATACGATCGCCTCCGTCTCAAATACGATTCTATCTTATTTTAGCCGAAATCAAGTTGAATTGCAAGCCTTTTCTTAGAAGAATATTTGAGAGAACGAAAAAAGAGCCGTGCCGAACAGGGAACTGAAAAGTATAGAGGTTTTAAAAGTCTCAAAGGCGTGATTCTGTCCTGGGGCAGCTGGGTGGTTTGCCATGCATATACCGCGGCATAATCATTCGGTGGCCAAAGAATATGCTCATAAGGAAAAAACCGTCCCCTATTCTCGTGAACAAAACCAACAATTCGCAAATGTAATTCCATTGAAACAAGCGCCGCTCTATTATATAATATATCTAACATTTTTATCTGTAAGACACCGCTTTTTGTGCGCAACAAACCAACGCCAGGAATTTGATATGGCGAAATGCACACGTCATATGATATCATGTCAACCAAAAACAGGAGGAAAGAGAAATGAAAAAACTGTTTCGTATAATGATGATGACGGCTTTGCTCGTGTGCCTGGTCCATACGAGTGCCATGGCGCTGAATTATTCCGGCTGCCAGGACAATGAAGCCACGTTTGAAACCCTGGGCGAAGCCCGCCAAAGCGGCCCAGCCGCAGTGGAAAACCTTGAAACCAACGTTGGCAAGGTTTATGTCTCGCATCCGGTTCTGGATGGTTATCCGGAAGATGCCACATTTATTTACCGCTCCCCGAACCTGTTCGGCGGACGTGCGGCCGCCCGTCTGAACACCAACATCGTCGTGTTTGCCGAGAAAGCTTTTGAAAGCAAGGATGCTGCGTTTGCTTATCTGCAAGATCTGGGCCTGATCGACATCATCAACGAAGCCATCGGCAGCGTAGTCCTGGTTACGCCTGCGAACGGCGAAGCCTTCACCCAGGCCGACCAGCTGAATTATTACAAACTGCAGACGGCCATGCTGGCGCAGAAGGCGACAGGCAAGGATGAAGCCGGCGAAGCCGTGTCCTACTGCGATGCCGAGTACTTTGGCGGCTATGGCTACCTGTATGTCATCGGTATTGAAGGCGGCGCAACCTTCCTGAACAACTTCGTATCCAGCACCTACGATTATGTCAGCCGCATCGCCGGGCTTCTGCTCATCAATGGCAACATGGACCGCATCCGCAAGGTGGCGGCTCTGGTGCCGGCCTACCTTGTAAACGCCAGCGACGCCGTGGTCGAAAAATATAAAGCGGCTAATGAGACCGATTCCTTCATGCGCTACCATGACGTGGACATCTATTTCAACCTGGACCGCCCCCTGCAGAAGGTTGCGGTTGTCGCCGATGAGGAGGCGGACTACGCCTCTTATATCAAAGACGCCTACTACAACATGTTCATCAAGGCTATGCGCGTGCCGGTCATCTACCGCGGCCTCTACACCGCCGCCACCCCGTACCAGGGCTATGGCTTTGACGAAGCCCCCTATTCCCTGTGCGACCGCAACGCGATGATCAACGGGAGGACAGAAGACGGTATCATCATCATCCGCCACGACGAGGATAAGTTCAGCGATATTCAGACGCCCGAAGGCGACTATATGCAAACCTGGTTTGAGTTCCTGCCCGAGGAAGTGCTGGACGGCACCGCGCCGGCCGGAACGGTTCCGCTGATCCTGGCAAACCATGGCGGCGGCGACGACCCGCGCCTGTTTGTTGACGAAATCGGCCTGCTGGAACTCATCGGCAAGGAACGCATCGCGATCGTCGCCGGCGAGCATCAGGGCAAGAGCGCGATCCGCGCGGCCGTATTCCCGAAACTCGTCGAATATATGCTGGAAACCTATCCCGCTCTGGACGCTTCCCGTGTCTATGTCACCGGTTACTCCATGGGTGGCATGGGAACCATGGCCGCCATCTATGGCAAGCCTGAACTCTTTGCAGCCGCGGTCGGCATGTCCTTCGCGCCTATCCAGGCGACGGACGAGCAGCTGGCGCACATTGCGGAAGTGGGAATGCCTCTCATGATGACCACCTCTTCCTTCGACGCGGGCGGCGCGTTCGACGCCGTGAATGACCACATCTCCGAAGCGTATCAGGAGCGCCTGAACCGTTTCGCCACCTACAACGATGTGGAACCCGTCGGGGAATTCGATTTCGAGGCCTATCCTCTCAGCGGCTTCAAGGGCGATTGCCTGGTTGTCCGGATGCTGAACAACGAATATAAGAATTATACCTGGTATCTGGAGAACAGCAAGGGTGAACCCGTGATGGCCCTGAGCGTCACGGAGGACCTGATTCACGCCCTGTATCCGGAATTTGGCAAAATCATGTGGGATTTCGCGAAGCACTTCAGCCGCGATCCTGAGACGTTCGAAATCACCTATGATCCTTATGTGGACTGACCGTTCCTTTCCACAGCCTGGCCTGCCCCCATCTGCACGGCCAGAGGAATATGACATTTGCCCCGGATTGTGTGCATCGGGAAAACACATGGCAGAACCTTCTGATGGCTTTCCGTTCCGGAGAACCATCAGAAGGCCGTCTGTGTTCACCTGAATCGCGGGGAAATGGCTCCACAAAAAGGGAGAGCGGTGCTCTATTGCATTCTCTGGCACAATAGGGCACCGCTCTCTGCTGCATCTTTTTTACAGGAGGGAAAAACATGAAGAAAAGATTTTTCAGCCTGATGCTGGCTCTGTCCATGATTCTGAGTCTCACCACAAGCATGGACACGTTTGCGCTGAATTATCAGCAGCGCGCTGTTAATGAAGCCACGTTTGAGACATTGGAAGATGCCCATGCGAATTCCGAAGCGTTCGCGCTATCAAGCCGCCTGGGCGCGACGCCGACAACGGCCACCTCCTTCCCGCCGCACCCGGCGCTGGATGATTATCCCGAAGGAACAACCTATGTTTACCGTTCGGAAAACCTTTATGGCCGGACGGAAGCGATCCGTATGAACACTAATCTGCTGGTCTATACGGATGAAACCTTCGAGGATAAGGATGCCGCCTACGCCTATCTGGAATCGCTTGGCCTGATTGACATCATTGCCCAGGCAACCGGCAGCATTACACTGGTGACACCGGTTAACCCGGCAGCCGGATTCGGTGATGCGGACCAGGCCGCTTATTATAAGCTGCAGACGGCCATGTTCAGCTCCGAGTATGCCGAGTTTGCGTATTTTGGCGGCTTCGGCTTCCGCTATGTCATCGGTATCGGCGAAGGCGCGACGTTCCTGAATAATTACGTGGCCAGCAATGTGGATTATGTCGGACGTAACGCAGCCATGCTGCTGGTGGGCGGCTCCATGCAGTCCATCCGCGAGGTGGCGGCCCCTGTGCCGGTTTACCTGGTCAATCCCGGTGCGGTTGCGCGCGAACATTACGGCAAGGCCAACGGCGTGAATGCTTACAAAACCACCGGTGCCCTGGAAGTGGATTTTAACCAGGAACTGCCGGTGCGTCAGGTCGTCTCACTGTATACAGACGATGTCGATCTGAAGCAGATTGTGCAGGATGCTTATTACGGCCTGTTCATCAAGAGCATGCGCATCCCCTGCCTGTTCCAGGGACTGTACAGCGCAAGCACGCCTTATAAGGGATACAATTATGACGAGGCTCCCTATTCGCTGTGCGAGCGCCATGCCATCATCGACGGCAAGACGGCGGAGGGCATCTATCTCTTTGAACGTCGGGGCGACCAATTCAAGGATTATGTATTCCCACGGAATGATATCGATGAATATATTGATACCTGGTATGAATTCCTGCCCGAGGAAGTGGTAAACCACACGGCTCCCGCCGGAAGCGTCCCGCTGGTGCTGGCCCTTCACGGCAATGGGGACGACCCGGTGCAATTCGTGGATAACAATGGCTGGCTGAATATGGCCTGTGAAAACCGCTTTGCGATCGTCGCGCCGTATTTCCAGCTGCTGTTTACAATGACACTGGATCGTATCCCGCTGTGTAAAGCCGCCTGCGCGGTGGCCCATTATATGCTTGAGGAGTATCCTGAACTGGATCCGTCCCGTGTCTATGTCGCCGGTTATTCAATGGGCGGCTGCGCGACACTCCACGCCGCGATCGAAGAGCCCGGCCTCTTTGCCGCCGCTGCGCCGATGTCCGCGACGCCCTATGACGGAACCGAGGAGCAGCTTGCGCAATTCGAGACGCTGGACCTGCCGTTTATGTTCACAAATTCCACCTTTGACCTTGGCGGCGCCTATAATACACCGGCAGCCATGTATGGCTCCCGTGTGCTCAGTTTCATCAATCTGTTCCTGGGGTTCAACGAGATGCCGGTTATCGAAGAATTTGACGCCGATAACTATCCGCTCAGCGGCTTCGCCGGAGACCTGTATGTTCGAAAAACCCTGAACGGCGAATTTGTAAACCACACCTGGTACCTCAACAACGAAGACGGCATCCCGATGGTTGCCATGAGTACTACGGAAGGCCTCGTCCATATGCTGTATCCGGAATACGGCAAGCTGGGATGGAACTTCGTCAAGCACTATTCCCGCGATCAGGAGACCGGCGAAATCATCTATGATCCGTACGCCTGACGCTTTGGCTATTCACTTCCGATAAGTGGCTTAACATATCCCCCAAAATGGGGCCTCCACATCGAACCCCCTTGAATCCGCGACGAGCAGGAAAACAAAAAGAGTTTTTCCTGCTCGTCGCGGTTATAAGCTGAAAACTCAGAGTAAACCCCCATGCCCTGTTCACTTGGCACCACCATAAATGAAACATAGCAAGTGGCAATTTTATTGATATTTCTTTAGTCGTTGTATATACTGTTATCAACGGCAAAGATCGCTTTTTATTTGGGCCTGTAGCCCGTAGAGTAAAAAGTAAACAGGGACAAATACATATACGCGTTTGTCCCTGTTTCTGACTCTTCTTCGTATGTTTCGATCATCTCAAGTACAGAGCATGGTGATCCCCGGGCTGGTCTTTGTCCGCATTACTTCCACAGCCACTCCGTACACATGTAAGCCAGTCCCTGGCGCCAGGCGCTCCAAGCGTGGGTGCCGAGCGGCCAGAGCGTTGTTATTTCGATGCCATTCTCGCGGAAGCTTGAAAGCATGATGGGGTTTTCATCCATCATCGTTCCCCAGTAGGTCTCAAACATGGCCTGCACGTAAAGGATGTGCTTTTCTTTTAAGAGAGGGTCCGCGAAGTCCGCGCCTTCGGGAAGCATGCCGGCATTGGCATAGGTGCTCTGCGGAGCGCACCAGCCAAAATTATCCGGATCAAAGATCGCATAGGTCGAATTCATCCCGCTGGCTGAATAGGACGTGATCGCCCAGTCGGAGGCATCTTCGGAAACGTTGTAGTTTTCCTTCACAAACGGCACATAGACATCCGTGATCGTATCATAGGAGGAATACGGTGTGCAGACGCCAACCACCGGCTCCATCTTTCCCTCGGCGATGGCATTATCAAAAATGTTGCGCGCCGCGCCAAGGCCGTACCAGGTATTGGTCGGCATATTGGCAGCCAGGTAAATGACCTTATAGCCTTCTTCTCTTGCCTCATCATAGCCATACGGCAGATAGACGACCATGTCTGCTGCCTCGTCGGAAACATGCACCTTGACCAGCTCTCCGTTCTCGCCATCCCGCGGCGCTTCAATGGAGAAATCGTCCACCTGCTTCTCCGGGTCAAAGGGAACGTAGATGGTGCTCATCAGATCATCACCATACTTTTACAGTTTTTTCACACATGCACTTTTCTGGTAAAAAGAAATCCCATAGCAGATCACATCATACTCATCCAGGTTTTTTGCGTATTCCTGATCGACGATCTGCCGCAGGGCTTCCTGGCAGTCCTGTTCCATTTCTTCTTTATGGGCGGACTTTTTCGCTTCGATGATCAATATACGGCGATTGGCATCATCAATCAGCCTGATATCCGGCCGGCCGAGGCCCCTCTCTTTGTTGCTTTCAACTTCATAGCCTCTGCCGACAAAGATCCCGGCCAGGAAGGCATGGTAATAATCCTCGTGATAATCCATGTAACTGATGGTCTGCCAGAGCAGCTTTGAGATTGCCCTGCCTGCCGCTTCTTCATCACCGGACCACAAGGCTTCCATCATGGCCTTCTGTTCGGAATCGTCCACATGATCGGAAAAGTATTTGACGACCGTATCCCGGAAGATGCCGGCAATTTCTTTGTTGGGGATCTTAAGATCGATAGTGTTTCCCCTCGCCTGCGGATGGGCTTTTGTCAGATAGCCGGTCATCAAAAGCACGCTCCAGAGATTGTCTTCTGTTTCATGAAGCGTATCATATGTCAGCTCATCCGATATCGTCTGTGTAATGCTTCCCCCATTCAGGAGAATTTCAAATTTTTTCTTTACCTGAAAGTCCGTCCGTTCGACGAACTCGCGGATGATCCCGTTGCCGCTGGTGTTTTTCCAGTAGTTGTCCGGCTCCTTGTCCGGATCATCCATGGCATCAGCCACATAGTTGACAACGTCCCAGGGACAGAACACTTTTGTATTCCCGAATACGTAACCGTCATACCAGGAACGTATCAGTTCCATACGGTCTTTCATATCCGCTGTGGCCAGCAGTTTTTCCACCTCTTCTTCTCCAAAGCCAAAGTATGCTCCAAAGCGCCTGTCCAGGACGGAGTATGATCTGAAATTGTTTACTCCGGTAAAAATGCTTTCCTTTGCGATCCGGAGACATCCGGTGACGATACCGAATTTCAGGTAATCGTTGGATTTTAAGGCTGTGCCCAGAATGCCCCGGATTACCTCAAGCATCTGCGGATAATATCGCTCTTTGCCTTCTCTCTTTTCGTTTGCCTTTGCCAGAGGAACATCATACTCATCCATCAGCAGGATCGCCGGCCTGCCGTAAACCGCCATCATCATGCGCATCATGATCTTCAGCGAGTTTTTTATATCTCCTCTGTCTGCTCTTCTTGAAGAAAGCCTGTTGAAAGCAGCCCTGTCCTCTTCGGAAGTCTTAGGGCTTTCTCTCAGTTCCAGATGCCTCTGGCAAAGATCCGCCAATACCACCGTAAGCATCTCATATGCACTGTCAAAGCTTAAGCCTTCTACGTCCTTAAAGCTTATGGACAATACGGGATACTGGTTCATCCATTCCCGGCAGAACTCTTCATGCCTCATAATGTCCAGGCCGGCAAACAGCACTTTGCTGTCCTTACGGATGTCAAAGAAGCTTTCGATCATGCTCATCATGAGAGTTTTGCCAAAACGGCGCGGACGGGTAAAAAGAGTGACCGCATTATTCTCTTCATTCACCAGCTCGTAAAGCAGTTCCGTTTTGTCAACATAATAACAATGAGATTCCCTGAGCCGGTCAAAAAACTCTCCTCCTATCCCGATCCTGATCGCCATGGCAGCACACCTCCTTATAGCGGCGAGTTATGACATGAGCCTTCATGATGCCAGCTCCCGCTTTCCTTGCTATCTCCTGAATTTTACCACAAGGCCGCTTTCTTTTCAACATGTCCCCTTTTCTTTCCTGTCACATGTTTGTCTTTTCTGTCTCCATCTGCCATGTCAGCCTGTCGGCGTCCTGATATCCGGCGGTCAGCGCCAGGTTCTGGATGGCAGCGTTGGCGGCTCTTCTTTCACTCTCCTGGCGTTTCGCGCCAAACCGGCAGCTGTCCTTCATAAACTGCCGGATAAATTCATAGCGTTTTAACACCTCAGATGCGTCCCCCTCCTTAATGGGGATAAGGGCATATGCGCGAAGCTTGTCCTGGTTCCGCTTCTCCTTTACTTCCTCCAAAAGCGTCTCAGCGTCCAGCTTCCCAAGAGAAGCGTCGGCGTAAAGCTGGGCGCGGCGGTGTCCGGCCGGGCCCTGAGAAACATATTTCGCGTACCGGTAGAGCAGCTGGAAACGCTTTTCTCCAAGTGCCTGCCAGGCTTCAAAGAACCATTTCCTGTCAAAGATTCCGTCGTTAAACTGCTCCGGCGTAAAAGGCGAGAACCCGGCAGCCTGGACGGCCTTAGCGGCAGAAAACCGTTCGCCCACGTGGGCATGGAAAAACCATACCCCACACTCAAGGCCCGGCCAGGAAAGCGCGCTTTCCGCAAACCCTGCCCACTGAGGGGCATACATCGCGGCCTCAGCAAGGCGTTCTTCTCTTATCTTCAATTCCCGGAAAAGCGTCCGGAAGCTCTCGGGCGTATCCGATCTCGCTGGATAACAGCGGCGCAGGAGCCGGCTTAAGACGAATGGCTTCTTCATGCTCTTCGCATATCCGTCATAGCCGCGGTAAAATTCTTCCTCCCCCAGGGCGGCAATAAGGCGCAAAAAGTGGCACGCTCCTTCAAAACGCTCGATATTAAGGGCCTGGAGAGTCACCTCGGACGGCAGGTCCCCCCTTTCCTCTTCTACTGTCACGATGCGGTCGACCACTTTCCTGGCCACCTCTTCTGCTCCGGGATGCCGCTGGTAAAAAGCCTTGAGTACGCTGGGATTTTTAACAGTTATAATAAATATATACAAACATTAATATATACCAATAAATCTTGCCCTGCTCAATCATTATAATCAGATATTTTTCTTGCACTTCGAAAAATAAGGCTTTAAAACATGAGATTATTTTTGAGTTTATATTGACCTTTTATAGATAAAATGGTATTATAACAACTGAGAGGAGGTGTCAGTTTTGACTGTTGAAGAAATGAATGAGCGGAAACGAATCCTGGGCTACAGCTATGAGCAGATTTCCCACTTATCCGGCGTTCCGGATAGCACGGTCCGAAAAATCCTTGGAGGGGTTACCAGGCGTCCGCGTTATGCCACGCTTACCGCGCTGGCGCAGGTACTCCGGGAGCCTACGCCAGCAGATATTTATGGCGCGGTAAAAAAACAGGGTCAGTACACGCTGGATGATTATCTTGCCCTGCCGCCGGAAAGGCGGGCAGAGCTGATCGACGGGGCACTCTATGATATGAGCATCCCCACAGTCTATCACCAGTTGATCGTTGGCCAGCTGTATGCCATGTTCCTTTTCTTTACCCGCGGCAAAAGCGACAGAGGTATGCCTTTTGTCTCTCCTGTGGAGGTTTTGCTGGATCATGATAACAGAACCGTTGTCCAGCCGGATCTCTTTATCCTGTGTGACTGGAATAAATATACCCCTGACAGGATCATAGGAGCTCCGGACTATGTGGCTGAGGTTATCTCAAAGCCGACCCACCACAGGGATGTCTTCATCAAGCTTTCCTGCTACAAAAGTGCAGGCGTTCGGGAATACTGGATCATCGATCCGGACAAAAAGTCTGTGATGGTCTGGGATTTCGATAATGACGACCGTGCCGCCGTATATGATTTCCGAAGCCGCATCCCTGTTGGCATCTATGGCGGAGAACTCATCATTGATTTTGCGGAAATAGACGATCATCTAAGCCAGTGGATGTCACCTGTTCCGGGTCGGGGTTCTGAAGAGCCGTTTTCTGAATAAAGAACGGAAAAATGAGGTAAAGACAGATGCTGTTGGCAAAGAAGATAAAGCTGTGCCCGACGCCTGAGCAGGAAGACCTGTTCAGAAGGAGTGCCGGTACCGCGAGGTGGGCCTATAATTACTATCTCTCGGAAAACGACCGCCTGTGGAAAGAATACCTGAATAATGGGAAGACAGGAAAAAGGGGAATATCGGAAGGCGAAGTCAGGAAATATATCAATAACGTTCTGAAAAAGACGACTCATACGTGGCTTAAGGATGTCGGCAGCAATGTCATGAAGCAGGGCGTTAAGGATGCTGCTGATGCCATGAAGAGATTCTTAAAGGGGCAGGCCGGAAGGCCGGACTATAAGTCGAAGAAAAGATCAAAGCCGTCATTCTATGTGAATTATGAAAGCCTTTCCCGGCGAGAAGGGGGCTTCCACGGAGAAAAAATGGGCTTCGTGCGGACATCGGAACCCCTGCCCGTCCTGCCGGAAGGAACGAAGTATTCCAATCCCCGGATCTCTTTTGACGGGAAATACTGGTATCTGGCTGTCGCGTATGAAGAGCCCTGCATTCCCGCCTTGCTTACCGGAGAGAGCATCGGGATCGACCTGGGCGTCAAAAAACTGGCGGTGTGCTCGGATGGGAGCGTTTATGAGAACATCAATCGTTCGCGGACCGTCAGGCGCCTTGAAAAGACCCTTAAGAGGGAGCAGCGGAAGCTGTCAAGGATGCGCGAAAAGAAGATCACAGGCTATGAAAAAAAGAACGGCAAAGAGGTGCCGGTCTTTGACAGGCCTCTGGATGAGTATAAAAACTACCAGAAGCAGAAGGAAAAAATAAAACATCTATACCGGCGTCTTGTGAACATTCGGAACAATCATTTGCACCAGGCGACTGCAAAGATAGTGAAAACCAAGCCATCCCGCATCGTCATGGAGGATCTGAACGTAAAAGGAATGATGAAAAACCGGCATCTTTCAAAAGCGATCCAGAGCCAGAAGTTTTATGAGTTCAAGCGCCAGATGATCTACAAATGCCGGAAATATGGTATTGCGTTTGTCGAAGTGCCGAGGTTTTATCCAAGTTCAAAGACCTGCTCATGCTGTGGCCATATTAAGGAAGACCTGAAGCTTTCCGACCGGATCTACCGCTGTGACAAATGTGGACTTGTCATAGACAGGGATCTTAACGCGAGCCTGAATCTGGCGAACTACCAATCTGTATGATTTCACCGACAGGAAACTGCAGATGTGTACCCATCGCTACTGGGGAGTTTAAGCCTGTGGAGTGTCAAAGAAAACGGAAGTAGCGGAGGCGCAGGCCGAAGCAAACCCGGACACCTGAAGCAGGAAGATATTTCGTGAGGAATGTCAATGGTAGATATTTTAAATTTATATAAATTTAAGTATATTTATCGTAGCGGATGATAGCCTCCTCCCGTCAAAAAGAGGATATCTCCCATGGGAAGGTACCCGTCGGGCATCTGCAGCTCTTCCAAAGGCGCCTCTTTCATCAGATGTGCCATTAGGACATCCACAGGGGCGGCGCCCATCTCTATCGCCCTGAAATAATCGTCCAGACCAAGCCTATCCGTTGTTACGCTTCCGGCCAGCTTTTCCACGCGGCATTCAAAAGAGAACCACAAGGTAAAGTCCTCATCTGAGAGGGGAAGCGTTTTAATAAGGTGCCGCCAGACGCCAAGCATCCGGTGATTGATCACCGCGCCGACATCATGAAATATCTCTGTGCGGCGATAAAACCTTCCCAGGTTTTCCTCGCCCACTATGGCGACCAGTCCTCGGTACAGGCGAAAAGCCAGGGCAAAGACCTCATGAGTGCCAAACTCCAGCAGTTTCAGGCGGATGATCTGGTGAAACCAGGCTTCTCGCCGTAAATGTTGTTCTTTTATATCCGGCCGCCAAAACATGGGGGACAGGTTTTTCTCTTCGATAGGGACAAACCAGGGTTCTGTATGGTATTCGCCGTCCGGCGTTAAAGGCCTCCCGTAATCATCTGTCACGGCATAAAGGCCCGCGATCTCATCGATCCTGCCGGCGTCATCCCCGAACGCTTCCCGGAACTCCCCGGAAAAAGGCAGCATGTCCAGCCTGGCCTGCTCCTCATGGGCGAAACTGCAGGGACTGCCGGCCGGTAAGGGGAGAAAAGAGTGGAAAGAGGTCCCGAAAAGAACACTTCCGCTCTTCCCGTCAGGACCGGCCGTTTCGTAGACATAATCTCTGTGGCGTTCAAAAATGTCGGCCATGTTGTGCCAGATGACATCCACAAAAGCTTCTTCCGGAAAGATTTTCCGGATCTCCTCTTCCGCCATGGGACTGTACGCTCCCTGAATCTCGCCCGCCACAGAAAGGACCCGATAAGACTGTTCCTCAAAGGCGGCCACCTTTTCCGGAGCGTAAAGGCCAAAGCCGCAGCTTCGTGTAAGGAGACCTGACTCGTCCGGCTCCTTTATCTCCTGTTTGCCTGTTCCAGATTTTTTCACCATAAGTTAACCTTTCTGATTGTCAGGACAAGAAAAGGGGACGCTTCTTTTTTCTTGTGATCCGTAAGAAAAAAGAAACGTCCCCTTTTCTTGTCCCCCTCTCTTCTCACGCGGCCGGTTCCAGGGCCTCTTCTTCTGTCTTTACGGCGTTATCCCCGTAGATCGTTGCAAACTCATCCCTCATCGACACGGTCTCAAAGCCCAGGGCTTCGCATTTCGCCGCGAAGGACTCTGCCGTTTCAAGGTCGCCGTAATCGCGTTCCAGATCGTCGCACAGAAGCATGTAGGCTTTTCCGCCGTTGCGGACAGCATACTCGCCCATGGCGAAGTCGCCGGAGCTGTTGCCGAAGGCCAGCACGGGAGCGATGCCGATCTCGTTGAGGATGCTTACGACCTTGTTCATTTTCACGTTCTTGAAAACCATGTTTCCTTCCATGAGGACGTCATCCTCGGGGCTCAAGGTGTAGTCTCTGGGGGCCTTGTCGCCCTGGTTGGTCGCAGCCAGGGAAAAGGTGGTGCCGATGATCTGGTACGGGGGGATCCACTCGTCCAGGGTCCCGCGGATCAGCTCCCGGAGGAGGTGACGCTCCGCCCCGCTGACAATATAGACCTGGAAGTCATGCCCGCTAAGATACTCGACCAGCGATACCATGGGCTTAAAGAAGCCCTCCCCATAGGTGAGGCCTTCAAAGCCGACAGCCGGGTAAGACATAAAATCGCGGACATAGGCCTGGTATTCTTCGACCGTGCAGCCCTCGAAGGCTTCCGCGATGATCTGGCCGGAGGACTTTGAGGAATCCGGCTCCGGCTCACCGGCAAGCAGGGCCGCCTCAAGAGCCTCGCAGTATGCCTTATCCTCCGGGTCCGCCTCTTCATAATTCTCGTCGTGAAGGATGCGGTGCAGCATCATGCACTGGTCAAAATAGGTGGGAAAGCGCTCGCCGAACAGCGTGCCGTCCAGGTCAAAGACCGCGATGCGCTCGCTTGCCGGCACATATTCCGGCGAAGCTTCATCTGACACCTCCTCCACAAAAGAGACGATAGAAGCCATGGCCGGGGATGTCTCTTCCCAGTCCGGAATGGCCTCATCCGCCTTTGCGGCAGCCGTAAAAGAGCACAGAAGCGCAAGACATGAAAATAAAGCAAAACGCTTTTTCATAACAACCTCTCCTTTCGAATACTATGGTAACACCGTTTATCGTACATCAAAATGCCTGCTTTTTCAAGATTTGAACAGGAAGAAATGGAGACGGCGGTCATTCTACCGTGACGGATTTTGCGAGGTTTTTGGGCTTATCGATATCGCATCCGTTTTCTTTGGCAACATAGTACGCCAGCAGCTGGAGAGGCACGATTTCGACCGCTGTGGAAAACAGGGCGTCTACATTTGGGATGAAGAGCAGGTCGTCCGCAACCGGCAGGATCTTCTGGTTGTCCCGGAAGGTCAGCGCCAGCACCTCGGCGCCCCGGGACTTGACCTCCACGATATTGGACAGGGTTTTCTCCATAATGGACGGATTGCAGCACAGCGCAATGACCGGCTGATGGTCATCTATCAGCGCGATCGTTCCGTGCTTGAGCTCTCCGGCCGCATAGGCTTCCGCGTGGAGATAGGATATTTCCTTCATTTTCAGCGCTCCCTCCAGGGCCGATGCATAGTCCGTATTGCGGCCGATGAAGAAGAGCGCCTTGCTCTTGTGATATTTCTTCGCCAGCTCGGGTATTGAAGGGTTCATGTCAATGGCCTGCTGAATGAGGCGGGGCAGGGCCAGAAGCGTATCGAGGCGCTCCTCCTTGTCATTTCCAAGCTGGCAAAGATGGTCGGCAAAGCAGATGGCCAGCATATACAGAACGGCCACCTGCGTGGTGTAGCCCTTGGTCGTTGCTACGGCAATCTCGGGCCCTGCCCAGGTGTAAACGGTGTAGTCCGCGCTCTTGGCGACGGAGCTGCCGACCACGTTGACAATGGCAAGAGTTTTTGCCCCCCTGGACTTACACTCCTTGAGCGCCGCGATCGTGTCTGCCGTTTCGCCCGACTGCGAGATGACAATAAGCAGGGTATGCTCATCGGTCAACGGATTGGCATAGCGCAGCTCACTTGCCAGGGCGACCTCAACCGGGATATGGCAGAGCTGCTCTAAGGCGTATTTCCCGGCGCAGCCCGCGTAATAGGCGGAGCCGCAGGCGGTGATGATGATCTTCCGGATGCCGGGAAGCTCCGGGAGGAGGGCGCCAAGCTCTTCAAATTCCACCGTCCCGTTTTTGATCCTCGGGGCAATGGTGGCCCTTACGGCGCCTGGCTGCTCCATGATCTCCTTGAGCATGAAATGCGGATAGCCGCCCTTTTCGGCGGCCTGGACATCCCAAAGGATCCGGGTGGTCTTCTTATGGATCTCCGCTCCGGTACAGTCAAAAATCCGGATGGAGCGCTGGGAGAGCTCCGCAAATTCCCCGTCTTCCAGATAGATGACATTGCGCGTATGGGCGACAAGCGCGGTCACGTCGGAGGCGAAGTAATTGTCATCGATCCCAATGCCGAGGATCAGGGGGCTGGCTTCCCTGACCGCGTAGATCTTTCCGGGCTCTTCGGAGCAGATCACGCCCAGCGCGTAGGAGCCCCGGAGCCGGTTGGCTGTCTTTAGCAGGGCCTCCCGCACATTTCCCCTGTAATAGCGCTCAAGCAGATGGACAATGACCTCTGTGTCGGTTTCGCTCTGGAACTGGTAGCCCTCCCGGATAAGCTCGTCGCGGAGGGCCAGATAGTTTTCTATGATCCCGTTATGGACGATGGCGAAGCGGCCGTCATTGGAGAGATGGGGATGGGCGTTTTCCTCTGTGGGCGCGCCGTGGGTGGCCCACCTGGTATGCCCGATCCCCGTTGTCCCGGGCACAGATGAGCCGTTATCCGTTTTTTCGCACAGATTGGCGATGCGCCCCCTTACCTTGTTCACTGAGATCGTTTTTTGGTCCATGACGGCAATGCCGGCTGAGTCATAGCCCCGGTATTCCAGCTTTTTCAGGCCGTCCAGAAGGATTGGAGCCGCATCCTGCGTTCCGGTAAAACCAACGATTCCGCACATAAAAAACCTCCCATTTCATGATTTACAGATCCTGTGCAGCATCTTCGCATGTGCTGCTGTCTCGAAAGCGTCTTCCAGCGGCAAAAGCTCTTCCTCGCCGTATTTATGATGGATGGCCGTGCTTAATATCCGGTCGCAGAGGACCGGGTTTTTTGGCAGCACGGGGCCGTGGCTGTAGGTGCCGAAGACGTTTTTATAGCGGACGCCTTCCGTCCCATCCTTCCCGTTATTTCCGAAGCCTTTAAGGACATGGCCCAGGGGCTTTACGCCCTTTCCGAGGTAAGTGCGGCCGCTATGGTTTTCAAAGCCGACGACGGTTTCCGTCCCGGAGGGCTCTTCCAGGCGGTAGGCGTAATTTCCTATGAGGCGCTTATCGCCGCCTGTGGTGTACAGGTCGATGGCGCCGAGGAAGCCGCATCGCCGGCCTTCCTTTGTCTCGTAGTGTGTTCCCAGGATCTGGTAGCCGCCGCAGATGCAAAGGAAGGTTTTCCCGTCCTCTATGGCAGTCCGGATTGACTGGCCGTTTTGGCTGCCAAGGTCACGCAGCAGAACCTCCTGCTCGAAGTCCTGGCCGCCTCCCATAAAGAAGATGTCGTAGCCTGAAAGGCTCTTGGTTTCCCCGATCTTGAGGCTGTCTACTTCGCATCTGATGCCCCGCCACAAAAGGCGCTTTTGCATGCACAGGACATTTCCCCTGTCCCCGTACAGATTTAAGGCGTCCGGGTACAGGTGGCAGATTCGGATAGTCATATGTTTCATCCTTTCCAGAAAGCCTCCCCTCCCGTCTTTTTGGCCAATACCTGCCGGATCTCCAGCATGGCCGTATAGTTTGGCAGGATGAAGACCCGTTCTTCTTTATTGGCCATGTCTTCAAGCAGGCGGCCATAGTCCCGCTCAAGGTGTATCTCGTCCTCCCGGGCGCCGGCGTATTTCAGCCGAAGCTGCATATCCTCGGCCCGGGTGCCCGCTGCCCACAGGGAGCGCCTTTTGGAGTCGCAAACGATCTTTTCGGTATCCGCGTCCCATATCCAGGAAATGTCCGTCCCGTCCGCAATTTTATCATTCAGGCAAAAGGCGACGCCGTAAGCCCGGTCCGTTCCTGCGATGTAGGCCATGGCCTGGCTGCAGCCGGCCGGATTTTTGACAAGGATCACCTGTATCTCGCATTTTCCGACCGTAAAGCTTTCCATCCGGCCGAAGGCGGCCTCCGCCGAGGCGACGGCATCCAGAAAAGGCTTCTCCGGCATGCCAAGCGCCTTTCCCACGCATACCGCTGCCAGTGCGTTGTACAGGTTGTAGATGGCCGGAAGGCCGACCCTGGCCTTGTGCTCCTGCTCGCCCAGGCGCATGGTGACATGGAAAGTCCTGCTGCCCTGACTTTCAGGCAGCTCTATGACAGCCACGTCCGGGCGTGGCCGCCTGCGGCCGCATGAGGGGCAGCGCCAGGCTCCCAGGTGTGCGTAGGTATAGGCGTCATAGACAAGCTCTCCGCCGCAGGACATGCAGTACCTCGCGTCTGAAAGCTCCCTTTCCCCCTGCTCTCCTGCCGGGACATCGAGCCCGTAATACAGCACAGGGTTCGAAAGCCCCTCCGCCGCCGTCGCTGTCAGGGGGCAGTCCGCGTTAAGGCACAGAAGGCTTTCCGGCGACAGCCTTATCCCCTCCCGTATCTCTTCCCGCGTGTGCATGACCTCCCCATACCTGTCCAGCTGGTCCCGGAACAGGTTCGTGACTATGATGACATCCGGCTTTATCCTCGCCGTGACAAGGTGCAGGGCTCCCTCGTCGCACTCAACAACCGCCCAGTCCGCGCGCGGTTTCCCCATCCGGGAAAGATTGCACGCCATCTCCGCCGTGATTCCCGGAAGGAGATTGGCCCCGGAGCGGTTTAAAAGACAAGCCTCCCCGGCAAGGGAAAGCCCCTTTTCGATCATCCGGCTGGTCGTCGTCTTGCCGTTTGTGCCGGTCACAAGGACAATATGCATGCCGCGGGCCGATGCTGTAAGCACATCTCTGTCAATAGCCATAGCTATCCGCCCCGGCACCGTCGTCCCGCCACGCCCTGTCAGGTGAAGGACCCTGCGGGCTATTTTGCAGGCACCTGCTGCCAATATCGTTTTTAATACCACTCGTCTCACTCCTCAAGCTCATCCAGTATCCTCTCCGCCGCCTTCCCCCTGGACACCCCATGGTCCATGGCCTGCCTGCCGATGAAGCGGTGGGCTTCATCCTCCGTCATCTTCTTTTTTTCGATGAGAAGGAACTTTGCCCTGTTTACGAGCCGCAGCTCATTCATCTTTTCTTCTGCCGCCAGAAGCTGCGCTTCCAGCTTATGCACCCTTTTCCGGGAAGCTATGAGGAAGCGTATGGCCCGCTCCAGCCTTCCCGCGGGAATGGGCTTTGGGATGGCCAGGATGCCATAATCCGTCACGCCATCCAGCGCGGAATCGTAGACCTCTCCCGGCACAACCATAAGCACGGAGGCACTCCCCCGGATGGATGCGTCCATGGCAAACTCATGCCCAAATTCATCCGGCAGCGGGCAGTTTATGACAATGATATCGTACTCCCTTTCAAGGACACAGCGCCTGGCCGCGGCAGCATTTTTCCGGAAATCAAATGAACTCAGCCTCTTCTTCTGCAGCGCATTTCGGACAGCCATATCAAACCTTTCCGAGCCCGACACGGCCAATACGGCGATGGGCCGCTCTTCCTTTGCCATAGGTGCCATAAGCTACCTCCCGTCAGCTTTTTATGTACTTCCTTATCAGTCCTTCCGGGATGATGCGCCGGACAAATTCACTCTCCATGGCCAGCTTCCCGGCCTCCCGGCGGGAGCCTGGCAGCGGCAGGCTTTCCCCGGGCGCCTCCCCGGGCAGCGGCATCTTCTGGCGGATGCCTTCCAGTCCCGCATGGATGAGAAGCGCGTACACCAGGTACGGATTGCTGGAGGCGTCCGGCGAGCGAAGCTCTGCCCTTGTCCGTCCCTGGTATGTCTCCATATACATAAGCTCGGACCCTCCCTGGGAGGACCAGTTGGCCCGGTCCGGCGCATTCCCGTTTCCGAGCCGGGCGTATGAGGCGTCAGTCGGGTTCAGGAACAGGGTAATGTCCCGCACCCGGTTCAGGATGCCGGCGGCCGCGTATCGGACGACATCGTTTCCGTCCCTGTCGGTAGCATACATGTTGATGTGGTAGCCGTTTCCCGGCTCCCCGGGCAGCGGCATGGGGGAAAAGTCGGCCGCCAGGCCATAGCGGTCCGCCAGGGTGCAGACTACCATCTTAAAGGTCGTCATCTGGTCGGCGGCCTTTAAGGGCTTTCCGTAGTGGAAATCAATCTCGTTCTGCCCCGGTCCCCGCTCGTGGTGCGACCGCTCTGGCCTGAGGCCCATCTGCTCGATGGTCAGGCAGATCTCCCTGCGGATGTTCTCACACCTGTCCGCCGGCGCGATATCCATGTAGCCGGCCTGGTCGTAGGGGATCTTTGTGGGGTTGCCCTCCTCGTCCTTTTTAAAGACATAGAACTCCATCTCCGTGCCGAAGCGAAATTCCACGCCCGCGTCCCTGGCGCGCTGCACGGCCTGCTTCAGAATGACGCGCGTGTCGGAGGCGTATTCCTCGCCCTCAGGCGTCACCAGGTCGCAGAACATGCGCAGCACCCGGCCGCTGTCCGGCCTCCAGGGGAGGACCGTTAAGGTGGAGGAATCCGGCTTCAGGTACAGAAGCGCATGCGGGCAGTCCTCAAAGCCGGCAATGGAGCGGGCGTTTATGGATATCCCGTTCCCAAAGGCCTTTTTGATCTCCCCGGGCATGACGGATATGTTTTTCTGTATGCCATAGGCATCGCGGAAGGCCAGGCGTATAAATTTTGCGTCCTCATCCTCGATGTATTTCATAACTTCATCTACGGTATATTCCATGTTTTTCTCCTCAGATGGCGGCTATCCCGGGGGTTATGTCCTCCAGGACATCCAGCAGCATTTTTACGGTATCGAGCGACGTGAACATCGTCACGCCATTCATGATAGCACACTGGCGGATGGCCGCGCCATCCTCATAATGGATCCCTGAAAGAATGGCCCGCGTGTTGATGATGTAGCTGACATACCCCGCGCGGATGGCCCGGAGGATCTCGTCGCTCCCCTCGCTGATCTTCCCGCGGATACGCGTGCGGATGCCGTGCTCCTTTAAAAACGCGCCCGTGCCGGCCGTCGCCTCAATGTTGAAGCCCAGGGCGTAGAAGCGCCGCACCAGCGGCAGGGCCTCCTCCTTATCCTCGTCCGCAAGCGTGACGATGACCGTCCCGTACTCCTTCACCCGGACGCCGGAGGCCTTTAAGGCCTTGTAAAAGGCCCTTTTTAAGCTTTTGTCGTACCCGATGGCCTCGCCCGTCGATTTCATTTCCGGCGAGAGGTAAGCGTCCATGCCGCCAAGCTTTTCAAACGAGAAGGCCGGGGCCTTGACATACCACATTTCCTTCCGGGGAAGCGGCTTTTTGGCAAAGCCCTGCAAGGCCAGGCTCTCGCCCAGCATCACGCGCGTGGCTATGTCGACAAGGGCCACTCCCGCGGACTTTGACAGGAAGGGCACGCTCCGGGACGCCCTTGGGTTAACCTCGATGACAGACACATTTTCCGACCTGTCCACGATAAACTGGATATTGTAAAGGCCGACAATGCCGATCCCAAGCCCAAGGCGGCGCGTAGCATCCGCAATGGCCGCCTTCACTCTGTCTGAAAGGGAAAAAGGCGGGTACACGCTGTAGCTGTCCCCGGAATGCACGCCTGTCCGCTCCACCAGCTCCATAATGCCCGGCAGGAAGACATCTTCTCCGTCGCAGATAGCATCGACCTCCACCTCCTTGCCCACGATGTATTTGTCGATGAGCACCGGGCGGCTCTCGTCCACCTCCACCGCGCTCCTCAGGTACCTTCCCAGCATCTCCTCGTTGGCGACGATCTCCATGGCCCGGCCGCCCAGCACAAAGGAGGGCCGCACAAGCACCGGATAGCCGATTTTCTTTGCGGCCGCCATGCCCTCCGGGATGCTCTTCACCGCGATGCCCTCCGGGTGCGGGATGCCTATCTTCCTTATGGCCTCCTCGAAGGCGTCCCGGTCTTCCGCCCGGAACATGGCCTCCGGGCCGGTGCCAATGATGCGCACGCCCCGCCTGGCAAGGGGCCCGGCCAGGTTCACCGCCGTCTGCCCGCCAAGGGAGGTAATAACGCCCTCCGGCTTTTCCAGGTCGATGACATTCATGATGTCCTCCACCGTCAGGGGCTCAAAGTACAGCTTGTCGGCGGTGGTATAGTCCGTGGAGACAGTCTCGGGGTTATTGTTGATGACAATGGCCTCGTACCCCATGTCATGGATCGTTTTCACCGCATGCACCGTCGAATAGTCGAACTCCACGCCCTGGCCGATGCGGATGGGGCCGGAGCCGAGCACGAGGATTTTTTTATGTTCAGAAACAACGGACTCGTTTTCCTCCTCGTAGGTGGAATAGAAGTAGGGCACGTAGCTTTTAAATTCGCTGGCGCAGGTATCGATCATCTTGTAGACCGGATGGAGGCCGTATGAGCGCCTGATCTTCCAGATGTCCTCCTCGCCGGTGCCGGAAAGCTCGGCGATGTAGGAATCCGAAAAGCCCATGCGCTTCGCTTCATAAAGCACCTCCCGGCTGATAAGGGGATCGCCCTCCTGCCGCCGCAGGGCCTCCTGCTCCAGCCTTTTCTCGAAATCCACGATCTTTTTGATCTTGTCGAGGAAAAACATGTCGATCTTCGTCCGCGTGTAGATGGCCTGCGGGTCCGCGCCCAGCCACAGAAGCTCCGAGATGGCGTAGATGCGGTCGTCCGTCCCCTCCTCGATATAGTCAAGAAGCTTTGATGCTGCCTCCTTCCGGTTTTCGGGCGATGGCCTGTCCGAGAGGTTTTTCACGTCGAATTTTGCCAGATGGATGTGGTTTTTGCCGTCCTCAAGCGAGCGTATCGCCTTCAGGAGGCTCTCCTCCATGGTGCGCCCCACGCTCATGGCCTCGCCGGTCGCCTTCATCTGGGTGGAGAGGCGGTTGGAGGCCTGGGTGAATTTATCGAACGGGAAGCGCGGCATTTTTGTCACCACGTAATCAAGAGACGGCTCAAAGCAGGCCGGCGTGTTGGCGAGAGGGATCTCGTCCAGGGTCATCCCGACTGCGATCTTTGCCGACACCCTTGCGATGGGGTAGCCGCTTGCCTTGGAGGCCAGGGCGGAGGAGCGCGACACGCGGGGGTTCACCTCGATCACATAGTAGCTAAAGGATTCCGGGTCCAGGGCGAACTGGACATTGCAGCCGCCCTTGACTTTAAGGGCCCGGATGATCTTAAGGGCGCTGTCCCGCAGCATGTGGTATTCCCTGTTGGTCAGCGTCTGGCTCGGCGCGACCACGATGGAGTCGCCGGTGTGGATCCCCACGGGGTCCAGGTTTTCCATGTTGCAGACCGTGATGGCGGTGTCATTCGCATCGCGGATGACCTCGTACTCGATCTCCTTATAGCCCTTGATGCTCTTTTCCACCAGGACCTGGTGCGCGGGGGAGAGGGAGAGGGCATGGGCCATCTTCTCCCGCATCTCCTCCTCGTCATAGGCAAAGCCGCCCCCGGTCCCGCCGAGGGTGAAGGCCGGCCGCAGGATGACCGGGTATCCTATGGAGACGGCGGCCGCAAGTCCCTCCTCAACGCTCTCGGCGATCGCCGACGGCACCACCGGGAGGGAAAGCTCTTCGCACAACTCCTTAAATTTTTCCCGGTCCTCCGCCCGGCGGATGCATTCCGCCTCCGTGCCAAGGAGCTCTATTTCGCACTCGGACAAAACGCCCTTGTCGTAAAGCTGCAGCGAGAGGTTAAGCCCTGTCTGGCCGCCGAGCCCGGGAATGATGGCGTCCGGCCTCTCGTACCGGCAGATCCGGGCCAGGTATTCCAGCGTCAGCGGCTCCATGTAGACCTTGTCCGCGATGGCGTGGTCCGTCATGATGGTCGCCGGGTTGGAGTTAGCCAGTATGACCTCGTAACCCTCCTCTTTCAGGGCAAGGGCGCCCTGCGTCCCGGCGTAGTCGAACTCCGCCGCCTGCCCGATCACGATAGGCCCGGAGCCGATCACAAGCACTTTTCTGATATCCGTCCGTTTCGGCATCCTCTATCCTCTTTTCATCATCTCTGTAAACTGTAAAAACAGATGGACGCTCTCCTGGGGGCCCGGCGCGCTTTCTGGATGGTACTGCACCGAAAAGGCCCTCTCCTCCTCGCAGCTAAGCCCCTCCACCGTATTGTCCAGAAGGTTGATATGCGTGACGGAAAGTCCCGTCCCCGCAAGGCTCGCCTCATCCACCGCGTAGCTGTGGTTCTGGCTGGTGATCTCGATCTTCCCTGTCCGTATATCCTTTACCGGGTGGTTTCCTCCTCTGTGTCCGAATTTAAGCTTATAGGTTTTGGCCCCGAAAGCGAGGGCGAGCATCTGGTGCCCCAGGCAGATGCCGAAGAGCGGCACCCGCCCCCGCAGGCGCTTAAGGGTTTCGATGACCTCCGGCACATCCTCCGGGTCGCCCGGGCCGTTGGAGATGAGCACGCCGTCCGGCGAGAGGGAAAGGATCTCCTCCCAGGCGGCATCGTAGGGCACCACCGTGACATTGCATTTGTTCTGGTTCAGCATCCGGACGATGTTGGCCTTCATGCCGCAGTCGATGACCGCCACATGGAACCTGGGGTTTGAGGTGCGGCTGTACCACTTTTTCGCACAGCTCCGGCGCTTCACCGCGTCATGAGGAACGGGCGTGTCCCGGATGATGGACAGTCCTGTATCGAGAGGCGTCGATATGTCTGTCAGAAGGGCCCGCCGGGAGCCCAGCTCCCGTATGCTCCGGACGATCATCCGGGTATCGGCCCCGCAGAGCCCCGGGATGCCCCTCTCTTCCAGGAGCTCCGGCACGGTCAGGACAGAGCGGAAGTTTGAGGGGGCCTCATTGATATCCCGGACGATAAGCGCCGATGGCGCGATGACGCGGCTCTCATAGTCCTCCTGTGTGATCCCGTAGTTGCCGATCAGCGGGTAGGACATGACGACCCCCTGATCCGTGTAGGACGGGTCCGATAGGATCTCCTGGTAGCCCGCCATCGAGGTATTGAACACGAGCTCGCACACCGTATCCGTCCGGGCGCCGAAGCCTGTGCCGATATACTCGCTCCCGTCGTCCAGGATTAGCTTTCTGTCCCGTTTCATCTTCATTCCCCCTGTCACAGAATGCCGGCGTCCTTTATCCGCTCTACGGCCTCGATAGTGTCCTCCCGCCTTCCGAAGGCGGTCAGGCGCAGGTACGCCTCCCCGCTCGGGCCGAAGCCGGCCCCGGGGGTGCCCACCACGTTCGCCCGGGAAAGGAGATGCTCAAAAAATTCCCAGCTGGTCATCCCGCGCGGCGTTTTCAGCCATATGTATGGGGCGTTCACGCCGCCGTACACATGGTAGCCGGCCGCCTTAAGCCCGTCGTAGATGTATCCGGCGTTCTCCATGTAGTAAGCGATCTGCTCCCTGACCTGCTGCCGGCCCTCCTCCGAGTAGACGGCCTCGCCGGCCCTCTGGACGATGTAGGGCGCTCCGTTGTATTTGGTCCCGTGGCGCCGGGCCCAGAGGGGCCACAGGGGCACGCCCTGAACTTCAAGGCTCCTCGGGACCACGGTGAAGCCGAGCCGCAGCCCTGTAAAGCCGGCTGTCTTCGAGAAGGAGCGAAATTCGATGGCGCACCGCCTGGCTCCCCGGCATTCGTAGATGCTGTGCGGGATATCCGGGTCCGAGATATAGGCCTCGTAGGCGGCATCATACAGGATCACGCAGCCGTAATCATTGGCGTAGTCCACCCACTTCTGGAGCTTCTGCTTTGAGATCACCGCGCCTGTCGGGTTATTCGGAAAGCACAGGTAAATGAGGTCCGGCACCTCCCCGGGAATGTCCGGGACAAAGCCGTTTTCCTGTGTGCAGGGCATGTAGATGACGCCCTCATACCGGCCGGTCTTCTCATCGTACTTCCCTGTCCGGCCAGCCATGACATTTGAGTCGACATAGACGGGATAGACCGGGTCGCATACCGCCACGCGGTTATCCTTCCCGAAGATCTCCTGGATGTTGCCGCAGTCGCACTTGGCCCCGTCCGAGATGAAGATCTCATCCTCCGAGATATCGCAGCCCCGCTTTACATAGTCGTTTTCGGCTATGGCCTTCCGGAGAAATGCGTACCCAAGGTCGGGGGCGTAGCCGCGGAATGTCTGTGCCTCCCCCATCTCCTCCACCGCCCTGTGCAGGGCATCTATGACCGCCGGGACGAGCGGCTGCGTGACATCGCCGATCCCGAGGCGTATCACTCGTTTTTCGGGGTGCGCCTCTTCATACGCCCGCACCCTCTTTCCAATGGCGGAAAACAGGTAGCTTCCGGGGAGCTTTAAATAGTCTTGGTTAATGTTTGCCATATTTTTCTCCTTCGTATGCAAAAACAGTAAACTTTTCTTTGTAGCTCATTCTGATTTTCGTTTCCCTACCGG
>CAMNNO010000010.1 GCA_946545475.1 uncultured Blautia sp.
CTGGTGAACCATTTAACAGAAGCCACAGACCTTTATGGTCTGTGGTAGTTCACAGGCAACAAACATAATATCCGGGGATTGGCCCCATCACAATATACAATAATTCAAACTATATTATATACAGAAATCTATGGCTGTGTAAAGACTATTTTTGAGAAAAAATGAAAGTTTTTTGCTATTTTTTGTCGAACTGCTTGCTTCGCTCCGGAAATGCTCTATAATATAAGCGGAGGAAAAGAGAGAAAACGGGCAGGCCCTGAAAAACAGTTTCCTGAACAGAAAATATTAAAAAATATCAGATCAGATGTAAAAGGGAAACCGGGTATAAAACGCTATAAAAACATGATCTACTGGTCAGGCCTGTTTGCGTCAGGGTTTATATATACAATTAAAAACAGATCCTGTCAATAGCAAAAGAAGAACTAAAAAAGAAGAACTAAAAAAATAAGAACTAAATTAGATATCCATTCGGAATATCAATCGATCAATAACCTTCACTTTCGGTCCGCAAGGCCGGACATATTCACTAACCGGAACCCATATCCTGTTCTGGCATTCTGCCGTCTGTTCCGGGGGTCATTCCATAAGACAAAAGCTCTTGCTCTGCCCGGACATCTTTTCCCCGGCGCGTTTCCTGCGCTGAATTTTCGACGCTCTAGCGTTCATACTGTGCTGAAAATTCGTGCGCATACGATAAACGGAAAGGAGGATAGACGGATACGGAAAATATATCACGCAGCAAGTCCAGGTATCGCCTGGCTGAACCGGTTCATGAGAAAAAAAGAAAAACGCTCTATCAGCCTCTGTGCGAGGAGCTGGAGCAGTATCGGCAGCAGGGCATTAAGCTTTGCCTGAACGGAAAGCCAAGCACACCTAAGTCCATTGCCAAAGCCTGTCTGGTGGCGGACCAGGGAGGCTATATGCGGGACTATGTTGAAGACGCCCACGGCAGGATTGCCCGGGTGGAATTTGATTATATCCGGGATGAAGGCTCCGGCGTAAGAAGCTGAGGCCTTCGCCGAAGAAACATGGCATTGTTTTTACCGGAAATGCTTTTGCCTATACCGCGGCACACGATTTCGTATGCGTATGGATCTTTTCGTATGCGCATGGATCTTTTCGTATGCGCATGGATCTTTTGCGGACATGTGTCGCCTCCGCGCTGAAGATCCGCCGCGGCATATGACGCATAACATGGCGGCAAGATCAGGGAAACTGCTCTTACACACGGCATCTTCTCACGATATCCCCCGGGGCCCTTGGGCTTCCGGGGGATTTTTTGTTTTTTTTCTTATTTTTAGATACATTTTCCCCGGCGTGTGGTATAATTGAAAAGAAACCCTGCGATTTCAGGGACCAGGCATTTACCACTAGAACATTTACTACGCTTACTAATAAGATATTTACCAATATTCACAAAGGAGATCTTCTAATGGCAAAACGAAAACGCAGAAGAAATCCCCGGCTGCTTATTGTCTTACTTATTATTCTTGTCGGAATTCTGGGAGCGGGAACCTATGTGATCAACAAAAATACGCCGTCGAAGGAAAGACAGGATCTGGTGGCTTTTTACGATCCGGACGGAACCCTAGGGGAGAACAGGGCGGTCATTATCCTGGGCGAAAGGATCCTGGAGGAGAGAGGCCTGCTGGCCGGAGAGAACGCCTATCTGCCGCTGGATGTCGTCAACACCTATATCAACCAGCGCTTTTACTACGATGAGGAAAACCGGCAGATGCTGTATGCCACGCCGGAGCAGCTGGACACAACAGCCATATCAGACATCCCCGGGGCGGACGCCTATCTGGCGGAGGATGGCCTGTATCTTAAGATTTCCTACATCTCGCGTTTTACCGATATGGATGTCTATCAAAAACAGGAGCCGGCCCGGATCATTATTCAGACAGAGTTTACGGACCTTGAGAGCGTGAGCGTGAACGCCAGCGCGCCGGTGCGCATCTCTAACCACATCAAGGCGCCCATCCTCTGCGATGTATCGCAGGGAACGCACCTTCGCTTTGTGGAAGAGGACGAGACGGCAGAATGGGATAAGGTAGCTACGGAGGACGGATACATCGGCTACATTCAAAAAAAATTCACCTCCCAGCCGGAGGTCCTCAGCGTGTCCAGAAGCTTTTCAGCCCCGTCGTATCAGTACATCACGGAAAACCGGCCGGTCATCATGGTATGGGACAACATGGAATCAGAGATCGGCAACAGCTACTTTGAGGCAAATACAGAGAATACCGAGGGCGTGACGGTCCTGTCGCCGACCTGGTTTTTTGTCCGGGACGATTACGGCAACATCGAGGACATCTCCTCCGCGGAGTACGTTGAGAAGGCGCACAGCAGGGGGATGAAGGTCTGGGGGCTGGTCAATGATATCAAATACATGCAGACGATCCGCACGGAGGCTGTCCTCGGCAGCACAAGCGCCCGCCGGAACCTTATCGGGCAGCTGATGGAAGCGGCCGGGCGGGTAGGGCTGGACGGCATCAATGTGGACCTTGAGTACGTTCTGAATGTGGAATGCGGAAGGGATTTCCTGCAGTTTTTGCGGGAACTCTCCATTGAATGCCATAGGGCGGGCCTGACATTATCGGTGGACAATCCGGTCCCCAAGTCATATAATCACGTTTATGACAGAAAAGAGCAGGCCGAGATCGTCGATTATGTGATCATGATGGGGTACGATGAGCACACCTCCTCCACGGAGCTGGGGTCGGTGGCCTCCCTTCCCTGGGTGGAGTCCGGCATCATAGAATCCCTGAAAAGCGTTCCGCCGGAGCGCCTGATCAACGCCCTCCCCTTCTATACCCGGGTATGGAAGACCTGGAACGGAAGCCTGGCCGAGGTGGTCGAGATAACCATGCTCCGGTCGCTGGAGATCCTGGAGGAAAACGAGGTGGAAAGCTACTGGGACCTGAATCTGTGCCAGTATGTCGTGACCTATGAAAAGGACGGCTTCCAGAACAAAATGTGGCTGGAAGAGAGCCGCTCCATCGGCGAGAAGGCGCGCCTGGTGTCGAAATATGGCCTGGCCGGCGTGGCCGGGTGGGCCCTCGGGGCCGAGGACAGCTCCGTATGGGCGGCCATCCGCGATAACATTTAAAGCTTTACATATTAGGAGCTTTACATAATTAGGAAACGAATAAAGCGCCTCTCGTTTTCATTCGTTTCCCGCGCCGGATTTTCGCCGCTGCAAGTGGCATCATTCCGATGAAAATTCGTATGCAGACTATAAAAAATAAGTGAAAGAATATACTTTATGTTGGGATTACTCTTTATTATACTTTCTGTCCTGACAGGGGCTGAGGTCGTCCATCTGATGACGGACCGGACCTTTGCCGGGACTAAGACTGAAAATTATGCGGATAAATATAAAAAATGGACGGATCTGCCGATGGCCTTTGCCATGGGAACGCTTATCCTGTCCTGGGGCGTCTATATCATAGCCTTTTTTCTGAGCACAAAGGCCAATGAAGACCAGCCTCTTTCCTATGCCAACCTGTTTGTGATGCTGTCCGCGGCGATCTTCGTCACGTTCAGCCGGCGCATGCGCAGGCTGGAAAGAAGATGGCAGAACGGCTTTTGGGCAGGAAAAACAGAAAAGGCCGAGGAGCCGGACAAGGCAAAAAGCCCGGAGAGGGCAGAGCCGGAAGGACCTTCGGAAACGCCGTCTCCTGTGCCGTCCTCGGCCGGGAATGACGTTCATGCCCGGGAGCCCCTTCCTTTTTCGGGTTTTCCACTGGAGGACGTTCCCGCTGACGGCGAGGACGAGCCCGGGCAGGACAGGGCCAACGGACCCTTATCCCCGCAGAGGGACCGCAGCCGGGAGGACGCGCGCAGGGCGTCATATGAGAACGCGCGTCAAAAAAGCGCGCGTTGGGAAAACGTGCTGGAGATCCTGTGGTTTGTTTTTCTGGCCGCCTTTATTGCCTTTACCTTCTTCTACGTTTTTGTCCAGAAGGGCAACCAGCTGTACAGCGGCTTTACGGTGTTTGGCGACTACGCCCCCCACACGGCCATGATGCGCTCCTTCTCCATGGGCAATAATTTTCCCACGGCGTACCCGCATTTTGGCGGGGAGGACATTAAATACCACTTTATGTTCCAGTTCCTCGTGGGAAACCTGGAATACCTGGGGCTGAGGCTGGACATTGCCTATAATCTGGTCAGCCTCCTATCACTCCTCGGCTTTCTTATGATCCTCTGCCAGATAGCCCGAAGGGTTTCACACGGGCGCCTGCTCTCCGGCATGATCGCCTGCGTCCTCTTTTTCTTCCGGAGCGGGCTTGCGTTTTTCCGCTTTGCCTATGAGCATATACAGGCGGGAGACCTGATCGAGGTGCTGCGGACCAACACCGAGTTTATCGGCTACACGGAGAAAGAAAACTGGGGACTCTGGTGCTATAACGTCTATCTTAACCAGCGCCATCTCGCCTTTGGAATCCTGGCGGCGGCAGCAGCGGTATGGCTGTTTATGGACCGCCTGGAGGAAGGGGCCGGACGGAAAGAAAAGGGGCTGGCTTTTGTGAAGGCAAGCCTTTTTTCCGGCAGCGCCTGGAAGAGCCGGGATGTGAAAATGGCGGTTTTTGTCGGGCTCCTGCTGGGAATGACAGCCTTCTTTAACGGGGCGGCGGTGATCGGAGCCCTCCTCATCCTGCTGGGAATGGCCGTCTTTTCCGATGGCAAGCTGGACTATGCTCTTAGCGCGGCCCTGGCGGTCGGCCTTACCCTTTTGCAGACCAGGACCTTTATCAGCGGGTCGGGGATAACGGCTTCCTTCTACTGGGGATTCATAAGTCCGGATAAAAGCCTTCCCGGGATCTTGTGGTTCATCATAGAGACCAGCTTTTTCAGCGTTCTGGGACTGATCCTCTATGCCGCCTTCATGAGGCGAAAAGAAAGGCTTCTGCTTTTGGCCTTTTTCTTCCCCTTTATCTTCGCCTTTGTCGGTTCCCTGACACCGGATATCACCGTAAATCACAAATATATTATGATCGCCATGGCCTTTATGACCGTTTTCTGGGGGCGGCTGCTCTCAGGGCTCTGGCAGGGCCAAGGCCGGAAGGGCAGATGGGCGAAGCGGGTGCTCGCCCTGGTCATGGCCGTCATGCTGACGGCGACCGGCGTTTACGATTTTGTCGTGATATTGAAAGACAATGACCGGCGCCACCGGGTAACTGTCCGCACGGACAGCCCCTTAACGGAATGGCTGGCCGAAAATCTTGGCCGGGACGATATCATCCTGACGCCGGAATACAGCATACATGAGGTGACCATGTCGGGCGTTATGATGTATCTGGGCTGGCCCTACTATGCCTGGTCGGCCGGCTATGACACCTATACCCGGGCTGCGCGGGCGGTGGAGATATATACCACGACGGATGAGGAGGCGCTTACCGCCCTGGTCAGGCAGGAGGGCATCACATACATCCTGTTTGAGGAGAATATGACCTTTGAAGGCAAAGCCGGCCAGGAGGAAACGATAAAAAAGGCCTACCCGCTGGCTTATCAGACGGAAGATGGGAGGATACGCATTTATGACGCAAGATAATTTTGGCCAGGAAAGCCTTTACATTGTCATGCCGGCTTATAATGAGGAAGCGAACATCGAATCGGTGATCGCCATGTGGCATCCCGTCGCGGAAAAGGCCGGGAAGGGCAGCCGCCTTCTGGTCGTCAATGACGGAAGCCGGGACAGCACCTGGGAGAAGATATGCGCCTGCCAGAAGGACTATCCCCTTCTCCTGGCTGTGGATAAGAAGAATGAAGGCCACGGGCCGACGGTCCTTGCCGCCTATAAAAAGGCGATCGAAGACGGGGCAGACTATATTTTCCAGACGGATTCCGACGGCCAGACGCTGCCGGATGAGTTCTGGCCCTTCTGGGAAATGCGGGAGAGCGCCGGCCTGATCATCGGATACCGGAAAGGCCGGGAGGACGGCCTCTCCCGGGTGCTTGTGACAAGAACGCTGCGGCTGGTGCTGTTTTTGACCTTTCACATCTGGGTCAAGGATGCCAATACGCCTTTCCGCCTGATGAAAAGCTCTGAGCTTAAGGAGGTCCTGAAAAAGATCCCCGAGGGCTATAATCTGCCCAATGTGCTGATGAGCGTCATTTACGAAAAGGAAAAGAAGAACGTGCGGTATATCCCCATTACCTTTCGGCCGAGGCAGGGGGGGAAGAACTCCCTGAACATGAAGCGGATCATCGGGATCGGGCGGCAGGCTGTGCACGATTTTCGAATACTGCGCAAAAGCGTTTGATCTCAAAAACGTCTGATTCAAAAAAGGAGCGATGGGCGACATGCAGGCAAAGAAAAACGGAATCGTTAAAATACTGATAATGTTACTTTTGACAGGCCTTCTGATCGGGGGGGAGATCTATCTTTTAAAGGGAGATGCGTTCATATTCCTGACCTGGTATCTTAGCGCCTTTGTCATCGGGCTTTTTACCATGCCGCTTACGGGACGGCTGTTCGGGACGTTCGAAGATAAGGGATGGATGTTTTCAAAGGTTCTGGGCATTGCCATCAGCGGCTTTCTGACCTGGCTTCTGGTAAGCCTTAAGGTCATGCTGTTCACCACGGGCACCTGCCTTTTTGTGACGGCGATCTTCTTTGTCGTGTGCATCTGCCTGTACTTTTTTGAAAAAGACGGGGTCCATGAGATATTTCCCGTAAGCCGCCTGACCCTGGTGTGGGCCGAAGAGCTGGGATTTTTCCTGTTCTTCCTCATCTGGACCTATCTGGCGGGCTTCCATCCTCAGGCCTATGGCACAGAGAAATTTATGGACTACGGCTTTATGGAAGCCATGATGCGCAGCACCACCCTTCCGCCCACGGATATGTGGTACTCCGGCGGGACCATCAACTATTACTATGGCGGGCAGTATTATGCGGTCTTCCTGACCAAGCTGACACTGACCCGGGTGGAGGAGACCTATAACCTGATGCGTGCCTTCGTGGCGGCCTTTGCTTTTTCGCTTCCCTGCTCCCTTGTCTGGCAGATGTTTACGGACCGGGTGAAGGACAGGTTCCAGAAAGCCGCTCATCAGGCGGAAGGCCATAAAATGCAGGAGCAGAAGGCCCTGGAGCAATCCTGGGGCGTTATAGAGGTTAAGGAAGGCTCATCCCGGAATGCGTTCCGCCTTCACCGGGCTCCGGTGCTGGCCGGTGTCACGGCCGGCCTGGCGGTCTCCATTGCCGGCAACGTCCATTATGTGGTTTACCGCTGCATCATTCCGATCGTCCAAAAGCTGACAGGCGCGGATACGATCGATACCTACTGGTTCCCCAACGCGACCCGCTACATCGGCTTTAACCCGGAGGTCGCCAACGATAAGACCATACACGAGTTCCCCTGCTATTCCTTTGTCCTGGGGGACCTGCATGCCCATGTGGTAAATATCATGTTCGTGCTGCTGCTGGTCGGGCTTCTGTACGCCTATATGAATGATCTTCTCCGGAGGCATTACGGGCACAGCGGGCGCCTTCCCTTTGCCCTGCGGGAGCTGCTGCGGCCGCATATCCTGCTGGGAAGCCTGCTCCTCGGCATTTTCCACTGGACAAACTTCTGGGATTTTGTTATCTATTTTGTTGTCATGGGGGGCGTTATCCTGTTCACGAATATCGTGCACTACAGAAAACAGGGCTTCCATGTCATCATGGCGACCATTTTGCAGGCCCTTGAGATGGCTGTGGTCAGCACGGCAGTCATCCTGCCCTTTACGCTCAGTTTTTCGCCCATGATCTCCGGCGTGAAGCTGGCACAGAACCATTCCATGCCCCACCAGCTGCTGATCCTGTGGGGGCTTCCGGTCGTACTGTCCCTGTGCCTTGTCATTGCGGTCATTTTTGAAAATACCGTGGTCAAAAAGATACACGGCACGATCTTCCGCCGGATGCGCCATACATCGATCCCGGATCTTTTTGCCATCATCACGGCTCTCTGCGCCATTGGCCTTGTGGCCATCCCGGAGGTCGTCTATGTCCGGGATATCTATGAAGCCACCAACGCCAGGGCGAATACCATGTTCAAGCTGACGTACCAGGCCTACATCCTGTTCGGCATAACCATCGGCTATGCGATCTTCCGCCTGATCATCATTTCCCGGCAGAGGTTTTTCAAGATCGTGTCGGTCGTCGGCCTTATCCTCTGGTTCTGGACATTGGGATACTTCTTTAACTGCATAGGCGCCTGGTACTCCAATTACAGAGACCCGTCCGCCTATCAGGGGCTGTATGCGCTGTCCTACCTGGATACGGATTTCAGGGAAGATAAGGCCGCCATAGAATGGCTTAAGAAAAACGTCACAGGCTCGCCTGTGGTGCTGGAATGCGACGGAAGCAGCTATACGGCGGATAACCGGGTGTCGGCGTCGACCGGGCTTCCCACTGTCCTTGGCTGGTATGTCCATGAATGGCTGTGGCGGAGCAATACCCCCGACCTGGATGCCAAGGCCGCGGATATCCGGACGATCTATACGTCGGCGGATGATGCGGCGGTGAAGGCGCTTCTGGAAAAATACCATGTGTCCTATATCTTTGTCGGCAGCCGGGAAAAAGAAAAATATGGCGAAGAGCTTCTTGCGGACCACCTTAAGAGCCTGGGAAGCGTCTGCTTTGAGGACACGGAGCACGGGACATTTATTGTGAAGATCGATTGATACTATTAACAAGAAATTTTGCTCTATTAAGAAGGAATTTTTGTGAAAGCAGAAATCATAACCATGACAGAGAAAGACCTCGACATGCCTGCCCTTAAACGGGCGGGCGAGGTCATTAAGCGGGGCGGCCTGGTGGCTTTCCCCACCGAAACGGTTTACGGCCTGGGCGGGAATGCCCTGGACCCGGAGGCATCCCGAAAGATATATGCGGCTAAAGGAAGACCCTCCGATAACCCCCTGATCGTCCACATTGCCAGGAGGGAGGATCTGTTTCCACTGGTAAAGATGTGCCCGGAGGCCGCCATGCGCCTGGCGGACGCTTTCTGGCCCGGGCCTCTGACGATGATCTTTCCAAAATCGGAGAGGGTCCCCTATGAAACGACCGGAGGGCTTGACAGCGTGGCCGTGCGTTTTCCCAACCATGCCATAGCCCGGGAGCTGATCGCCCTCTCCGGAGGATATGTGGCCGCTCCGAGCGCCAATGCCTCCGGCCGCCCAAGCCCGACGAAAGCCTCCCATGTGATCGATGACCTGGGGGAGCGCATCGACATGATCATCGACGGCGGGGATGTGGGCATAGGCCTGGAATCCACCATTGTGGATTTTACCGAGGAGATTCCCACGGTCCTGCGGCCCGGCTATATTAACAGGGAAATGCTCGAACGCATCCTTGGAGAGGTCCGGATCGATCCGGGGCTTGTGACGGATGTGCAGCGCCCGAAAGCGCCGGGCATGAAATACCGGCATTACGCGCCGAGGGCGCCTCTGTTTATTGTCGAAGGCGGCCAGGAGGCCGTGGTGGACGAGATCAACCGCCTCTCGGCCGAGGAAGCCGCCCGGGGCGGCCGGCCTGGGATCATAGGGACGACGGAATCGCAGGGCCTTTACCGGGAGGGCACATTTGCCTGCATAGGAAGCCGCCAGGATGAGGAGGAGATAGCCCGGCACCTTTTTAATGTGCTGAGGGAATTTGATGATGGCCATGTCACGGTGATATATTCCGAAAGTTTTTACACGCCGAGGATGGGACAGGCCATTATGAACCGCCTGCTTAAGGCCGCTGGCCATCAGGTCATAAAGGTATAGCCTGCGCGTGGCATTTGAGGAAAATGACGCGGCCAGAGCGGCGGAAATGTTATCGTTCGTTTTTATTAAGGAGGGCTGAGTGGTCATGATAGCTATCGGATGCGACCATGGCGGTTATGCTTTGAAGCAAGAGGTTATGAAACACCTGGAAGAGAGGCATCTTCCGTATAAGGATTTCGGATGTGACAGCGAAGAATCCACAGACTATCCCATCTATGCCCGGTCTGTGGCAAGGGCTGTCGTATCGGGAGAGTGCGACAGGGGTATCCTCATCTGCGGGACCGGGATCGGGATCTCCATAGCGGCAAATAAGGTAAAGGGCATCCGATGCGCCCTGTGCGGAGACTGCTTTTCCGCGGAGGCGACAAGGCTTCACAACGATGCCAATGTGCTTGCCATGGGCGGACGCGTGGTCGGCCCGTCCCTGGCTTTAAAGATCGTCGATACGTTTCTCGATACGCCCTTTTCCGGCGAAGAGAGGCACAGGCGGCGGATCGACCTTATCGAAGAGAGCTGATTCCGTATAAGACAGACCTTATCGTATGCAAAAATGATGGGGAGCAGATGATATATGAAAAAAATGAGTGCCAAGAGAAGCGATTACCTGACATGGGACGAATATTTTATGAGCGTGGCCATGCTTTCCGGCATGCGCTCCAAGGACCCCAATTCACAGGTTGGCGCCTGCATAGTCAGCCGGGACAACAAGATCCTGTCCATGGGCTACAACGGTTTCCCAAACGGATGCTCGGATGACGACTTCCCCTGGGAAAGAGAGGGAGATCCCCTGGATACCAAATACCTTTACGTGACCCACGCCGAGACGAACGCCATTTTGAACTATCGGGGCGGGAGCCTGGAAGGCAGCAAGCTCTACGTAACGCTTTTTCCCTGCAACGAATGCGCGAAAGCGATCATCCAGGCGGGCATAAAAACCGTTGTCTACGACAGCGACAAATATGCCGACACCCCGTCCATCATCGCTTCCAAGCGGATGATGGACGCCGCCGGCGTGCGCTACTATAACTATAACCGAACAAACCGGCAGATCCGTCTGGACCTATAATCTGCAGACTAAATAAAAGGAGATATATTTTATGGCAAAAGAGAAAAAACTGGTCGAAGCGATAACCTCCATGGAGGAGGATTTCGCCCAATGGTATACCGATGTGGTCAAAAAAGCGGAGCTTTGCGACTACACCAGCGTTAAGGGCTGCATGGTCATTAAGCCGGCAGGCTATGCGATCTGGGAAAACATCCAGGCGGAGCTTGACCGCCGCTTCAAGGCGACGGGCGTGCAGAATGTGTACATGCCCATGTTCATCCCTGAATCCCTCCTCCAGAAAGAAAAGGAACATGTGGAAGGCTTTGCGCCGGAGGTGGCCTGGGTAACGCACGGAGGCCTTGAGCCCCTGCAGGAGCGGCTCTGCGTGCGCCCGACCTCCGAGACCCTTTTCTGCGATTTTTATAAAGGCGACATCCACTCCCACCGCGACCTTCCGAAGGTCTACAATCAGTGGTGCTCGGTCGTGCGCTGGGAAAAGACGACCCGCCCCTTCCTTCGCTCCCGCGAGTTCTTGTGGCAGGAGGGCCATACCGCCCACGCCACAGCCGAGGAGGCCGAGGAGAGGACCATACAGATGCTCAATGTCTACGCGGACTTCTGCGAAGAAGTCCTGGCCATTCCGGTGATCAAAGGCCAGAAGACGGACAAGGAAAAGTTTGCCGGCGCCAAGGCCACCTATACCATAGAAGCCCTGATGCACGACGGCAAGGCCCTCCAGTCCGGCACCAGCCACAACTTTGGCGACGGGTTCGCCAGGGCTTTCGGCATTCAGTACGCGGATAAGGACAACACCCTGAAATATGTCCACCAGACCTCCTGGGGCATGACCACCCGCATGATCGGCGCCCTTATCATGGTCCACGGCGATAACAGCGGCCTTGTCCTGCCCCCGGCTATCGCGCCCGTCCAGGCCGTGGTGATCCCCATCCAGCAGAGAAAACCGGAAGTGGTTGAAAAGACGGCGGAGCTTTACCAGATCCTGAAAGAGGCCGGCATCCGCGTCAAGCTGGACGATACGGACAAGAGCCCGGGCTTCAAGTTTGCCGAGCAGGAGATGAGAGGCATTCCGGTCCGCATCGAGTGCGGTCCCAACGATATCGAAAAAGGCGAAGCGGTCATCTGCCGCCGCGATACCCGCGAGAAGATCGTCGTCAAGTTTGAGGAGCTGGCCGAAAAGGTGAAGGAAACCCTTTCCGCTATGCAGCACGAGATGCTGGAGAGGGCAAGGGCCCACAGGGATGCCCACACCTATACCGCCCTGGACTACGAGACATTTAAAGATACCATCGAAAACAGGCCGGGATTTGTCAAGGCCATGTGGTGCGGCGACCAGGCCTGCGAGGATAAGATCAAAGAAGATGTCCAGGCGACCTCCCGCTGCATGCCGTTTGTGCAGGAACACCTGGCGGATACCTGTGTCTGCTGTGGAAAGCCCGCCAAGAAGATGGTCTACTGGGGAAGGGCGTATTGATGCAGCAGGAAAAGAACGGAACGTCTGGCGTCTCCTTCCCCATTCCGGAAGGCGCCCGGCACATTCTGGATGTCCTGGGAGGAGCCGGCTATGAAGCCTTTGTGGTGGGCGGCTGCGTCCGGGATTCCCTTATGGGCAGAGTCCCCCATGACTGGGACATAACCACCTCGGCGAGGCCGGAGCAGGTCAAGGCCCTTTTCCGCCGGACCGTCGATACCGGCCTTGCCCACGGAACGGTAACGGTCATGGACGGCAAAGAAGGATATGAAGTGACGACATACCGGGTGGACGGAAAGTATGAGGATGGCCGCCATCCCTCCGGCGTCACTTTTACGGCTTCCCTTCGGGAGGACCTCTTGCGCCGGGATTTCACCATGAACGCCATGGCCTATAATCAGGAAAAAGGCCTTCAGGACCCCTTCGGCGGGCTTTCGGATATTCAGAATAAGACGATCCGCTGTGTCGGCGACCCGGTCCAGCGGTTTTCGGAGGATGCGCTGCGCCTGCTCCGGGCCGTCCGCTTTTCCGCCCAGCTGGGCTTTGACATTGAGGAAAGGACCCGGGAGGCCATAAAGCAGCTCTCGCCCTCCCTCTCCCGGATCAGCGCGGAGCGGATCGCGTCCGAGCTGGAAAAGATCCTCCTGTCGCCTCATCCGGAGGACATGCAAAAAGCCTGGGAGCTTGGCCTGACAAAGGTTTTTCTGCCGGAGTTTGACGTGTGCATGGCAACACCGCAGAATACGCCCTACCATTGCTACAGCGTGGGCGGGCATATCCTGCAGACGCTCCGCTACATCCGCTGCGATAAGGTCCTGCGCTTTACCATGCTCCTTCATGATATCGCCAAGCCGGAGTGCCGCATAACGGATGAGAGGGGCATTGACCATTTCTATACCCACGACATCAAGGGCGCCGAAAAGGCGCAGGAGATCCTTCGCCGCCTGAAAATGGATAATGAGACCATAAACCAGGTGACCGCCCTGATCCGCTGGCACGACTACCGCCCGCTGCCGCAGATGGCCGCTGTCCGGAAGGCGGTCAACCGGATCGGCGAAGAGCTGTTCCCCCTCTACCTTGAGGTTCAGAGGGCGGATTGCCTGGCGCAGAGCGATTATATCCGCCGGGAAACGCTGGATAGGATCGCCGGCGTGGAGAAATGCTTTCACGCCATCCAGGAGGAAGGCCAGTGCGTGTCCCTAAAAACCCTGGCCGTGTCCGGAAAAGACCTGATCGCGGCCGGGTTCCCTCCCGGAAAGGAGCTGGGGGCGGCGCTGGAATACCTTCTGTCGAAGGTGATCGAGGAGCCGTCCAAAAACAGCCGCGAACAGCTGCTGGAACTGCTGAAAGAACTCCCCGGTAACAAAAGTGGGCAAAAATCGCCGCTTTCAGGCGAAATCGCTTGACAATGCGCCTATGATGGTATATAAAAGACATGTATTTAAGCTAGCGCACAGGCGCGGAAGGGTTTTTGCCGCATGCGGCATGCGACCGGTGCGTATAATAAAGCTAATTCAGGAGGAAAAGAGATATGAATAAAACGGAATTAGTCGACGCCATGGCCGCCCAGACCGAGCTTTCCAAAAAGGATACCGAGAAAGCCCTCAAGGCCTTCATCGATGTTGTTTCTGAAGAACTGAAAAAAGGCGAAAAGGTTCAGCTGGTCGGCTTCGGCACCTTCGAGGTAGCTGAGCGCGCAGCCAGGGAAGGCCGCAATCCCCAGACCAAGGAAACCATCCAGATTGCCGCTTCCAAGGCTCCCAAGTTCAAACCCGGCAAGGCCCTTAAGGATCTGGTCAACGCCAAATAAATTATGATCATAGGAAACGAATAAAACGCTTGCGTTTTATTCGTTTCCCGCGCCGAATTTTCGCCGCTGCAAGCGGCATCATTCTGCTGAAAATTCGTGCGCATACTATAAAGTTTTGCTCGCAGGCATAAGGGGGGACGCTAGTTCCCCCTTATGTTTTATCGCAGGGGCGGCGTAAGGAAGCATTTCGGCTTACGCCGAACGCCGCCCCGCGGGCGAGCAGGAGGGAAGTCCCCTCCTGCTCGATCATAGCAGGGGCGGCGTAGGGAAGCATTACGCCGAACGCCGCCCCGCGGGCGAGCAGGAGGGGAGTCCCCTCCTGCTCGATCATGGCAGGGGCGGCGTTCACGAGACAGGAGAGATAAGATATGCGTTTGGATAAATTTTTAAAAGTATCAAGGCTCATTAAGCGCCGCACGGTAGCCAATGAGGCATGCGATGCGGGCCGCGTCCTGGTCAACGGGCGGCCCGCAAAGGCTTCCGCCCAGGTAAACGAGGGCGACATCCTGGAAATCCTTTTCGGACAGAAAAATGTGAAGGTCGAAGTCCTCGATGTCAAGGAGACGATCCGGAAAGAAGAAGCGGAAGAGTTGTTTAAATATCTCTGAAAACCACAAGGAGGCTCCGGTGAGAAAGAAAGACAACAGCCTCTCTTATGTTTGGACAACGCTGTCTATTTTGATCCTGGCTGTTATAGGCATCATATATATCAGCACCCTCAGCTATAAACAGAGAAAACAGATCCTGAACCTTGAGGCCCAGAAAGAAAAGCTGATCATTGAGCTGGATGAGGAGCAGCGGCGGCAGACGGAGATCGAAAACCTCAGGGCATACGTAAAAACCGACGCCTATACCGAGGAGGCCGCCCGCAGCCGGTTTAACCTTGTCAAGGAGAACGAAACGGTCTTCAATGAGGTGCGGGATGATTAGGACAGTCAAAGGCATTCAGGAAGAAGTTGCGCGTTTCGCCCGGCGTTACGGCATGTTTCCGGAGGGGTGCGCTCTTCTGGCCGGCGTATCGGGCGGGAGCGATTCCATGGTCATGCTGGATATCCTGCTGGCCCTGAAAAACACCTTTTCCTTTGAGCTCCAGGTGCTTCACGTGCATCACGGCATAAGAGGAGAGGAAGCGGACCGGGACGCCGCCTTTGTGGAAGACTTCTGCCGGGAAAACGGCCTCACTTTCCACCTGGTCCGAAAGGATGTCCCGGCCCTTGCCCGGGAGTGGAAAATGGGGCTTGAGGAAGCCGGCCGGGCTGTCCGCCGGAATGCCTGCCAGGAATGGGTAAAACAGCAGCGATCTCTTGGATATCATCCCAGAGCAGCGCTGGCCCACAACAGGAATGACCAGGCCGAGACCATGCTTTTCCAGCTGGCGCGGGGGAGCGGCCTTTCCGGCATGGCGGCTATCCGCCCCTCATCCGGCTGCATGGTTCGGCCTGTCCTGTGCCTTGATAAAGAGGACATTCTTTTTTATGCCGGGGAGAGGCACATCCCCTTCATCCAGGATTCCACAAATCTGTCCGATGACTATACCCGCAACCGCATACGCCGGCACATCATCCCTCTCCTCGAAAAGGATGTGAACCGCCAGGCCGTCCCGCACATCGCAAAAACCGCGATAATGGCAGGAGAGGCGGACGACTATCTCCGCCGTCAGGCCAGGGAGGTCCTTCTGGGCTGCCGGAAGGAAAAAAGCGGCGTCCTTTTTCCCCATGACTTTTTTTTGACCGAGCATATCCTTCAAAGCTATGCCGTTCTCATGACCTTTGAGGAGATGGGGGAAGGCCGGAAGGACCTGGGGCACATCCATGTCGGGCAGGTCCTTGCGCTTTACGGCAGCCAGGCCGGGAGAGGCATTGCCCTTCCCGGAGGCCTCAGGGCGGAGAGGCAGCGCGAGGGGGTTTGGCTTTATCGGAAAGAAGACGGAGGGGAAAGCGCGCAGCCGCAGCCGGAGGGCGCTCCGGCCGTGCGCCTGCGCGTTCCCGGTCGGACGGAAGCGTTCGGAAGGACCTTCCTTTGCCGGACATTTGAGAGGACCGGTGATGAAAGCGACATGCCTTACGGAGGCTATAAAAAGTGGCTGGATCCTGGCAAGATCAGAGAGCCATTGATCCTTCGCCCAAGACAGGCGGGGGATTACTTCGTGTTTTCCCGGGAAGGCGGGAAAAAGTCCCTGTCCCGCGTCATGAAGGACGACCACTATCCGCCGCACCTGAGAGATAAGGTCCCTCTTCTGTGCCAGGGAAGCGAGGTGCTGTGGATACCGGGAGGACGCCTTGGCGAGAATGTCAAGATAACAAAAGAGACAAAAACCATTTTAGAGATTTGTTGTAGGGAGGAGAACCTGTGACTGAGAAAATCAGAGTTTTGCTTGCAGAAGAAGAAATTGACAAAAAGATCCGCGAAGTAGCGGAACAGATCAACCAGGATTACCAGGGCAAAGAGATCCGCCTGATCTGCGTTCTTAAGGGAGGCGTCTTTTTTACCTGTGAGCTCGCCAAAAGGCTGTCGGTTCCAGTGACTTTTGACTTTATGTCGGTGTCCAGCTATGGGGACGACACAAAGTCGTCGGGGCGCGTGCGCATTATCAAGGACCTTGACCAGAGCGTTGAAGGCCAGGATGTGCTCGTGGTGGAGGATATCATAGATTCCGGGCAGACGCTTTCACACCTCCTTGAACTCCTGTCGAACCGCAAGCCGGCCTCCCTGCACCTTTGCACCTTCCTGGACAAGCCCGAGCGCAGGGTAAAAGAGGTCAAGGTGGACTACTGCTGCTTTGAGATCCCGGATGAATTTGTGGTCGGTTTCGGTCTTGACTATGCCCAGCGCTACAGGAACCTTCCCTATGTGGGCGTTGTGGAGTTTGAAAAGGACTGACAGAGGAGGATTTCCGGTAAAAGCCGGCACAGGCATGAGAAGCCGGTGAAAGGAGACACTATTTGGAAAGACAATTTCGCAGCAGGGCGGGCTTTTATTTATTATTGATCGCGATACTGGCCGCCAGCTATTTTCTTTTTAATGACCCGGGGAGTAATGACATTACCTACAGCTTTACCCTCCTGACAACAGACCTTGAGGGAGGCCAGGTGCAGAGCGCACGCATCAGCCCGAACCCGGAGATCCCGACAGGCGGTATTGAGATCATCCTGAAAAACGGCAGCGACCGGCATTTTAACGCGAATGATGTCACAGAGGTCGAAAAGCTGCTCAGGCAGTACAGCATCCCCACGGTTGTGGAAGCCGTAAAGCGGACGCCGGCTTTTTTCACCACGGTGCTGCCCATCCTGGTCTCGTGCGGAATGGTCCTTATCGTTTTCCTGCTCATGAACCGGCAGATGAACGGGGGAAATGCCCGGATGATGAACTTTGGCCGCAGCAAGGCGGTCATGTACGATCCGCGGCACAATGATATCACCTTTGACAGCGTTGCCGGGCTCTCGGAGGAAAAGGAAGAGCTCAAGGAGATCGTCGATTTCCTCAAGGATCCGGATCGGTATCTTAAGGTGGGCGCCCGCATCCCCAAGGGCGTTCTGCTGGTCGGCCCTCCGGGAACGGGAAAAACGCTTCTGGCCAAGGCTGTGGCGGGCGAGGCCGGCGTCCCGTTTTTCAGCATTTCGGGCTCCGACTTTGTCGAAATGTTTGTGGGCGTGGGCGCTTCCCGCGTCCGCGACCTGTTCGAAGAGGCAAAGAGAAATGCTCCCTGCATTATTTTCATCGATGAGATCGATGCCGTAGCCCGTCAGAGAGGAACCGGCATGGGCGGCGGGCACGACGAAAGAGAGCAGACCCTGAACCAGCTCCTGGTCGAGATGGACGGGTTTGGCATCAACGAGGGCATCATTGTCATGGCGGCCACCAACCGGGTGGATATCCTGGACCCCGCGATCCTGAGGCCCGGCCGTTTTGACCGGAAGGTGGGCGTGAGCCGTCCCGATATCAAGGGGCGGGAGGAAATCCTGCATGTCCATGCGGACAAAAAACCTCTCAGCGAGGATGTCGATCTTCACGAGATCGCAAAAACGACGGCAGGCTTTACGGGGGCAGACCTGGAAAACCTGATGAACGAGGCGGCCATCCTGGCGGCCAAAAACGGCCGCCCCTATGTCACCCAGAAGGACATCAAGGACTGCTTTATCAAAGTGGGGGTCGGACAGGAGAAGAAGAGCCGCGTCATTTCCGAGGAGGAAAAGCGGATAACGGCCTACCATGAAGCGGGCCATGCCATCTGCTTCCATGTCCTGCCGGATATGGAGCCGGTCTACACCATCTCCATTATCCCCACTGGGACGGGGGCGGCCGGATATACCATGCCGCTGCCGGAAAAGGACGAGATGTTCAGCACAAGGAGCAAGATGCATCAGGAGATCGTCACGCTTCTTGGCGGCCGGGCGGCCGAGGAGGTCATCTTTGGCGATATTACGACCGGAGCCTCCAACGACATCAAGAGGGCGACGGGCGTGGCCAAGGCCATGGTGACGAAATACGGCATGTCCGATACCCTGGGGCTTGTCTCCTACAGCAACGATGAGGACGAGGTCTTCATCGGCCGCGACCTGGCACATACCCGGAGCTTCAGCGAATACGTGGCCAGGCAGATCGACCAGGAGATCCGCAGCATTATCGAAGACTGCCACAAGGAAGCCAGGGCCATCATTACGGAAAACCGGGAAGTGCTGGAAAAATGCGCCTCCCTTCTCCTCGAAAAGGAAAAGGTCCACAGGGATGAGTTTGAAGCCCTGTTTAAGGACGCGGGAATAACGTTTGAATGATCGATAACAAGAGGGAAGGCTTTTGAGAAAAAAAGCCTTCCCTCTTGTTATTTTTTTATAGATACGGTAAAATGATAAGGTGTAAAAAGGCATAAACGACGGAAACGGAAGGTGTGAAAGACGCCATGAGCGAAAACAATGTCAAAGAAAAAGGCCCCAAAAAACAGGCTCTGAACAGCCGTGAGGTCATAAAAAAGCTGGAATATATGCTAAATATGCGGCCCTACCTTGACCGGCAGGCCTTTTTCAGCGATGGAACGGAAAACTACCGGATGCCCTGCGAGCCCAAAGCCGGCGAAAAGGTCAGCATCCGGTTCCGGACAGCCAAAAATAATGTGGACCGGGTCTATTTAAACTGGAACGGAACCCGCTTCCCCATGGAAAAGATACCCTCAGAGAAGCTTTATGCCTCCCACGGTTTTGACTATTACGAGGCAGAGGTGGTGATGGGGGATGAGCTCTGCCGCTATTATTTTGAAATTGAGTATGGGCTGATGACATGCTTCTATAATGGCCTGGGCGCGGGCCTCAGCCATGAAGAGCGCATGGATTTCGAGGTCTATCCCGGTTTTGATACTCCGGACTGGGCCAAGGGCACGGTCATGTATCAGATCTATGTGGACCGCTTTTACGATGGCGATACGTCCAACAACGTGGAGACCGGCGAATACTGCTATATCGGCGATGTCAGCACCCGCGTGGACGACTGGGGCAAGCCCCCGGCGGTCATGGGGGTCAGGGAATTTTATGGCGGCGACCTTAAGGGGATCATGGATAAGCTGGATTATCTCCAGGAGCTTGGCATAGAGGTGATCTACCTGAACCCGATTTTTGTCTCCCCGAGCAACCACAAGTACGACTGCCAGGACTATGAATACGTGGACCCGCATATCGGCGTCATCGTCGCCGACGATGAGAGGCTTTTGCCGGAAGGGGATCATGACAATACGCACGCGTACAAGTATATCCGCCGCGTGACCGATAAAAGGAACCTTGAGGCCAGCAATGCCCTGTTCGCCCGCCTGGTCAAGGAGATCCACCGCCGCGGCATGAAGGTCATCCTGGACGGCGTGTTCAACCACTGCGGATCGTTTAACAAATGGATGGACAGGGAGCGCATTTATGAAGACCAGAAGGGCTACCCGCCGGGAGCCTACGAATCCGCGGACAGCCCGTATGTGTCCTTCTTTAAATTCGAGGACATGTCCGCCTGGCCCTATAACGCCACCTACGACGGCTGGTGGGGACACGAGACCCTTCCCAAGCTGAACTATGAGGATTCCCGGGAGCTGCAGGAAGAGATCCTCTCCATTGCGAAAAAGTGGGTATCCCCGCCCTATAATGTGGATGGCTGGCGCCTTGACGTGGCGGCGGACCTGGGACACAGCAACAGCTTCAACCACTATTTCTGGAAGCGCTTCCGCAAGGTCGTCAAGGAAGCCAATCCCGACGCCATAATCCTGGCCGAACATTATGGCAGTCCGGAAAGCTGGCTTATGGGGGATGAATGGGATACCGTTATGAATTACGATGCCTTTATGGAGCCAGTCACCTGGTTCCTGACAGGCATGGAAAAGCACAGCGATGAATACCGGGAGGACATGCTGGGCAACAGCGAGGCCTTTATCGGCGCCATGCGCACGCATATGCGCTCCCTCCACATGTCCGCCCTCCAGACAGCCATGAACGAGCTGTCCAATCATGACCATTCCCGCTTCCTGACCCGCACCAACCGCCGGGTGGGAAGGGTTTCCTATGCGGGGGCCGCTGCGGCATCCGAGGGCATCAACCCGGCCGTCATGCGGGAAGCGGTCGTCATCCAGATGACCTGGCCGGGCTCCCCCACGGTATATTATGGGGACGAAGCCGGCGTCTGCGGCTTTACGGACCCGGATAACCGCCGGACATATCCCTGGGGAAAAGAGGATAAGACCATGCTTTCCTTCCACAGGGTCATGATAGCCATACACCGCCAGTATGAGGTGCTTAAGAAGGGCTCCCTGGAGTTTTTGTGGAATGATTACCAGGGCCTCTCCTATGGCCGGTTTACGGACCGGGAACAGATCGTCGTCATCATCAACAACCAGGCGGAGCCCCGGACGGTGGAGGTCCCTGTCTGGCGCACGGGCATGTCCCGGCAGTCCGAATCTATCATGGAACGGATCATGCTCTCGGATCAGGAGGGCTATACGGAAGAGAAGATTTTCTTTACGGCGAAAGCGGGCGTTCTGTCTGTCAATATGCCCTCCTTTGGCGTTGTTGTCCTTTACCATAAAGAGCGAAGAAGGAGCGCCCTGTCGGAAATGCCGCTCATTCCTGACAGCTTAAGGCTTCCCTGACAAACTATACTTGCGAACGAATATAACTGCCGTTTTATACTAGTTACACTTAATAATTGCCGGAGGCAATTATTCTAGTGTAACTGCATATACCGCGGCGTAAAACTGCAATCGGCAATTAAATTCGTTCGCGAGTATAAATTCCGTGCCGCGGTATATGCAGGATAAAGATGTCAGGCCCTTCGCGGGAAACAGAAAGGAAAACCGGTGATGAATGAGAGTCTTCAAAACTATATCTATACAGGGAAGATGCCATCAGAAGAAAGGGAAAAAGAATGGTCCCGCTTTCATGTGGCCATTCTGATGGAATCGGATGAGCGTTTCTTCGAGCGGGATAACGATGATACAAAAGAGAGGATCGAGCGCAAGATACGCTACAAGGTCGAATACCTGAACCTGAATCCCTCGCAGTCGCTGCTCCTGTTTGAAAACAAAAGCGGTGATTTCCGTCTTATCGCGGAGCAGATCTATACCTATCTGAGGCGCGTTTTCGGCATCCGCATCTACTATGCCATCAGCCGCTATTTTGAGGATATCGAAAGCCTTCCGGCCATCTTCCGGCAGCTGGAGAACCAGATGGCCCTCCGCCACACCGCGCCGGAGGAACAGGTCTTTGACAGCGATGAGCAGGATCTTAAGGGAGCCATAGAGGAAGTGCAGGATTCTCAGATCCTGACCAGGATAAATGAGGATGTGCGGGTAAAAAACATAGCGGGCCTCTGGCACCATTTTAACCTGCTGGCCGGTAAATACAGGGGAAGCAACCGCTTTTCCGCCATGTATGTCAAATTTGTCTTCTCGAGTGTGCTGCAGGAGCTTTCCGACCATCTGGAACATCCGGACGATCCGACCCTTGAGCGCGACGCGGCCGAAGAGGTGGAAAAAATATACCGGTGCACAACGCTGCCGGATATCATAGACGTGGTGGAGGACAATGTCCGCTACTTTGAAACCTGCCAGGAGCTGTTTAAACAGAAGGTATCTCCCCATGTACAGGAGATCATCGACTATATCCGGAGGCGGAGCAGCGAACGCCTGGAGCTTTCCCGCCTTTCCGCCATCAGCGGCTTAAAGCCGGCGGACCTGTGCTACATGTTCCAGTGCGAGACAGGGAAGCACCCCTTCGCCTACCTTCACCAGGTACGCCTGGAAAAAGCGGACAGGGCCATGCACTCGGAGATGAAAGGGGCAGAGCAGGCGGCCAGGGAGGCCGGCTTTAAAAGCACGGAATATTTCCTCCGGACCTACGGCGTCTACTATTCATAAGCCTCCGGCAGGGATCAGTTTCTAAGCCTCCGGCAGGGATAAGTTCATAAGCCTCCGGCAGGGATCGGTTCAGGAGAAAAAGAATGAGCGAAAATGATAAAAGGAAACAGGAAAACATAAACCTGGACTTTGGCGACGATGATTTTCAATTTGAGTGGGGAGAAGACGAAGTCTGTGAAAAACCGGGCGAAGAAATGAGCGAAGACGATTTCCTGGACACCATGCCCCCGTCAAAAAAGAGCATGACCATTTTCTTCCTGATCGATACCTCCGGCAGCATGGAAGGCACAAAGATCCATACCGTTAATGCCACCATGGAAGAGCTTCTCCCGGAGCTGGTGGGCATCGGCGGAGCCGAGACCGACATCCGCTATGCGGTCCTGACCTTTGGCGAGAGGATAGAATGGCTGAAAAAGCCTCTTAAGGTGGACGAAAACTGCATCTGGGAGCGCATAAAGAAGGTCGGCGGCCTGACGCCCATGGGAGGCGCTTTTAAAGAGCTGTGCGCCAAGCTCTCCCGCTCGGAATTTATGAATAACCCCTCGCTATCCTACGCGCCGGTCATTTTTCTTATGAGCGATGGCGCCCCTACGGATGATCATGTGGAAGGCTTTGAGCGGCTGCAGAAGAACAACTGGTTTAAGTATGGCCTCAAGATAGCCGTAGGCATTGGCGCAAAGCCCAACATGGACATTTTAAGGGGCTTTACCGGCAACGAGGAGCTGGCCGTGCAGGTCCACAACGCCAAAGAGCTTAAGGAAATGGTCACGCTTCTGGCGATACGCTCCTCGCAGATCGGCAGCAAAAGCATGGACCTGACCGGCGACGGAAAAGAAAAAAGCGCTCAGGATGTCTATAAGGACAAAGAAAAGCGTCTGGCCGAAGAGATAAAAAAGGCGAAGGACATTATGAGCGATGAAAATGTTGCCGATATCACGTATGATGAAGGCTGGTGATCGAGCAGGAGGGGAAGCTTCCCCTCTTACTCGCCCACGGGGCGGCGCTCGGCGTAAGCCGAGATACTCCCTTACGCTGCCCCTGCGATAATGAAGAGAGGCCCCTTGCCAAGGGGCCTGATTTTGCAATTGCGGCAGGGCCGGAGAGACCTTTCTCACTCCCCTGTTTATCGCAGGGCATAGAGAGGAATATAGCATAAAGGGATATAGGATGGAGGGATATAGGATGAGTCGGTCAAATACAGAATTGAAAGCCGGTGACAAGGTCAGCATTCAAAAGCCCGCTGATAACGGAAAATTTACGGACGCCGGACAGGTCCTGGTGAAAAAGGAACTTGGCCGGGGCGCTCAGGGCATCGTGTACCAGGTGGAATATGAGGGAAAGGATTATGCCCTTAAGTGGTACTTCTATGACAACCTAAAGCACCCGGATGCCTTCCGCGGCAACCTGGAGAAAAACATAAAGGATGGCCGGCCGGACAACGAGGACCGTTTTCTGTGGCCGCAGGCCATTACGGCGGCAAAGCAGTATCCCACCTTTGGCTATCTCATGGACCTGGTGCCCCAGGGCTATATTGAATTTGATAAGCTGTATATGGGCTACGAGTGGAAAAAGCCAAAGGAAAAGGGTCAGCCGGCCGTGAAGGAGACATACCGCTTTGGAAGCCTGGATGCCCTTGTGACCGCATCGATCAACATTGTCAAAGCCTTCCGCTCCCTTCATGGCGTGGGAAAAAGCTATCAGGATCTGAACGGCGGCGGCTTTTTTATCGACCCCGTGACCGGGGATGTCCTGGTGTGCGACTGCGACAACGTGGCCCCTGATGGCGAAAATTTCGGCATCGGCGGCTTTCCGGGCTATATGGCTCCCGAGATCGTAAGAGGCGTTGCCAAGCCGGATGTCCTCACCGACCGCTACTCCCTGGCCGTTGTCCTTTTCCGCCTGCTCCTTCGCGCGGATCCCCTGGAGGGCAGGAAGGTCCTGGCCAGCGTGGTCCTTACCGAAGCCAAGGAGCTGGAACATTACGGGAGCGCCCCGCTGTTCATTTTCGACCCGGATGATCCCGCCAACCGCCCGCTCCCGGGCGGCAATGCCGCGAAATTCTGGCCGATCCTTCCCTCCTATATGCGGGAGGCCTTTACCCGCTCGTTCACGGCCGGCATTAAAGACCCCAACCAGCGGATCATTGAGAAACGCTGGCAGGAGTATCTGATCCGGCTGCGCTCGGACATTATCCACTGCACCTGCGGAAAAGTCACCTACTCGACGTGCTTTGACCACCACGAACATTTTATCTGCACATGCCGCAGCTGCGGGAATAAGATCTACACGCTCCAGATCAAGGATATGCTGGCTCCCCTTTATGCGGGGCTAAAGCTCTACCGCTGCTATACGGAAGATGTGGAGGACTTTGAAACGATAACCGGGGAAGTCCTGCCAAACAAAAAAGACCCCAGGATCTACGGCATTAAGAACCTTTCGACAAAAACCTGGAAGGCAAAATTCCCGGATGGCTCTGTGCGGGAGATCCCTCCGGGAGGCGGCGCCCCGATCTGGAAGGGGCTGGTGATCGATTTCGGCGATAAGATAGGCGCAAGGGTCCTGTCCTGACAGGAGGAGGCAGATGCAGCAGTCATTAGAAGAAAATCTTCGAGAAGCGGGGATCACGCTCTATCCGACCCTTTTCTATCCGGAAGGCGACCCCATACCGCCAGAGTTTCATCCCCTGAAAGACTATGTGGCTGAAACGGTCCGCTTTGCCCATATGGAGGCCATCCTCTCGGCGGCCTGGAAAATTGTAAGCCTGTACCGCATTCTTTACGCCCGGAACCTGTTTTATATGGGAAACGGGGAGGAAAGCTTTTATTTCCACGCCCGCACCGCCCAGATGCTGCTCTATTGCCGGAAGCCGGAAAAGGAGTTCTGGCCGATGGGCTTTCTGCTGCCGGGAAGGGCAGCATATGACGCCAGGCGCGCGCCGGAGCTATATGGGCGCGAAGACGCGTGGTCCTCGGAAGAGAGCGAGAACTGGACGCTGGCTTACTATTTATATGAGCTGTTTATGCACGGCAGCCATCCGCTAAAGGGGTGGTCTTCCATGAGCCAGGTATTTTTGTCTCCGGAGGAGGAGAGAAGATGGCTGGCCCTTCACGGAAGCTTTGTCATGGAGAGCGCTGCGGGAGCATCAGTTGCGGAGAGCGCTGCGGGAGCATCGGTTGTGAAAAACCATCCGGTGCATGGCGTGCAGGACCGCCTCGCCAGGTACTGGGAGATTTACCCGGAGGAGATGAGGGAGGCTTTCAAAGCCTGCTTCGAACAGGGGAAAGAAAACAGGGAAAGCCGTCTTTCCCCGGAAGAATGGTTTTTTACCATAAACCGTCTCCGCAATGAGTATATCGTATGCGGCTGCGGCTCAAAAGGATTTGCGCATACGTTTGAGCGGACGGAAGAGGGAAATTTAAGATGTCCCAAGTGCCGGAATACATTCTATGTGTTTAAGTCGCCGGACAGCGAGATATACCTGGCAAACGACAAGGATATCTATGCCTGGCAGGTGGACGCTTCGGACTACGGCAATAACGAGGTCATTGGCCGTGTTGTGGAAAACAAGGCCCATAAGGGCATTTTCGGCATAAAGAACCTGAGCCGTCAGACCTGGATGGGCCGCTTTTCCGACGGCACGGTAAAAGAGATCCGCCCGGAAGCCGGCATCCCGGTCTGGCGCGGCCTGGAGGTCACCTTTCCCGGCAACAGGACTTTTGCGATCAGCGGGGCACAGCACCAGGCAGCGGATACCCCTGAACCCGTCAGAGAGTATCCCCAACCCGACAGAGAGGAGCCCCAACCCATCAGGGAGTATCCCCAACCCGACAGAGAGGAGCCCCAACCTGACAGAACGAAGCCCCAACCCGACAAAGTGGATTTCCAGCCCGACAGAACGGAGCCCCAACCCGACAAAGCGGATTTCCAGCTCAACAGAGTGGAGCCCCAACCTGACAGAGAATATCTCCAGCCCGACAGAGAGGAGCTTCAACCCGACAGAGTGGAGCCTCAACCTGACAGAGAATATCCCCAGCCCGACAGAGCGGAGCTCCAACCCAACAGAGCGGAGTCCCAACCCGACAGAGAGTATCCCCAACCCGACAGAATGGAGATGAAACCGGATGGATCTTGAAAACAATACCTGGAATGAAGGACTGCTGGATGACATATTCGGCACAGGCGATGAGAAGACCCGCCTTGCCGTCTTCATGCTGGACTGCTCGGGAAGCATGGAAGGCACCATCATCGGGGCGGTGAACTCCATCATGGAAGAGCTGCTGGAGGAACTTTGCCACAGAAAGGACGATGCCTATGTTTTTGTGGCTGAATTTGGCGGAAAGTCCTCTTTCAGCTCGGACCGGGCCTTATCCTTAAAGAGCTTCAGCAACTGGCAGAGGGTAAAGACGGCGGGCTTTACGCAGATGGGCCGGATGTTCCGCGAGATGGCCGATCTCCTGATCAGCGGAAGCTTCTGCCCTTCCGGGAAGGGAGGCATTGCCGCGTCCTTCATCCTTTTCTCCGACGGCCTGGCAACCGACGATATCGACGAGGGCCTGAAAATGCTAAAGCGCTCCGGGCTGTTCAGGAATGCCAGGCGTCTTGCCGTCAATTTTTCGGAATTTTGGGACAAAGAGCTTTTGCAGGATTTTGCGGGAGGAGCGGAAAATGTCCTGAACCTTAAGGCCAATGAGGCAAACAAAGCCAAGCGAAAGATACAGGACTTCCTGGAAGAAGCCTGACGCCTGCCGGCAGAGGGAGCAAGCCTTTCTCCGGCCATATTTGTGGAGGGAAACAGATCGTGGCAGAAATGAACCTTGATTTTGAAGATGTGACATTTTCGGATTTTAAAGATGAGTCGCAAAGCGAATTTGATAACCCGCTGGAAAGCCTGCCCCCGGCCAAAAAAAATATGGTCATGTTCTTTGTGATCGATACGTCCAGCAGCATGGCCGGCAGCCGGATCGATACCATGAACGAAGCCATGCGCAACGTCCTTCCGGAGCTCATCGGCGTAGGGGGGACCAATACGGATCTCCGGATAGCCGTGCTGACGTTCAGCTCCGGCACCGAGTGGATAACATCCGAGCCCATGATCCTGGAGGAATACCAGGACTGGAAGGACCTGGTGGCGGATGGCGTTACGGACCTGGGAGAAGCCCTGACGGAGCTCAACGAAAAAATGTCCCGCAAAAGCTTTTTAAGGGCGCCGTCGCTCTCCTATGCGCCGGTGGTATTTCTGATCACGGATGGCTTTCCCACGGACAACTATCAGAAAGGCCTGGAGCTCATAAAAAACAATAAATGGTTTCAGGTTGGCATAAAGATGGCCCTGGCCCTGGGCGATGGGGTGGATATGGATGTCCTTGCAGAGTTTACCGGAGACGAGGCCTTTGTGGTCCAGGCCAATAACCTGTCCCAAATGAAGGCGCTCATCCGGACCATCGCCGTCACCTCATCCCAGATCGGCAGCTCTTCCATGCCGCTTGTCAGCGAAGATCTCCTGGCCCCTGGCGATGTGGTAAAGAGAGGGCCGACCAAGCAGGAACAGATGAAAGAGATCTTGCAGGATATCAGGATCGACATCATGAACGGCGCCGAGGGCTCCTATTTTGATGTGGAAGATGGCTGGTAAGGCCGTGTCTGTTATACTGGTTACACTTAATCATTGCCGGAGGCAATTGTTCAGTGTAACTGCATATACCGCGGTGCGAGTTTTAAAAGGGCAGTTATACTAGTTACACTTAATAATTGCCGCAGGCAATTATTTTAGTGTAACTGCATATACCGCGGCGTAAAACTGCAATTGGCAGTTAAATTCGTTCGCGAGTATAAATTCAATCGCGAGTATAATACAGGAGGGATAACGCATGTACAAGGGTCTTTGCTGCATCGTACAGGGAGCGGACCATATCGCGCAGAACATCATCTGCCAGGACAATGCCGGCGGCCGCTATTATGAGCGCTACGGAGCAGCCGTTGTGGCGGATGGCCACGGCGGAACAAAATATATCCGAAGCGATATCGGCTCCCGCTTCGCCGTGGAAAGCGCCCTTAATACCATAGACGCTTTTATGGCCGACTATGATGCCTTCACCCGGGCGATACGCGCGAACAGCTCATATATCCTCACAAAAATAGGAGAACAGTTTTTTGCCCGGTGGACGGATAAGATAGAGGCCTACCACAGGGAGCATCCGCTGACCCCGGAGGAAACGGAAAAAATATCGGACGACCAGAGCATGAGCCTTTACACGTTTTACGGCAGCACCATTCTGGCCGCTGTCATGGCCGAGGATTACTATTACGGTTTCCTGGTGGGAGACGGGGGCTTTGTGGTGGTGAACGAGGAGGCCTGTGTATCCATCCCCATCGAGGACCAGAACAGTTACGCCAATTATGTTTCTTCTATCTGTTCCCGGAACGCTTTCGACGCTTTCGCCTCCTTTTACCGCGAAGGAACCCCCCTGTGCCTGGCGGTATCCACGGACGGCCTGATCAAGTCCTTCGGCAGCGAGGAGGATTTTAAAAATTATCATGTGCTGCTGTCCGCATCGCTGCAGGACCTGGATAAATGCCGGGAAAGCATTGAAAAAAATTTCCGCAAGCGGACCTCCCAGGGCAGCGGCGACGACATTTCCATAAGCCTGGTCACGGACCCCCAGCGTTTAAAGGCGGGAATGGACAGGATAAACGAAAAAGTCAGCGAGCAGCTGGAAAAGAAAAAAAACCGGGAACAGGAAGAAGAAAGAGCGCGCCTGAAAGCCCAAAAAGAGGAAGACATGCGCAGGATGAGAAGCCTGGAAGGAAACGTCGTACAGCTCCAGCGCCGGCAGGAGGAGCTCAAAAGGCAGATCCAGGAACTATTAGAGCAAATGCCAAGGATGTGAAAGAAGCCGTGAGCCATGCGTGCTTCTTTGATACAAGTATGAGGACAGAGATATGCGTGTGAAAGCAAATGTTATACTTGCCCGGTGCGATGAAAATAAAAAGCTTTATGGCATCCGCATCCAGGAAAAAAACGGCGACTGGATACGGACCTGGGCTTTTCCGATCAAGGAAGAGATCGCCAGGCAGGAAGGGTTCGACAAGGTGGAGATCAACGGAAGCTTTGCCCATACGGAGGACTTTCCGGGGTGCCCCTACTGCCACACCAAACAGTTTTTTGTATGCGGCAAATGCAGGAAAATAAACTGCTGGCACGGGCAGCCGACCACAACCTGCCAGTGGTGCGGCAATACCGGGCAGACAAAGGTGGCTGAAAAGCTGGATGTCAGAGGCGGAGGCTATTAAAGATGCCCTCTTTTGAACAGAATTATGATAATGCCGATCTTAAGGAGATCTTTGAGGCCATGATCGCCTCATATGGCAGAGATGTCTTTATGAACAGGCGAAAAGCCCTGGGAAGCTTTCTGGACATAGCTCCGAAGCTGACGCGAGGCGCCAGGTGCCTGGACGCCTGCCTGAAAGCCGGAAACGCTTCGAGACTGGCTTCTGCCGGCACGTCGAAGGCCAGGGAACAGGAAGCCAGGGCAGCCGTTAATACCCTGAAAGAAAAAGGCTTTGACGATGAGAGCGCCTTTTCTTTTGTCGAAAATCTGTGCGAAGCTTTGGGCGGACGTGTGTCCATAAGGCCGGATTATTCAAAGGGCGGCGATATTCCCTACGCGGTAAAGGAAAACACAAATATCCAGGACGCCATGGAGAGCCTGGACCATGTGCGGTGGTTCTTAAACCACGAAAAGGACTATCATTTCCAGGAACCGGATAAGAGGATAGGCACGCTGAGGAGCCTGATGGGAAGGCCGGCCGAGAACAGGCAGAAGATCCTGGATATCTATAAGGACATCTGCCGGGAGTTTGTCAACGATCCTTACAGCTCCCTTATCCTGCTCGAGGATGCCGATGCCGGAGGCCGCATAACGGCATTAAAACCGCAGGATTATTTTGTCGTCATTAACGGAATGCCGGTCCCGGTGGGCTTTGCCCGAAAATGGAAGGGAGCGGATGCCCCGGGTGATGTGGCGTTCTGGAACGGTAAAAAGAAAGCCTTTTTGCAGAAGGTTGACGGCCTCAAGGCCAGGCTTTCAGGCGTTGCGGAAACCAAAAGCAACAGCTATAAAAAAGCTGTTTCGGAGGGAATACGATACATTTTCTTTGGGCTTCTTGTCGCGGCGCTTCTGGGATATTTTGTCTATCGGGAAACATCCGGAGGGCTTCTTCCCACGCCTATGATCGCGTATATCCGGAACAATTTCGCGAAAAAAGATGAGATATTAAGCCTTTTTGAGAGCCAGAGCGCGGTCAGGGATTACCTGATACGCGCCGGCGTTCTGGTGCTGGCTGTAGTTTTCGGAGCCCTTTTGCTGCTGAATATCCTCCGGGTCATGGGCGCGGTACGAAGGCGCAGGAAGAAAATGAGGGCGCCGTTACGCGAAAAAAAGAATCTCCTCCGCATTCTCGAAAAGGATATGGCTTCCGACATCGGAGCCATTGAGAAAGCGTTTGAAAAAGACAACGCAGAGGCGAAACTGAAAGTCTGCGACTACCGGAGCACAGCCAGGCAGATCAGGGAGCTGTCGGCCGGAACAGACAAGCCCGTCCGGCGCGTGGTGGGAAAGCCGGGAAAGCTTTTGTGCTTCCTTGCGGCGGTTATATGCGGCTGCTATGCCCTCATGTTCTTCGGCCCATGGCCGGTCGAGCACGAAAGAGGCCAGAACATGCTCCAGGGGATCAACCGGTCCCAGAGCAGCAATGTCCTTGAAAATACCGCGGCCCTGTCCGATGAGAAGCCGGAGGGCGACACCTGGACAGACTGGAAAGATGTGAAAGGCTTTATCCGGAATATTTTCGAGATGGGAGCGGCGGACGGGCTCTATGAAGTGGAAAAGGATGCCATTTACGACCGGAAGGCCGAGCCCCTTTCGATAACACAGACATCAGAGAGCTCCTGCCTTGACAATAACAGCGCCTATGGCGCGGCAGCAGCCGTGGACGGCGACTATTACACCTTCTGGCAGGAAGGCGCACCGGGAGACGGCATAGGAGAATTTATCCGGCTGGAATTTGACGGAAAAAAGAAAGTGGCCCTTATCGACATCGTCCCCGGAAATGTGCGCAGCCGGAGCCTGTTTGAAGAAAATAACCGCCCAAAACTCCTCTCCTTCCGGCTGGGAGACCAAGAATACATTTACGAGTTCCCCGACGGGGAGATGAGAGAATTTCTCCTATCCCTGCCCGGGGAAGTGGAAACAGATCATCTTGAAATCGAAATTCTGGATGTCTACAAGGGAAGCGCCTACGAGGATACCTGCATCACGGAAGTGACCGTGTACGGCTGAATATATGATGATTAATGAGAGAAGATAACAATATTCATAAATAATAGTAAAGCAGAGCAAATATAAATTGTAAACGATAAGTTCCTTACCCTCACAACCAATTGGCGTGCCCCTGGGGGGAGGGGTGCAGGGG
>CAMNNO010000011.1 GCA_946545475.1 uncultured Blautia sp.
GCGCATCCAGAGCCTACCGCCAGGTAAAAGTAAGATAGAAAAACTAAAAAGAAACCTAGCGCATCCAGAGCCTACCGCCAGGTAAGAGTAGGATAGAAAAGCTAAAAAGAAACCTAGCGCATCCAGAGCCTACCGCCAGGTAAGAGTAAAATAGAAGGGTTAAAGGGAGCATGGCGCACTCGAAACCTACCGTCAGGTAAGCATAACCCAGAATGAACTACAGGGGGCGGTGGGGTCTCCACATAAACTTGTATTTTTGCTTGCGAAGGTGATTAAAATGACTTATAATATGAAGGAAAACAGTGAACACAAATCAGTAGGAGGTGCGGCAGAATGAAAAGAACGCGAATTTTATGCATGATGGTTTTGGCACTGAGTCTTGCCATCCTGTCAGGCTGCCAGAAAAAGGATGCTGCGGCGGATAATTCAGAGAACAGAGCCCTGGCATCATCGGACATTTCCCAAAGTACAGCTCTCTCGAAGCAGGAGGAGGCATCTACCGGCCTTCAGGAAACGGCTTCTGAAGATGCGAAGAGCGATCCGGCCGACCTGGCCGTTTTGGATGGCCTGTCCCCGGTGGTTGCTAGTACCACGGCCGCCAGCCCGGCAAGAGCCGCGGCCGGTGAAGAAAATGTGGATGTGGATCTGACAAGGCTTTCCACCACCATTGCCATTTCCGAAATCTACAATATGCTGGTAAACCCGGACGACTATATGGGAAAAACGGTAAAGATGGACGGGCAGTTTTCTTATTACTACAATGAGAACACAGATATCTACTATTTTGCCTGCATCAAGCAGGATGTCACCGGCTGCTGCGGCCAGGCCCTGGAATTTGCCCTTCAGGATGAAGCGGCTTTTCCGGCAGACTATCCTGAGGTAGGCTCTGATATGACCCTGGTCGGCACCTACAGCACCTACGAAGAAAACGGATACACCTATTCCTTCCTGGACAATGCAAGATTTGTCTGAAAATGCGCCGCCCCTGCGGTAAAGAAAAAACGGTTCTTCCATCCGGACAATGAAGATGGAAGAACCGTTTTTTTATTATGGCAGGGCCGCCCATAAGAAATTTGTCACCTGACGGTGACTGGCGCCCCGCCGGGGGTAGAGGGAGGATATGCCTCCCTCTACCCTATGGCACAGAAGCAGCCGCGCCGGTGGGCGGCCTCTTACGGCTCCAGCACCTTTTCCAGCGCAGCCATCAGGAGCGCCACATCAATAGGCTTGGCAATGTGGTCCTGCATGCCGGCTTCCTTAGCCGCCTGGACATCCTCCTGGAAGGCATTGGCGGTCATTGCCAGGATGGGAATCCCGGCGAGCTCTTTATTTTCAAGAGCGCGTATGGCCCTGGCGGCGGCATAGCCGTCCATGACCGGCATCTGGATATCCATCAGGATGGCGCTATAGTAGCCGGGAGCGGAGGAGGCGACCATATCAAGGGCTACCTTGCCGTTCTCGGCGGTTTCCACCTTAAAGCCCTGCTGGGTCAGGATCATGTTGGCGATCTCCATATTGATCATATTATCCTCCACCAGCAGGAGGCGGTATCTGGAGTAATCCATATGAGGCCCGTCATCCGGATGGGTCTCTTCTTCCGTCTGCGGCAGGTCCTTTTTCTCTGCCAGCCGGAGCTTCAGGCGTATGATGATCTGCGTGCCGCTGCCCGGCGAGGTCAGCACTTCAATGGTGCCGCCCATCAGGTCCACAAGGCCCTTGGTAATGGCAAGACCGAGGCCGGTTCCCTCTATGCCGCTGTCCGTGGATGTGCGCTCGCGCTCAAAGGCCGTGAACATCTTGTCCACAAACTCCCGGGACATGCCGATGCCGCTGTCCTGGACGCGGAGCTCATAGGCGCTGTACCCCTCATCCGGGCTGCCGGATTCATATAAGGACGCCGAAATGCTGCCGCCGGATGGCGTAAACTTATAGGCATTGCTGATCAGGTTTAAGAGTATCCGGTTCAGGTTCTTTCTGTCGCACCAGACGTAGCGCTCCTGCACCTGGGAGGTGTGGACCGAAAAGCGGATCTTTTTCTGCTTCATCTGCTCGGTAAAAAGCTCACCGCACTCCTCAAGTATCCGGCACAGGTCGGCGGGGGCGTATTCCAGCTCCGTCTTTCCGCTCTCAATGCGGCTCATCTCCAGGATATCATTGATAAGGTCAAGAAGGTGCCGGCTGGAGGTGTCGATCTTGCCAAGGTACTCCCTTACCGTCCACAGGGATTCCTCCTTGCGGGCCAGGTTGGTATAGCCGATAATGGCATTCATGGGCGTGCGGATGTCGTGGGACATGTTGAAAAGGAACTGGCTCTTGGCCAGGCTCCCCTCTACGGCGCGGATCTTTTCGCGCTCAATGGCCTCGTGCTTATGCCGGACAATGTTCTGGATATAGAGCATGACCACAAGGCCGATAAAGATAATGACCATCATGATGCTGCCGCTGCCGAGGAGCGTAGAGCGGATGTCCTCAACAGTGCCTTGCCTCACCAGAAGCTTGGCCAGCCACATGAGCGCAGAGTAGACCAGCAGGGCGAAGAGGACGGTCCCGGAGGTCGACATGCCGCTGTATTCAGTCAGGGTGCTGTGCTGGATGGTCCTCCAGTAGAAGACAAAGCCCAGCAGACACCAGAGGGAGAGAAGAAGGAAAGCCTCAGCGCCCATAGCGTCAAGCGCAGCCAAGTGGGGCACCAGCTGGACAATGGCAAAAGAGCCGGAGATAAGGGTCCCGATGAGGCTTATGATCCGGATCCGGCGGTTGTTTTCGGTTTTTGCGATCTTGTAGGCGGCAGCGCAGGTATAGCCGTATCCGACAATGGCGCCGAAGGATGTCAGGTCCACAAACCATTTGAGGGTGTTGCGCCCCAGGAGGGAGATCAGGATGGACAGCGCCATGACAAACAGGATGCTGTAGGTCGTCCGGGAAAAGCGCTCGGAGAGGATCTTATCCTCAGCCATGGTGGACAGGATGCGCACCATGGCCCGGAAGGCTCCGATGATGCCGGTCAGGATGGCGGCAAGGGCCGTAACAGTGGCAAAAATGAGGCCCGGCGTTCCCATAACGGCTTTAGCCGCGTAAAAGGTGGGGACAGACGAAACGCCGCTTAAGGCATCAAGGCTCCCTATATATTCCTGCCAGGAAGAAAAGCCCTCCGGGGCGGCGCTAAGGCCGACAAGGGTCATGGCCGTGTAGGCAAAGCCGGCGAGGAGAATGGATACGAGCACAATGCCGCGGCTTCTTTTTACCGGAAAAAGGTAGTGGGCCGTATCAAAGGAGGTGACCTCGAAGCCGACAAAGGCCCAGGGCGAGAGGATCACCAGGCTGAATACGGCAAAGCTTTTGGTGACCGGCTGCGTCCCGAAGGATGTCAGCACATCTGGCGACCAGGCTCTTGGCAGGCAGAGGGCGGAAATGGCCAGGATCCCCACAAAGAGGATAACAGCGAGGATCGTTAACAGCTTTTGCAGGATGGGCTTAGCCCCGACAAACAGGACGCCGACAAAGGCCAGCGCCAGAACAGAGGTGACCACCTCCCGAAGATAGATGGTATTGCCCGCAACAACATAGTGGAACCCGGTCTGGATGCCGTCGCCCAGCACGGTCCTTATGACTACGAACAGGGCGCTGCCGTTAAGAAAGACAATGGTCAGGTAGGACAGGCAGAGAAACCAGGCGCAGAGGAAAGCGTGGTCCCGGCCGAAGGCCTCCTTGGTATAAGAATAGACGCCGCCGGTCCTGGGGCTTCGCGCCATCAGCCAGGAGATGGTGGTACCGATGATCAGCATGACAAGGGTGCCTATGCCCATGGCCATGATGGTCCCGGCCGGCCCCGCCACAGGCAGAAAAGTGGTCCCCGGCATGACAAACACGCCCCAGCCCACCATACAGCCAAAGGCCATGGCCCAGACATCAAGCGGGGTAAGATATCTGTCAAGTGCTTTTTTGGTGGCTTGCTCATCCATAACAGATCCGCTTCCTTTCCTTCGGATTTTTTCAAGTCTCGCTCCGCGAGGCTTGCGCGCGTGCTTTATCTCAGCGGGGCAGAGCCTCCCACTGAGATAAACCTTGACTCATTATACACGAAATCAATAGATTTGTCATCTAAATGAAAAAAGTGAGCTCTGGTGATTGACAAAAGGTACGGAGAGGAGTATATTGAAATCAACAATTAAACAAACGTTTAATTGTTCGAGTAAAGAGATTTCCAGGAGAGGATAGATATCATGAAAAAAACATATAAGATCGACGTGGACTGCGCAAACTGTGCCAACAAGATGGAAGCTGCCGCCAATAAAACAGAAGGCGTAAAGGCGGCCAGCGTGAATTTCATGGCTCTTAAGATGTCGGTGGAGTTTGAAGAGGGAAGGGACCCGAAGGAGGTCATGCCGAGGGTCCTTGAAAACTGCAAAAAAGTGGAAGATGAGTGCGAGATCTTCTTTTAAGGCGTTGCCGGCAGCATGGGAGGCTGCCTGTTTATGACTAAGAAACAGAAAAAGAATCTGATCCGTATACTTATTTCCGCAGCGCTCCTCATTGTGCTGCATTTTATTCCGGCAGAAGGGATTGTGCGGTTCCTTCTTTACATGGTCCCCTACTTCATTGTGGGGTACGATGTGCTCCGGAAGGCTTTCAAGGGGATAAAAAACCGCCAGCCCTTTGACGAATGCCTCCTCATGGCCATCGCCACCATCGGCGCCATTGCCCTGGCCCTTATGGATACCGGCGATTATACGGAAGCCGTGGCGGTTATGCTGTTCTACCAGGTAGGGGAGTGGTTCCAGAGCTACGCGGTGGGAAGGAGCCGCCGCTCGATCACCAGCCTTATGGATATCCGGCCGGATTACGCCAACCTTCTTAAGGAGGACGGATCGTTTGAAAAAACGGACCCGGACGAGGTCCCGGTAGGGTCTGTCCTTGTGGTGCAGCCGGGGGAAAAGGTGCCCATCGACGGTGTTGTCCTCGAGGGAAATTCCTCTCTCAATACCAGCGCCCTGACAGGCGAGAGCCTGCCAAGGGATGTTTGTCCCGGCGAAGAGATCATCAGCGGCTGCATCAACCTGACAGGCGTTCTTAAGGTCCAGACCACGAAGGAATTTGGCGAATCCACGGTCTCCCAGATCCTGGATATGGTGGAAAATGCCAGCTCCAAAAAGTCGCGTTCCGAGAACTTTATCAGCCGCTTTGCCCGCGTTTATACACCCGCCGTGGTCTTTGCCGCCCTGGCCCTTGCTTTTTTGCCGCCTCTTGTCCGGGGGCTGTTTCTTGGCCTGCCGCTGGACATCGGCACCTGGCTTTACCGGGCGCTGACATTCCTGGTCATCAGCTGCCCCTGCGCCCTGGTCATCAGCATCCCTCTCAGCTTTTTCGCCGGGATTGGCGGGGCAAGCCGGGAGGGCGTGCTCGTCAAGGGTTCCAACTATCTGGAAGCGCTGGCAAAAACCCGGATCGTGGTCTTTGACAAGACAGGAACGCTGACGAAAGGCGCGTTTTCCGTTATCGGCGTACACCATAACGAGATGCTGGAGCATAAGATACTGGAATATGCCACGCTTGCCGAGAGCGCGTCCGCCCATCCCATCAGCCGGAGCATCCGCGAGGCCTATGGAAAAGAGATCGACCGGAAGCGCGTTTCGGACATTCAGGAGGTCAGCGGGCACGGCGTGAGCGCCCTTGTGGACGGCCACAGGGTAGTCATCGGCAATGACAAGCTTATGCAGCAGGAGAATGTTGCGCCGATCCCCTGCCACGAAGCGGGGACCATTCTCCATGTCGCCATAGACGGCAGCTATGCCGGGCATATCGTTATTGCGGATACCGTAAAGGAGACATCCGCGAAAGCGATAGAGGAGCTGAGAAGCCTTGGCGCGGGCCGCCTTGTCATGCTGACCGGCGATTCCCGCAAGGTGGCGGAAAAGGTGAGCGAAACCCTGGGCATTACGGAGGTTTACGCCGAGCTTCTTCCCGCCGGCAAGGTGGAAAAGGTGGAGGCTCTGCTAAAAGAGAAAAAGGATAATGAGGTTCTGGCCTTTGTGGGCGACGGCATGAACGACGCCCCGGTCCTTGGCCGGGCGGATGTGGGCATCGCCATGGGAGCCATGGGACAGGATGCCGCCATTGAAGCCGCCGATGTGGTGCTGATGGATGACGACCCGGTAAAAATAGGCAAGGCCATAAAGATCGCCCGCAAGTGCGTGCGCATCGTGTACGAGAATATCTGGTTCGCTATCGGCGTCAAGGTCATCTGCCTGATTCTGGGAGCCCTTGGCCTGGCCAACATGTGGCTGGCCATCTTTGCGGATGTGGGCGTCATGGTCCTGGCCGTTCTGAACGCCATACGGGCAATGGCCGTCAGGAAATTGTGAAAATAGTAAACAGGGGCGGCGCTCGCCGTTAGGCGATGATTTCCTTACGCCGCCCCTGCGATAACAATAGGGTAGAGGGAGACGTATTCTCCCTCTACCCCCGGCGGGCCGCCCGTCACCGTCAGGTGACAAATTTCTTATGGGCGGCCCTGCCATAATAAAATGGGGCCAGCTTCTCTCAAAAGAGGGAGGCTGACCCCATTTGCTGACATCACGGGCTTTGCGGAAGAAGCGTTCAGAGTTACGCTGTAACAGAGTCCGTTTTCATGCCGGGACTTTTCCAAGGGAGCTGGGCGATGATGATGGCGGCAAACATGACAAGGCATCCCAGGAGCTCCTGCCGGGACAGGGACTGGTGCAGGATGAAAAAGCCGGCGATCGCCGCTATGGCGGATTCCAGGCTCATGATGAGGGACGCGATCGTGGGATTTAAGTCCCTCTGGCCGATGATCTGCAGCGTGTAGGCCACGCCGGAGGACATGACGCCGGCATACAGGATGGGTATGCGGGCCTCGTAAATGGCATCCCAGGACGGGCTCTCAAAGATAAAAGCCATGACTCCTGAAAGCAGGGAAGAGACAAGAAACTCACCTATGGACAGCTTAATGCTGTTGACCAGAGGCGAAAAGTGGTCGACCGCCAGGATCTGGAACGTAAACAAAAAGGCGCAGACAAGCAAAAGGGCGTCCCCGCGGGTAAGGGAGAAGCTTTCCTTTACGCAGAGAAGATAAAGCCCGATGAGAGAAAGCGCCACAGCAAGCCAGACCAGGGGCGAACATTTTTTGCCCAGGAGCATGCCGAAAATGGGCACCAGGATGATATAGAAGGCGGTGATAAAGCCGGCCTTTCCCACGGTAGAATACTTGATGCCGAACTGCTGGAAATTGCTGGCGGCAAAAAGGAAGAAGCCGCAGGCGGCAGCGCCGGCAAGGAGAGTCTGCCGGGAAGCCGCCCTGCTAGCGCCCCCTTCTTTGTTGCGGCCGGAGGAAGCGGCAGACAGCGAGGGGTCCAGGCGATGCGACAGGGGCAGAAAAGGCAGGAGTACAATGGCGCCGATCAGGAAACGGACCGCGTTGAAGGTAAAACCGCCCACATACTCCATGCCCACACTCTGGGCCACAAAAGCCACGCCCCAGATGGCTGCCGTCAGCAAAAGCAGGGCGGAATGGCGAAGCTGAACATTTTTCATTTATTTGTTCTTTTTGGCTTCCGCCATCTTCATGGCGCGGACCTTAAGCGGCAGGCCGAAGAGGGTAATGAAGCCGGACGCGTCGTGATGGTCATAGAGGTCGCCGGTGGTGAAGGAAGCCAGGGATTCGTTGTACAGGCTGTAGGGCGAGGTGGTGCCGGCCTTGATGATGTTGCCCTTGTAGAGCTTAAGCTTGACTTCGCCGGTCACATATTCCTGCGTGACATCCACAAAGGCCTGGATGGCTTCGCGAAGAGGCGTAAACCACTTGCCCTCATAGACGATCTGGGCAAACTGGCTGCCGAGCTTCTTCTTGGTCTCCATGGTCTCGCGGTCAAGGATCAGCTCCTCAAGCTGCTCATGGGCTTCCATGAGGATGGTGCCGCCAGGAGTCTCATAAACGCCGCGGGACTTCATGCCGACCACGCGGTTTTCCACGATATCGATGATGCCGATGCCGTTTTCGCCGCCCAGGCGGTTGAGCTCGGTGATGATCTCGGAAACCTTCATGGCCTTGCCGTTGAGGGCGGTGGGGATACCCTTTTCGAAGGTGAGGGAGAGAAGAGTCTCCTTATCGGGAGCCTTCTCGGGCGTGACGCCGAGGACCAGCATGTCATCGTAGTTGGGCGCCTGGGCCGGGTCTTCCAGCTCAAGGCCTTCATGGCTGATGTGCCAGAGGTTGCGGTCGCGGCTGTAGCTGTGGCTGGCATCAAAGGGCAGGTCGATGCCGTGGGCGTTGACATAGGCGATCTCGTCCTCGCGGGACTTCATGGTCCAGACATCCGTCATGCGCCAGGGAGCGATGATCTTAAGGTCCGGAGCCAGAGCCTTGATGCCAAGCTCAAAGCGGATCTGGTCGTTGCCCTTGCCGGTGGCGCCGTGGCAGATGGCCGTGGCGTTCTCTTTGCGGGCCACTTCCACCAGGCGCTTGGCGATGGCGGGACGGGCCATGGATGTGCCCAGGAGATATTTGTGCTCATAGACAGCGCCGGCCTTTACGCAGGGCATGATAAAATCGTCGCAGAATTCATCCACCAGGTCTTCAATATAAAGCTTGGAAGCTCCGGACAGCTTGGCGCGTTCCTCAAGGCCGTCCAGCTCGTTGCCCTGTCCGCAGTTGATGCAGCAGCAGATGACGTCGTAATCAAAGTTTTCTTTCAGCCAGGGAATGAGGGCTGTGGTGTCCAGGCCGCCGGAATAGGCGAGAATGACTTTTTCTTTCATAGATAACCTCCTGTGGATAATTATGCACAATAAATGAATAAATATACATTTATGCAAGATAGCCTGCCCGTATCCGTCCATCCGGCGATGGGGCGGCTTTTTTTGACAAGGGATAATATACAACAGTTTAGAATAAGATGCAAGCTTTATTTTTGCGGGATGCCCTGAAAATAATGGAACGCGTTCATCCGCCAAAATTCGGGATGCGCACGGAAAAACCATGAAAAACAGCTACGGGTGCGAGGAATATCCGGCTGGAGGCATGGGCGGGATTTTCTTTTCCAGGACATGAAAAAAACCATTGCATAATATGCAAAAAGGATGTATAATCAGCCCCAGACATCAGAGCGTCCCTCTTTTCATAGACGCTCAGAAGAGAGATAAAGCCGGCGCAGAGCCGGCCGAATGACAAAAGGAGTGTTTAGCATGATAAAAGCAGGAATCATCGGAGCGACAGGATATGCCGGCAATGAACTGGTCCGGCTGCTGCTCGGACATAAAGAGGCACAGATCGTCTGGTACGGCTCCCGCAGCTATATCGACAAAAAATATGCGGATATCTATCAGAACTTTTTCAGGCTCGTAGACGCTACATGCCTGGATGACAACATGCAGGCCCTGTCCCGGGAAGCGGATGTCATCTTTACCGCGACGCCCCAGGGCACATGCGCGTCCCTTGTCACCGAGGAGATCCTGAAAACGACAAAGGTCATCGATCTCTCCGCGGATTTCCGCATCAAGGATGTGGCAAAATATGAAGAGTGGTACGGGATCAAACACGCCGCCCCCCAGTTCGTCCCCGAGGCCGTCTATGGCCTCTGCGAGATCAACCGGGAAGAGATAAAAAAGGCAAGGCTGGTCGCCAACCCCGGCTGCTACCCCACCTGCTCTACTCTTTCCGTGTATCCTCTTATTAAAGAGGGCCTCATCGATCCCCACACCATCATCATCAACGCCGTATCCGGAACCTCCGGAGCCGGCCGCGGAGCCAAGGTGGACAACCTGTTCTGCGAGGTCAATGAAAACATGAAAGCCTACGGCGTAGCGACCCACCGCCATACGCCCGAGATCGAGGACCAGCTCTCCTACGCCTCGGGCGAAGACGTTAAGCTCACTTTCATTCCCCACCTGGCCCCCATGAACCGTGGGATCCTGGTCACAACCTACGCCAGCCTCCGAAAAGGAGTGACCGAGGAAGCCGTCCTGGCCGCCTACCATAAATACTACGACAGCGAAGCCTTCGTCCGCGTCCTCCAGCCCGGAAGCGTCCCCCAGACCCGCTACGTCGAAGGCAGCAACTACGTCGACGTTAACGCCAAAGTCGACAATCGCACAGGCCGCGTCATCATGATGGGAGCCATGGACAACCTGGTCAAAGGCGCCGCCGGCCAGGCCATACAAAACATGAACCTCCTTTTCGGCCTCCCGGAAACCGAAGGCCTCTCCCAAATCCCCATGGTCCCCTGACAAGGCGTGGCATACATAGAAAGGAATCTCATATGAAAAAGATCGACGGCGGCGTAACCGCCCCCAAAGGCTTTAAGGCCTCGTCGGCCGCGGCCGGCATAAAATACCAGAACCGCATGGACATGGCCATGATCTACGCAGAGGTCCCCTGCCATGCCGCCGGCACCTTCACGACCAACATCGTAAAAGCCGCTCCCGTCAAGTGGGACCAGGACATCGTCTACAACCACGACGGCGCCCGTGCGGTCATTGTCAACAGCGGCATCGCCAACGCCTGCACCGGCGAAGAAGGCTTTTCCATCTGCCAAAAGACCGCGGCCGCCGCGGCCAAAGCCCTTGATATCCCGCCTGACAGCGTCCTTGTAGCCTCCACCGGAGTCATCGGCATGCAGATCCCCATGGACCGCCTGGAAGGGGGAATTGAAAAGCTCTCCTCTGCCCTGGCGGACGGAAGGGAAGCCGCCGCATCCGCGGCAAAAGCCATCATGACCACGGACACGCTCCCAAAAGAGACCGCCTACACCTTTACCCTCGGCGGCAGGGAAGTGACCATTGCCGGGATGTGCAAGGGCTCCGGGATGATCCATCCCAACATGTGTACCATGCTGGGCTTCATCACCACCGATGCCTGCATCTCCAAGGAGATGCTGCAGAAAGCCCTCTCCGAGACGATCGTGGACACCTTTAACATGGTCTCCGTAGACGGCGATACCTCCACCAACGATACCGTCCTCCTTCTGTCCAGCGCCCTTGCGGGAAATCCGGAGATAACGGAAGCGGGAGAGGATTACGAAACCTTCAAGGCCGCCCTCACGGCGGTTGCCACGGACCTGTCCAAAAAGATCGCCGGCGACGGCGAGGGCGCCACAGCCCTCTTTGAGGTCCGGATCATCGGCGCCGAGAGCAAGGCCCAGGCCGTGACGCTGGCCAAATCCGTAATCACCTCATCCCTTGTCAAGGCGGCCATCTACGGCCACGATGCCAACTGGGGCCGCATCCTGTGCGCCATGGGCTATTCCGGCGCGACCTTCGATCCGGAAAAGGTCGACCTGTATTTTGAGAGCGCGGCCGGAAAGCTCAAGATCATCGAAAACGGCATATCCACCGGCTACAGCGAGGAAGAGGCCACCCGCATCCTGTCCGAAGATGCCGTGACAGCCATTGCGGATGTGAAGATGGGTGATAAGAGCGCCACGGCCTGGGGCTGCGACCTGACATATGACTATGTTAAGATCAACGCGGACTATCGCTCTTAATATCTGGCTTTCCCGAAGGGTGATTTTACAGAAAAAAATTGGCTTTGGCCGTTTACGGCATCGGAGGCTTATAGGGAACGCCGGAACCTTTCAGGCACTCGCTATAAGCTGTCCGCGAGCACAGAGTATAGAAAGGACATCTTATGGTCAAACAGGAGTTTCTCGACAAGGCAGCGGTCCTCATTGAGGCCCTGCCCTATATCCAGCGGTTTAACCGCAAGATCGTAGTCATCAAGTATGGCGGCAGCGCCATGCTCGACAATACGCTCAAGGAAAATGTCATAAAAGATGCCGTCCTCCTCAAGCTGGTCGGCTTTAAACCGATCATCGTCCATGGCGGCGGCAAGGAGATCAGCCGATGGGTCCAGAAGGTGGGGAAGGAAGCCCGCTTTGTCAACGGCCTCCGGGTGACGGATGCCGAAACCATGGAGATCGCCGAGATGGTGCTCTCAAAAGTGAATAAAGAGCTGGTGACCCTTGTCCAGTCGCTGGGCATTAAATCGGTCGGCATAAGCGGCAAGGACGGCGGCCTTTTAACAGTGGAAAAAAAGCTCTCCGGCGGAGAAGATATCGGCTTTGTCGGCGAGGTTAAAAAGGTGGAGCCCCAGATCCTTTTCGACCTTCTGGAAAAGGATTTCCTGCCCATCGTATTCCCGGTAGGCTTTGACAGCTCGTTTGCCACCTACAATATCAATGCTGACGATGCCGCCTGCGCCATCGCCGAGGCGGTCCGGGCCGAAAAGCTGGCCTTTTTATCGGACATTGAAGGCGTCTGCCGCGACCCGAAGGACCCCGGGACCCTCATTTCGGAACTGCATGTCAGCGAGGCGAAAAAGCTGATTGACGACGGCATTGTGGGCGGCGGCATGATCCCAAAGCTCCAGAACTGCATCGACGCCATTATGAACGGCGTCAGCCGGGTACACATCCTGGATGGGCGCATCCCCCACAGCCTGCTGCTGGAGATTTTTACCAATAAAGGTATCGGCACGGCCATCCTCCGGGATGACGCTGAAAAATACAGCGCCGAGTAAAAGACAGGAAATCACAAAGCCATGGGGCCAGAACCCTTAAGCCATGGGTCTGGCCTCATGGCAGCGCTATAGAAAACGAACATGAACGTGGGGAACGACCCCTGGATGGGAGAAAACAGGCATGAGTATGCAAAATCAGATGGAAGAAGCGGAGGTCAGCATCCTCCATACCTATAACCGCTTTCCGGTGGTTTTTGAGCGCGGCGAGGGCGTTTACCTTTACGATACCGAAGGAAAAAAATACCTCGATTTTGCCGCGGGCATAGCGGTAAACGCGCTGGGCTACCACTATCCCGGCTATGATGAAGCCCTTAAGGAGCAGATCGATAAGCTGACGCACATCTCCAACCTCTATTATAATGAAACGCTTATCACCGCGGGAGCCCGCGTGACGCTGCAGAGCGGTATGTCCAAAGTGTTTTTCACCAACAGCGGCACCGAGGCCATTGAGGGGGCCATCAAGGCGGCCCGGCGCTACGCCTATGACAAGAGGGGACATGCGGGCGGAGAGATCATCGCCATGAACCACTCCTTCCACGGACGCAGCATCGGTGCTTTGTCGCTGACGGGAAATGCCCACTACCGCGAACCGTTTGAACCCTTAATGGGCGGGGTGCGCTTTGCGGACTTTAACGATCTGGAAAGCGTAAAGGCATGTCTTAACGAGAACACCTGCGCCATCATTGCCGAGACGGTCCAGGGCGAGGGCGGCATCTATCCGGCGACCCAGGAGTTCCTGGAAGGCCTCCGGCGCATCTGCGACGAGCGGGATATGCTGCTGATCCTGGACGAGATCCAGTGCGGTATGGGCCGCACCGGCCACTATTTTGCCTGGCAGGCCTACGGCATCCAGCCGGATATCATGACATGCGCCAAAGCCCTTGGCTGCGGCGTGCCGGTGGGAGCCTTTGTCCTTAACGAGCGCGCGGCCGCCCACAGCCTTGTCCCCGGCGACCACGGCACGACCTACGGCGGAAACCCCTTTGTCTGTGCCGCCGTGACAAAGGTTTTTGATATCTTTGAAAAGGATATGATCCTCGCCCATGTCCAGGAGCTGACGCCCTACCTCGAGGAGACACTGGAGCGCCTTGTGAGCGAAGTCCCGTGCGCGGCCGGGCACCGCGGAATGGGCTTCATCCAGGGCCTTGTGGTGGAAGGAAAGAACGTGGGCGATGTCATTAAACTGGCCCTGAAAAAAGGCCTGGTCATCATCTCGGCAGGAACCAACGTCATCCGCCTGGTCCCGCCCCTCATCATCACCCGCGCCCACATAGACGAGATGGCCGCCATATTAAAGGAGAGCCTGCTCGAAGCCTGATGTCCTGTGATAACCGGGCAGGAGGGAAAACTCCCCTCCTGCTCGCCCGCGGGTCGGTGTTCGCCGCAAGACGATAGCTTCCAATAGTCGGAGACCTCATTTATGCATGCGAGTTGTCCAGTCAGGATATTGTACAAACTTTGCATAGTTCTGGTACTTTCCAAATATCTTATCCGACATGGAACCGTAGACGAGAACCACAATCGGTTCTAGGGTGTCCATCATGGCTTCAAGGCCAGCTTCGAAGTGATATTTGTTTTCTTTTCCGTCAATACATCCATAGGTCCCTACTGCCACAATACTGTGCTTTTCGGCCCCCAAGAATGCGATTTTCTCAGAAAAGTATTTGGTTGTATAGGTGTATTCGTTACCCCATCTAATCTGCGGTATGACATATTGGCCACGACGCTGATAGTAACTCCCGATTCCTCTGTTTCTGTATACATTAATTAACTGTACAGGCAAAGGCGCGTCGCGGTACAGCGAACAATCTGGGCTGATCATTATCGCAAAACGACCGAAATCATCGATGAACGCCTCTGGGTGCCTCAGAACTTCCGAAAAATTAACGTCCATCTCATAGAATCCGATTGCGTCAGCCTGGCTCGGCGCTCTGTCTCTCATAGAGAATGGCGTGATCCCCGGTGGGATGATGATCTTGGAAGGAGCTTTGATGATAGGTATGCCCATAGGAAGATCAAATTCAGCTCCAGCAACTAATTCAGGATTGCACCCGTCATCAATAATAGCCTTGTATTTTTTCATTTTTTGCGCCCTCCTTGTGCGCTATCAAAAAAAGATTTGAGAACATGAAAAAACGCCTACACGTGCACAGATCAAACCGATAGAAAAGTTTGGGGTCGGATCTGCAATTTAGCACGTCTAAGCGGCTTATTTGCAAGTAAGCAGTATTTGTTTGTGATAACTTAGTCAAGGAGGTTGTGGTCCTCCTATAACAACGTGAATATCAGTTTTCTTTTCAGGGCATTTTTGAAGAACTGTTATAGGTTCCTTGATTTGCTCTGAGACCTTAATGATGAAGCAATGTTTCCCTATGGGACATTTCTTCGGACATCGATATGTATATTCTGTTGTCGGCATGGCACCAACCTCCTTGTTAGAAATTCGCAATTTTCTAACACTACGTCCAAATTATTGGGAATGGCAATGCATTCTCCGATAATCTGTTGTTTTGTCTTTGTCTCTCAGATTTCGTACTTGAAATCCGGGGTGATGAAGAATTCAACGTTTGCCTTTTTCAGGCTTCCAGCAATGATCTGAATCTTTTGAACCTTGCTCAAAGACGCTGCCGCTTCGTTACAAGCCTTACAAAGCATTACGGGTTCCTGATTATTCAGCATTTTCTTTGCCTGAAGAAAGTTTACATTGGCAATATCTGCAATCAGATGAAGAATCTCCGCTGATTGCGAATTGCCGGGGCGCAACCAGATTTCATATTCAGTTTTATCGTCCATGCTTGCGTCATGGGTCGTGGTAGCCCACCCCCAGCCACAGTTCGGACATTCGACGAAGATGGAACCTCCTTCACTGCGGTCAATCATTTTAGCACCGCATTTTTCACAAATAATCTTCTCGTTCATTTCTTTTTACCTCCCGGGTAGAACTTGATAAACTTGCCGCGTTTGGTTAAATCTGGGCGTTTCCCATCTTTAGTTGGCGCTGCTACGATGTAATGTCCACTAGGATAGGCCCAGACCATCTTGGTCGGAGCTTCAACAATTACACCGAGTTTATTTGCAAGATTCTGAGCAAATCCAGCATTTGATGCTCCGGTATTGCATGATAGAAGACGTATCGATTTCCCTGGATAATTTTTGTCCTGCCTGAACAGCCGCGCTGCAGTCCGATGATCTATCTCAATGCGTACTCCATTTTGTTCAATGATCATTGTATTAGCAGTGCCATGAGCAATAATGTCGTAGAACCCGTTTGCATCTACATCTTTCCGGCCTTTTATGTATCGGCTGAAAGGATCTCCTGCTTGCATATAATCCTTACTGCCAGGAAAGGCAGAGCTTGAAGTAGCTCCGATGTACAATCCGCTTTTTCCGCTTCCCATCAGTAACCACCTCCTCTTAAGAGAAATGTGATTAAACCGATTGGCACTTGACATAAATTCATTACAAAACCTCCTATTTTCCGGCTAATGCCGTTATTGGAAGCTCTGCAATATAGCATGTCAGGGCAGCTTATTTGCAAGCAGCTAGTTTATTCAGATATAAGGGGTGAAATCACCGTCCAGTATACCCAGTGTTTGCAGTCGGTATGACATGGGAGAGTAATTTACGCCGAACCTTCGGCCGAGTTCTCTGATATCATCCTTGATGCCATATCCAAATGGAAGTGCTCGACCTTTATATTTTAAAATCTGCTTCGCGCCTTGTTCGACGGCTTCAGCCGGCATTAGGAATGCAGCTGCGGCATAGTTAGCCTGGTGTTCGATCCAGAAGAGGGCATCTTTCTTGTCAGCTTGTTTTTGACCATACCCATTGAATGACCGTGACATATGACCACTGTGCTTAAAAGATGCCTGGTGTTTGTCGAAATGAAAGCACTCATGTGAGACAGTAAAGTTTTCGGCAAACTTGTCCTGTTCACTGTGACTTTCATTTAAGTCCCGGTCAATTATGATCGTACCACCGTAAAACAGCTTTTCTGTTGGTTTCATGTCTTTAGTATACGGATTTCCCGGCCAAACATATAGCGTTCCTGTACGGAAGACTGTAGCGCCAAGGTATGTCCGATCTGGTGATAGATACTCAAAGGCAAGCCTTGCTCCAAGCAGATCAACGATGTCATAGACATCAACCTGCAAAGGCTTTGTCAATCTGCTGGCATCATAGCGCCGATTCAGATCATCGGCGAAGGCTTCAAGCTGTGTGTTGGAATAACGATGGTATATCAATGGCGCTCACCTTCAGTCCTTCTTACTTTCTTCCAGTATCCGAATAATTTTTTCCCATTCTTTCTCTCCGGCGCCTGAGTCGCGGGCGAGTCGAAGCGCGACACGGGATTTATCCTGCGCCATAATATAGTCTGCAATGTCCGGTGAAACGGAATTTTTTTTGTTCCCGGCTGCCAGATCAAAGAGATAGTCGGTCTCTTCCTGCGTCAAATGCAACGCTTCAGCAATCTGATAAATTTTTTCTTTCTCCGGCGGGTAACGGTGGTCATTTTCAATGTCGCTCATATAGGCCGGAGCAATGTTCAGTATTTCTGCAAGCTTGCGGAGATTCACCTTTGCTGCCAGCCTCTTTTCTCTGACATAACTGCCAAAAGTTCTTGTTTCCTCCATGGTAGTGCTCCTTTCCTCCTTAAGTTAGATATTCGCACGTTCGCGACTTTCTAACAATTGCAGTATACACCTCCCCCTAATCACTTGTCAAGAGATTTGTTCGCAAAAATCTAACTGTTTATTTTTCAAAGCAGATATGCCATAATAAAATCAAATATTCGATTATCGAATCAGCGATTCCGAAACGGAGGTATACAACATGGCTGTATCCTATAAAAAACTGTGGAAACTCTTGATTGATAAAGATATGACTAAAACTCAGATGCGCAAAGATGCCAAGATCAGCACAGGAGCTCTTGCCAAACTGGGAAAAAACGAGAATGTGAATACAGAGATTCTTGTCAAGATCTGCAATGCGCTCCATTGCGATTTTTCAGATATTCTGGAATTGACGGAGGAAGGAGGCGAGGATAATGGATAAAACAAATTTCGGGCAGCTTGTGTCCTTTATCTTTGGCATTGCCAATGATTGTCTCGTCGATGTATACGATGTTGGTGATTATCGCAAGATCATCCTGCCCATGATCGTTTTGCGTCGATTTGATGCGGTTCTTGAGCCTACCAAGCAGGCTGTACTGTTTATGAAGAAGCAGTTGGACGCTGCTGGGATCACGGACCAGGATGAGGCTTTGTGTTCCATTGCGGGAGAAGCGTTCTGCAACAGTTCTCCCTATGTCTTATCGGATCTAAAATCCCGCACCAACCAGCAACAGTTGAAGGCGGATTTCATCCTCTATTTGGACGGATTCTCACAGAACGTGCAGGATATCATTAAGAAGTTCGAGTTTCGGAATCAAATTGATAAGCTTTCGGAGCACGATATTCTCGGCCTTCTGATCAGCAAATTTACAGATCCGTACGTCAATCTCTCATCCCGGCCCGTTACAAACGCAGCGGGAGTTACGCTTCCGGCGTTGGATAATCATACGATGGGAACGGTTTTTGAAGAAGTGATCCGTAAGTTTAATGAGGAAACGAATATCACTGATGCCGGGCGTCACTTCACGCCCCGTGATATCGTGGAGCTGATTACAGATTTGGCCTTTGTTCCGGTCAAGGATCAGATTCAGGATACTACTTACCGCATTTATGACGGAGCCTGCGGCACCGGCGGTATGCTTACGGTTGCAGAGCAGCGTATTCGTGAAATTGCTAAAGAATATGGTAAGAAGGTATCCATACACCTGTACGGTCAGGAAAACGCCGATGAAACTTATGCCATCGCCAAGAGCGATATGCTGGTCAAGGGAGAGGGCAGTCAGTCCAATAACATCTATTTCGGGTCTACCATCTCCAATGACGGTTTTGCCGGAGAGACATTTGATTTCTGCCTTTCCAACCCACCGTTCGGAACGCCCTGGAAAACCGACCTGAAGGCTTGGGGAGATATCAAGAAAGAAGATATCGCAGACAGCCGCTTTGTGGTCAGCTATAAGGGACAGAACTTCTCTCTGATTCCCGATATCGGCGATCCACAGATGCTGTTCCTGGCTAACAATATCAGCAAAATGAAACGAGATACCAAACTCGGCACCCGTATCGTGGAAGTCCATAACGGATCGTCTCTGTTCACCGGCAAGGCCGGACAGGGTCCATCCAATCTGCGTCAATATATTATCGAGCAGGATCTGCTGGAATGTATCGTCGCGCTGCCGGAAAAGATGTTCTACAACACTGGCATCGGGACGTATCTTTGGGTGCTTACAAACAAGAAGGGAGATCGGCGCAAGGGCAAGGTTCAACTGATCGATGCCACATCTTTCAAGAAACCGCTCCGAAAGAATCTGGGAGAAAAGAACTGCGAAGTCACCGAAGAGATCCGCAGACAGATTTTGGAACTTTATACAGCTTTTGACGAAGCCGATCCCAAATACAGTAAAGTCTTCGCCAACAGTGAGTTCGGCTATTGGGAAGTGCCGGTCTATACACTGCAGTTGGATGACAACGGCCAGCCTATCGTCGATAAGAAAGGCAAACCAGTTAAACCGAATACCGATAAGGAACAGATCCCATTCAGCTATGAGGGTGGCATTGAGGCGTTCATCGAAAACGAGGTGAAGCCTTATGCTCCGTTGGCCTATATAAAGCCCGGCACAGAAAAAGTCGGCTACGAGCTTTCTTTCACCAAGTATTTTTATCAGCCGGTGCAGCTGCGAACGCTCGAAGAGATCACGGCGGATATCCGCGCTATCGAAGTGGAGACCGATGGCCTTCTGGATGAGATTATAGGAGGCTGAGGATGAGGTACGCATCTTATAAATCAACTGATCAGCAATGGACGCCTATGATTCCAGAACACTGGCAATTCTGGCGCGCAAAAAGGATTTTTGACAATCCAAAAGAGAAGAACGAAGGAAACAAAGAAAAGAATATTCTCTCGTTAACTCTTCGCGGAGTCGTACATAATAGCAGAGAAAACCCAATGGGGCTTGCCCCAGCTGATTATGCTACCTATCAGATATTTGAACCTAACGATCTGGCATTTAAGCTTATTGATCTTGAAAACATTTCAACTAGCCGTGTTGGAGTTGTATTAGAACGCGGTATCATGAGCTCGGCATATATTCGCTTTTCGGCGAGGGAGCCAGTAAATATTCGATATTATTACTATCAATATCATGATTGGTGGCTGCGTCAGGTGTTTAACGGATTAGGTGCAGGTGTTCGTCAGACCCTTTCGGCCCAGGCTTTATTGAACCTTAAGATTGTTGTCCCATCCCGTGAGGAGCAGGACCAGATTGTGCGCTATCTGGACTGGCAGACTTCCAAAATCAACAAGCTGATTCAAGGGTATCAGCGCGAGATAAAACTGTTAGAAGAACAAAAGCAAACAATTATCAATGATGCGGTAGTTCATGGGATAGATCCACAGGCAGAAAGGAAGGAAACAAAAGCTTCCTGGATGGGCTTGGTTCCGGTAACGTGGAAGCAGATGCGGATGAAGAACTTTTTCCAAGAAATCAATGTCCGCTCTGCCGAAGGGAAAGAACCACATCTATCTATGAGCCAAAAGCTAGGGCTTGTTACAGACGAGGAAAACATAGGCAGACCTCTTTTATCTGAATCTTATGCAGGGGCTAAGCTATGTGAGAAGGATGATCTTGTACTAAATCGGCTCAAAGCTCATCTGGGGGTATTTGCACTTGCACCTATTTTTGGAATTGTCAGCCCAGACTATACTGTTTTGCGTTTGGATCATGCTCTTATTGTACCAAAGTATGCAGAGTATTTACTTAAATCCATTGATTGTCGTAAAGAATTACGGATACGTGTACGCGGGATAGTAGAAGGCTTTTGGAGACTTTATACAGAAGATCTGGGGGCAATTCCTGTGTGCCTTCCGAATATTGAGGAGCAAACCACAATACTTCGATACATCGAAGAAAAAAGTGCCGCGCTCAATGTTGCTATTACAAAGATTTCAAAACAGATAGAACTCTTGAAAGAATATCGCACCCGTCTGATCTCAGATGTAGTCACCGGTCAGATGGATGTGCGTGGGATCGTGATCCCTGATTATACATCGGAAGATATCACCGACAATATGACAGATGAGGAGGTGGACGCGGATGCCGAGTAATACGAGAGAAAATGGATTTGAGCTCCTGATCGTGAACAGCCTTGTCAACAACGCAGGGTATGAGCAGGGCATAACGACCGAATATAATAAGGATTATACCGTTGATGAAGGACGTCTGTTTCGCTTTCTGCAGGAGACCCAGCCGGATAAGCTGGCTGAGCTGCGCATTCTGGAAAGTGATCTGGAGAAAGAGCGCTTCTTCAAACAGCTGGATAAAAAGTTGAAATCGGACGGCGTGATCGAACTGCTTCGCAAAGGCTTGCGTTACAAACACCTGAAGCTGGATTTGTTTTATGTGCGTCCGTCTGCGGAGAATCCCGACGCCGCGGCGTTATATGAAAAGAATGTTTTCAGCGTCACACGGCAGCTGCAGTATTCCAAGTTTAATCCACGCCTTGCACTGGACGTCTGTATATTCCTAAACGGTTTGCCCATCATTACGATGGAGCTGAAAAACCAGCTGACAAAGCAGAATTATAAGGATGCAATCAAGCAATATAAGGACGACCGCAGCCCGGCAGAGCCTCTGTTTTCGTTCAAACGCTGCATCGTTCACTTTGCTGTGGACGACAGCGAGGTGTGGATGTGTACCGAGCTGAAGGGAGACAAGTCATGGTTTCTGCCCTTTAACATGGGTTATCATGACGGTGCGGGCAATCCGCCCAATCCGAGTGGGGTTAAGACAGATTATCTCTGGAAACACATTCTGGAAAGGGATACTCTTTCCAATATCATCGAAAACTATACCCAGGTAATCGAGGAAGTGGATGAAGATACGGGCGTAAAGAGCTATAAACAGATCTTCCCTCGCTATCATCAGCTTACGGTTGTCACTTCTCTTCTTGCAGACGCAAAACACGAGGGCGTTGGCGGCAGGTATCTGATCCAGCACTCTGCCGGTTCCGGTAAATCAAACTCCATTGCCTGGCTTGCGCACCAGCTTGTCGGGCTAAAAGGCGCTGCCGGCAGGGAGATATTTGACACTGTAATCGTTGTGACCGACCGTATCAATCTGGATAAGCAGATCAAAAATACGATCCGCCAGTTCATGCAGGTGTCATCTACGGTCGGCTGGGCAAAGAGCTCCGGTGAACTGAAAACCCTGCTGGATGAAGGCAAAAAAGTCATTATTACCATCGTTCACAAGTTTCAGTTCATTCTGGAGGACATCTCTACGCAGTATAAGGATCGGAACTTTGCCATCCTGATCGACGAGGCGCATTCCAGCCAAAACGGCAGTCTGTCCGCTAAGATGAATATGGTTCTTTCCGGCAATGTTTATGACGATGAAGACGATCTGGAAGATAAGATCAATACGATCATTGAAGGCCGAAAAATGGTCAAAAATGCCAGCTATTTCGCCTTTACAGCCACGCCGAAGAACAAAACGCTGGAGATGTTTGGCAAAAAAGTACCGCAGGCGGACGGTACAGTCAAGCCGGAGCCTCATTACGTCTATACCATGAAGCAGGCCATCGAGGAAGGCTTTATCCTGGATGTTCTGAAATACTATACTCCGGTGCAAAGCTATTATAAGCTTGCGAAAACTGTTGAGGATGATCCGAAGTTTGATAAGCGCCGAGCCCAGGCGATACTTCGTTATTACGTAGAATCCAACAGCTACGCGATCCATGAAAAAGCCGCTATTATGGTAGAACATTTCCACAGCGAAGTGATTGCTAAAGGCAAGGTCGGCGGCAAGGCAAGAGCTATGGTGGTCGCGAGCTCCATCAAACGTGCTGTTGAATACTACAAGGCGATCAATCAGCTTCTTGAAGAGCGCCACAGCCCATTCAAGGCGATCGTCGCTTTCTCCGGTACTGCAGAATGGCAGGGACGGCAAGCTACGGAAGCTGATATAAACGGTTTTCCCAGCGCAAAAATAGAAAAGACGTTCAGGACAGATCCATACCGCATTCTGGTAGTGGCTAATAAGTTCCAGACCGGCTTTGACGAGCCTCTGCTGCACACTATGTACGTTGACAAGGGGCTGTCGGATATAAAGGCTGTTCAGACGCTTTCCCGACTGAACCGCAGCCATCCGGATAAGAAGGATATCTTTATTCTGGACTTTGTAAATGATCCTGGAATCATCAAGCAGGCATTTGACCGCTATTACAAGACTACGATCCTTTCAGGGGAAACAGATGTCAACAAGCTGAATGATCTGATTGATACAATGGAATCCATTCAGGTATACACAGTAGATGACGTTGACCGTTTTGTCGAACTGTATTTGAACGATGCAGAGAGGGGCCAGCTGGATCCTATCCTGGATCATTGTGTAGAGGTCTATAAAGGATTGACGATGGAAGAACAGATCGAATTCAAATCCTGCGCAAAGAGCTTTACACGGACATATAATTTCCTGGCTGCTATCTTGCCATATGGAAGCGTGCAATGGGAAAAACTCGCAATATTCCTGAACTTGTTAATTCCCAAGCTTCCATCGCCGGAGGGGGAGGATTATACGGAAGGTCTGTTAGACGATGTCGATTTGGAAAGTTATCGCGCTGAAGCCAGAGAGACTATGCAGATTCGGCTCGAAAACGAGAACGGAGAAATCAATCCGATTCCGGTCAGCACAGATATCGGAATCGATGTTCCTGAACTCGATACGCTAACCAATATCCTGAAAGAGTTCCATAATATTTTTGGCAATATTGAGTGGACGGACGAGGATAAGATCCGTAAGCAAATACAGGATCTTCCGGAAATCGTCAGCAGAGACGAGACATATCAGAACGCAATGCGTTATTCGGATATGCAAAATGCCAGAGCGGAGAGCGATCGTGCGACAAGAGATGCTATTTTGTCAACTATGAGCAGCGGCGTGGAACTGTACCGTGAGGTTCAGGCCAACGAATCGTTCCGCAAATGGATTCTGGATATGGTGTTTAACGCCACATATATGCCTCCGATAGCAGCAAAAACCGCACAACAGAGCCAGGCAGCCTATAGCGTTTCCCATATCGACACAATGTCTAAAGTAGCTGAAGAACCTGCTCTTTACGGGAGAAAGGATGGTGAATAGGATGTTATTGAAAGAGATCTGCAAAAATACTTCCTTATGTGGCTCGCCCGAAAGAAATCGTTCTTTTTTTACCCTCATTGATTTTTTGTGTTGCAAGTATTGAAATATTTCGTTAAAATAAAAGGGTGTGTAAGAGCAGCAAAGTCTTCTTTTTGTCATGTAAAAGTAAAATGCTGGAAAAATAAGGCGGCAGATCATAGTGAAAAAATGAGGAACTTTGCGCGATGAAAAAAAAACAGCTACTGTTAATTTTGGCCTTACTCTGTCTGATCCCGGGCTGCGCCGGGGGCAGGGATGAATTTTTGAGGGAAACGATCCGGCCGGAGGACTATCAGGAAAGTGATAGCCTGAAAAGCGAGGAGCTTCCAAGCACGGACACGGTTCCGGAAACGGAGGCGCCCTCTTTGCCGTCCATTTATGTGGACGTTGAGGGGGCGGTGAATGCACCGGGGGTCTATGTCCTCCCGGAGGGCAGCCGGGTGTATGAAGCCCTCCTGGCCGCCGGCGGAAGCCGTCCCGACGCGGCGCTCCGGTATGTGAACCAGGCAAGGCTCCTTTCAGATGGCAGCCAGCTCTACATTCCGACGCAGGAAGATATTGAAAAGCGGGAAGGAAGGCCGGAGGCTTTTGAAGAGATCGACGACGGAGAAGGTTCTCTATGGTTCAGCCCGGGCACAGCGTCCGTCCGGGAATCGAAAGTCAATATCAACACAGCGGATCTGCAGACCCTCTGTACGATAAACGGGATAGGAGAAGTGAGGGCAAAGGCCATTCTGGCCTACAGAGAAAAAAACGGGCGCTTTGCCTCGATCGAAGAACTGACAAACGTTGACGGGATAAAAGGCGGAACACTTGAGAAGATACGCGGCCAGATAACCGTGGGATAGATATCGTATGCGCACGAATTTTCAGCGGAAATGTGTCCGCTTGCAGCAGCGAAAATTCGGCGCGGGAAACGAATGAGAAAAAGGGGCCAGGCGGCCTGAGGCCGCGCCTGGCAAAGTGAGGAGGATGCAGATGAGCAAACAGGTATTGGTGGTAGATGATGAAAAATCTATCGTTAAGGGAATCCGTTTCAGCCTGGAACAGGACGATATGGAGGTGGATGCGGCCTACGACGGCGAGCAGGGCCTTCAGATGGCGAAAGACAAAAAATATGATATCATCCTTCTGGATCTGATGCTGCCCAAGATGGACGGCTTTGAAGTGTGCCAGCAGATCCGGGAATTTTCCAATGTGCCCATTGTCATGCTGACGGCCAAGGGCGAGGATATGGATAAGATCCTGGGACTGGAATACGGGGCCGATGACTATATCACCAAGCCGTTTAACATCCTTGAAGTGAAGGCCCGCATAAAAGCCATCATGCGCCGCTCCGCCGCGGAGCATGATGAAAAGGATAAGGAAAAGCAGAAGATCCTGGAGATGGGCGACCTGCGCATGGATACCGAGGGACGCCGCCTGTTTATCGGAGGCCGGGAGATCAATCTTACCGCAAAGGAGTTTGATGTCTTTGAGCTTCTGGTCACGAATCCCAACAAGGTTTACAGCCGGGAGGACCTTCTCAATATCATATGGGGCTATGAATACCCCGGCGCGGAGCGCACCATTGATGTGCACATCCGGCGTCTCCGGGAGAAGATCGAGGAGAATCCCAAGGAACCCAGATATGTCCATACCAAGAGGGGCGTGGGGTACTACTTTCAGGCATGAAAAAGAATAAAAACAGCTCTTTTTTCAAGAGCCTGCGCTTTCGCATCATTATGATCCTGGTGGTGGTCGGGCTGGTTCCGTGCATTTTTGCGACACGGGCTGTGATCTCCAATTATGAGGAACGCGCGATCGCCAACCGCAGCCAGAATGTCCGCCAGTCCTGCGAGATCCTGGCCAGCCTTCTGATCCGGGAAAACTATCTTTACGACACCAGTTCCCAGACGGCCAACGGCAAGCTGGAACTTCTGGCTAATATTTACGGCGGCCGCATCCTTGTCGTTGACAAGGACTTTCGCATTGTCAAGGATACCTATAACATCGATACCGGGAAAACCCTGGTCTCCCCCAGCGTGATCCGGTGCTTTCGGGGCGAGGCGTCCGACCGCTACGACCGGGAGGGCGAATTTATCCAAATGGCTGTCGCCATCAAGAGCCCGGATGTCACCGGGCTCCAGGGCGCGCTGCTGATCAACGTCTCCACGGCGGAGATCCGCGCGACCATCTGGGAAATGGAACAGCGAAGCCTCTTCATCTTGGCCATCATCATGCTGCTCTCGGCGACAGGCAGCTTTTTTCTCTCAAAAATTCTGGTCAAGCCCTTCTCGCGCGTAACCAAGTCCATCGAGGACCTGACGGACGGCTATCAGTATGAGGCCCTGCCGGTCCAGGACTACACTGAAACGGCCCTTATCATCGACGCCTTCAACAAGATCCTGCGCCGCATGAAGGTCCTGGACGACTCCCGCCAGGAGTTTGTCTCGAACGTTTCCCACGAGCTTAAAACGCCCATGACCTCCATGAAGGTTCTGGCGGATTCGCTTCTCGGGCAGGAAGATGTTCCTGCCGAGCTGTATAAGGAGTTTCTTCAGGATATCACCCAGGAGATCGACAGGGAGAACAGCATTATCACGGATCTTCTGGCCCTGGTCAAGCTGGACAAAAACGCGTCGGATCTTCACATCGTCCACATGAATATCAACCATCTTCTGGAAGTCATCATCAAGCGCGTCCGCCCCATTGCCAATGTCCACAATATCGAAATATTTTTTGACGCCAAAACCCAGGTGGATGCGGATGTCGACGAGGTGAAATTTACCCTGGCGATCACCAACCTTGTGGAAAACGGCGTCAAGTATAACGTGGATGAGGGATGGGTGAGGGTGACGCTGGATGCCGACCACGACGATTTCTTTGTGACGGTAACGGATTCCGGCATGGGGATCCCGAAAGAATCCCTGGAAAAGATCTTTGAGCGCTTTTACCGGGTGGACAAATCCCACTCCCGTGAGATCGGCGGCACCGGCCTTGGTCTTTCCATCACCAGGAGCGCGGTCGCCATGCACCACGGCATCATCCGGGTGGAAAGCGAGGAAGGGCAGGGGGCCGTCTTCACCGTGAGGATACCTCTGTTCTATACCAATGAATCTTAGGAACTGTAGCAAAAGGTTTAAGATCCATGAAGTTTTTATTTTCTGATATCAAGCTTTTATTTTCTGATAAGGCATGGCCCCCGGGAAGGTGGCTGCTTTTGCTTCTTCTGGGAGCCGTATTCTGGTGCCGGCCGCAGGAAGCCTTCGCATCAGCCGAAGCCTCCGTCAATCTTTACTATCTGAGCAGCGGCGAAGACGAGCTGAAAAGCGCATCCTACGTGCCTGCCGGGACAGCCAGGGAGGATATTCTTCCCGAGCTCTTTCTGCATTTGAGCAATCGCAGCGAGCAGGGCGGGCTTAAGGCCCTGCTGCCCGAGGGCGTGGATATCACGTCCTATGAAGTGTTGGACGGCATCCTGTATCTTCATTTCAACAGCCTTTACCGTGAGATGAGGCCGGAAAGGGAGATCCTGGTACGCCTGGGGCTGCTTCGGACCTTTACCCAGGTTCCCGGCATTTCCGCCATAAGCATATATGTGGAGAACGAACCCCTCTCCAGCAGCCGTGGAGTTCCGGTAGGGGTCCTTTCAGGGGAAGATTTTTTAGAGCTTCCGGATTCCGACCGGGAAGCTTACCGGTATGAATCCTTCACCCTGTATTTTACGGACAGCACGGGAACGCTCCTTTTGCCGGAGGAAAGGCATATCCTCTATCGGTGCAGCATTCCCAAAGCCCGGGTGGCCTTGGAGCAGCTGGCTAAGGGCCCGCTTGAAGAAGGGCATTACCCCACGATCCCCGATTCCGCCGTCCTGCATGGGATCACGCAGTCAAACGACATCTGTTATCTGAACTACAACACCGCTTTTCTGAACGATGCGATCGAGGGCGTACAGCCATCGGTGGTCATCTCCTCCGTTGTCGATACGCTCCTGTCCGCTACCGGCGCCAAGCTGGTGCAGATCATGGTGGACCGCAGGGAGGAGATAACCTTCCGGAACGCGGTCAACCTTTACCGGTATTTCCGCTGGAACGCGGACTTTTTCCCGGCAGAGAGCCTTGAGGAAGAGGCAGCGTCCCCGGAGGGGACAGAGGAAAATACGGACGATGCCCCGGAGGGCGCAGGGCTGCCGGAAAGCGGGGAAGAAGCCGCCGGAAGTGATGCGGCGGTCTCCTCGGCTTTTCAGGCGGCGCCCCCCGCGAATGAAGACATAAGCCTGCCGCCACCGGAGAGCCTGCCTATCCCGGAGGAGAGCGGGAGCGCCGGAGCGGAGGAAAGCCGTGAAGGAGTGCCGGAATGATGCGGGTCCTCTCGCCTCTGCTCTGCCGGCCCCTTCTGCTCTCGTGCCTTTGTCTTATGACGGTGATACATCTCGCCAGAGCATGCGGCCTCTCCTTCCTGTGGAACGGGGAGGCCGCCACCTGGCTTTCCGCCATGCCGGCAGGGCAGGAAGTGCGCCTGTGCGGGCGGGTAGAAGACATCACGCCGATGGGAAATACCTGCCAGCTCATCCTTGACCGGACCGTGTGTCTCTCACAGCATCCTTTGCTTTCTCAAAAGACAGATCAAAGCCCATATCCGGATATTCTCACTTCGGAGTTCGATAAAAAAATATATTTCAATAAAAAATCTTACTTCAAAAAATCTTACTTCAATGCGATCAGCCACAAATCTTATTTCAGCCAAGAATCACATTTAAACAAAGAATCATATTTTGACGAAGGAGCGGATGGCGAAAGCCAGGGAGGCGGGAGCTTTCCAGGCATATTTCCGGGAAAGGTCGCGGCCTATGTCAGCGCGCCGTGCGATATCCCCATAGGCTCCTATGTTATCCTGGAGGGAGAGCCCGGCCCCATAAAAGGCCCGGAAAACCCCGGCGAGGCGGACATGCGCCACTATTATGCCTGTCGCCATATTTATTCGGAGCTGGATAAAGCCCGGGTGATCAGCCAGTCCCGCAACTACAGCGCCATAGCGGAAGGCATGCGCCGTCTGAGAGACTATCTGACAGAGGTTTTTGATGCCTGCGCCGGGGAGGATGCCGGAATTTTTTCAGCCGTTCTGCTTGGTCAGAGAAGTACCTTAAGCAAAGACACGCGGCAGCTCTACCAGATGGCGGGCATTGTCCACATCCTGTCGATCTCCGGGCTCCATATATCCATTCTTGGCATGGGCCTTCTAAAGCTTTTCCGAAAAGCCGGCTGCCCAAGGGGAGCGGCCAACCTTATGGCAAGCGTTTTTGTCGTTTTCTATGGGCTTTTTACGGGCGGACGGGTGTCCACGGTACGCGCCTGCCTGATGTTTCTGATCGCCCTGCAGGCGGATGTTCTGGGACGGACATATGACCTGCTATCGGCCGCCTCCCTGGCCGCCATCCTGATCCTGCTGGAATCCCCGGAATATCTGTGGGACAGCGGATTTCTCCTGTCCTTTGGGGCGATAGCCGGTGTGGGAGCCCTTAATCCCGCCCTGAACCGGCTGCTTAAGGACGAACCCCTGAGAAGAAAAAAGGCATGTCAGCCTGTGATAGCGTCATTATCTGTCCAGCTGTTTCTTCTCCCGATACAGATGACGGCCTACGGGCAGGTCTCCCTGGCGGGACTTGCGCTTAACCTGCTTGTCCTGCCCACATCGGCCGGGCTTCTTTTGTCGGCGCTGGGGACGGCTGCCCTGGGAAGCTGGCTTATTCCGGCCGGAAAAATTGCCGCCCTGCCAGGAAGGTGCCTTCTGGCCCTTTACGCTTTCCTTGGCCGCGCCTCCCTTTACCTTCCCTTTGGAAACCTGATCACAGGGGAACCCTCAAAAGTCCAGGTCATCCTTTATTATAGCCTGCTGGCAGCCCTAGCCGTGTATCTTCGGACAGAAAAGAAAAGCCGCCGCCTTCAAGGCAGAAAGCTTTCCGCGGTTTTGCCGGCCTTCTTTTTGCTCCTCACAGCGGTCATTTTTTACCGCCCGCAAAAGGCTTTTTCTGTCACCTGCCTGTCTGTGGGCCAGGGGGACTGCGCCCTTATCACGGTCCCCGGCGGCGGGGCATTCCTGGTCGACGGCGGCAGCACCAGCAAAAAGAACGTGGGCTATAACCGGATACTCCCCTACTGCTATAACCAGGGAATCTCACACCTGGACGCCATTTTTGTCTCGCACACGGATATGGACCATATTAATGGGATACTGGAGCTTTTACAGATGATCGAAAAGAGGCTGACATCCCTTCGCGCGGACTATCTCATCCTCCCCGCCTGGTCGGACCCTCCGGCCGCTTACGAAGATCTGGTCAGCGCCGCGGTATCGGCAGGGATCAAAGTCCTGGCCGCGCAAAAAGGGGACGGTTTTACCTGCCAAGAGGCAACCTTTACCGTCCTCTCTCCGGGCGATGGGGCAGCCGGCCATGATCCCAATGAGGACGGCCTGGTGTTTCTGCTCTCCTACGGCCCATTCAAGGGCCTTTTTACCGGCGACATCGGGGAAGCGACAGAGAAAAAGCTTCTTCCCCTCCTTCCGGATATTACCTTCCTGAAAGTCGCCCACCACGGCTCCCGGACCTCCACCTGCAACGCCTTCCTGGACACGGCAAGCCCCGAGATCTGCGTCATCTCCGTCCAGGAAAACAGCCTTTACGGCCATCCCCACAAAGAAACCCTGCACCGCCTGACCTCCCACAACATCACCCCCTACCTGACCAGCCGCGACGGAGCCATAACAATTACAATGCAAAACAATATGGACCTGCAGGTCACATCGTACCTCTCCGGAAGATAATATAGGCTTTGCGCCGCTCCGGACAGGAAACCAGCAATATAGGCTTTGCGCCGCTCCGGACAGGAAACCAGCAATATAGGCTTTGCGCCGCTCCGGACGGGAAACCAGCAATATAGGCTTTGTGCCGCTCCGGACGGGAAACCCGGCAATATAGGCTTTGTGCCGCTCCGGACGGCCGGCATCGGGTAATGGCATGTCAGGGGGGACAAGGGCCCGCTCAGCCGAGCTAAGTCCCAACTACGACTAGGACGCTCAGGAAAGCCTTCGCGCCCAAGTCTCCGTAGGGACTGGATCTCGTCTTCGCTAGAACCGCCCTAAAGCCCCCCT
>CAMNNO010000012.1 GCA_946545475.1 uncultured Blautia sp.
TGCAGTTACACTAAAATAATTGCCTGCGGCAATTATTAAGTGTAACTAGTATAATCCGGAAATTATTTAACCCGGAAGAAATAATCGTATATCACTCGGAACCCAAGCGATTCGTAAAGCTTCTGGGCGGCCATGTTTCCCTGCACAACCTGCAGGTAGGCTTTGGCCGCCCCTTTTTCGCGCCCTTTCTTTAAAAGCCCCGTAACGATCTGGCGGGCAAGGCCCATGCGGCGGAAGTCCTCCCGCACATGGATGGCATAAATGCCGATATAGTCCCGGTCTAAAATGCCAAGGCCGGTGGCGACGATCTCCCCGCCGGAGAGGACACAGGCGCTGATGGTCTCTTTCATGATGGCCCGGTACATGGAAGGTACAACAGAGCGGTGCCGGACATCCGTGGTATTTTTCAGGCTGAACAGGCCCTCGATCCAGGAGGCGGAAATGCTGTCGGAAAATGTGACGGCATCGCTGTCAGGAGCGCAGAGAAAAGGCTCCTCGAGGGAGGCTGTCATCACATTTGTCGCATGCTCAATGTGGTAGCCCCGGTTTTCCAGAAGAAAATCGAAATTCGGGGAGACAAGGGGGCTTATCTTAAAAATGGCCGGAGAGCCCAGCCGTCTGTAGACCTCCTCGCAGTAGGGGATCTTTTCGCGGAGGGGCAGGGTCGACTGGCCGAACTGCTCGACGCTGTTGGTCCGGTGGGTGTAAAAATAGGAAAAGCGGATGATCCATCCGTCATAAAGCTCCATCTTGTGCGAGGGCCAGGCGTTGAGGGACATATCTTCAATCTGTTTAATGGTCGTTTCCATGGATGTCCTTTCTATACTCGCGGGCATGATCTTTTGCCACAGAATGGCTCTGCCCACGAGCATAAATCATATCACAGCTTGCCCTTCGAAACAATAGGAGTGGGAAGAAACCTGTAGACATTCCCCGCTGCGGCTGGTATAATGTCAGCGAATAATGAACAGAGCATAACGGATACCGGACAGGCTTTCCCTGTAAAGGAGTGCCTATGAATAATGCGGTGACGTTTGTCTGCCCCGTGTTGGCGGTCCTGGCGTCGGCTGGGGCTTCTTATACGGATCTGCGGACGCACAGGATAGCCAACCGGTGGTTGCTGTCGCTTTTTTTAGCGGCTCTTCTGGCACGGTTTGCCCTTTGGGGGAGGGCGGGCGTGTATCAGGGGCTTTTGGGGGCGGCCATACCGTTTTTGTGCCTCTTTCCCCTGTTTGCCTTAAGGATGATGGGAGCGGGGGATGTCAAGCTCCTGTGCGTTCTGGGAGCCATAGCCGGGAAAAAGGATATCCCGGGCCTGATGGCCCTGTCTTTTCTTATCGGCGCCGTCATCAGCGCCTTTCTTCTGCTCACCCGCCGAAACGGCCGGGAGCGTTTTCACGTCTTCATTCATTATCTTTACGGATGCCTGAAAAACCGAAAAATATCTCCATACAGCGAAAATTTCAGCTTTGGAAAAGAAAGCGTGCATCTGTCGGTGCCGGTTTTGATATCGGCTGTGATCTATCTGATATCATTCTTTTATACTCGCGATTGAATTTATACTCGCGAACGAATTTGACTGCCGTTTTAAATTCCGTGCCGCGGTATATGCAGTTACACTAGAATAGTTGCCTTTGGCAACTATTAAGTGTAACTAGTATAACTGCCGCTTTAAAGCTTGCACCGCGGTATATGCAGTTACACTAAACAATTGCCTTCGGCAATTATTGAGTGTAACTAGTATAACAGGCAGCCATACGGGCCACTTCATCTGCGCGGCTGGAGCATATCTGTGCGCCGACTCGCTCGAAAATTGTGATAATATCAAGACTATACCACAAATAAACACCATGAAAAAGAATATATTTGCCATCTGCGACCAGGAAGAGACGTATCTTCTCCGCCTGGCCGACTATCTGTCCAACCGGAGCAATGTTCCCTTTGACATCCAGGCCTTTACATCTGTGGAAAATCTGATGGCCTATGAAAAGGAGCACTCCATAGAGCTCCTGCTGATCGCGGAGCGGACGTTCAGGCGGGAGGTCATGACGCTGAGGACCGGCAGGACTATCCTGCTGTCCGAGGGCATGGCATCGCCCACGCCGGGGGAGTACCCTTCTGTGTACAAGTACCAGGCAGCCGGGGCGCTTCTCCGGGATGTGATGGGCATTTATGTGGATGCGCCGGGGGAAGGAGCAGCGGCCTATCCGGTCCTGAAAAAAGAAACGCAGGTTTACGCGGTCTACTCGCCCATCCGCCGCTGCCTGAAAACCTCCATCGCCCTGACGCTGGGGCTTCTCCTGGCAGAGGAAAAGCCGGCCCTCTATGTTAACCTGGACCCCTTCCCGGGCCTTTCATCCCTCCTGGGCGTCGATTTTTCCGGAAGCCTTGGGGATATCCTGTACGACATCCGGGAGGAAAAAAAGGGCCTCATCCACCAGATCAACAGTATAGCGCACGCCCTGGGCCGCCTCGACATCCTCCCCGGCGTGCGCCTGCCCTGGGATCTCTGCGAAGCCCTCTACGAGGACTGGAAAAAATTCATAGCCGTGATCACGCGGGAAACCGCCTACGGTGTCCTCATCCTGGATATCGGCTGCGAGATCGACGGCCTGCCGGATATCCTGGAAGAGTGCGACTATATTTACATGCCGGTCCTGAAAGACCGCGTCTCCCAGGAAAAGCTGCGGGAGTTCGACTCTCTCCTCGAAAAAATGGGACGCCATGCGCTTGCCGCGCGCATAACACGGCTCTCCCCCGCCCTACAGCCGGAAATCCCCCCGGACCTCCCCTATGCCCAGGCCTTATTGCACGGCCCGCTGGGTGCTTATGTCCGAAAACTTCTTAAGGAAAAGGAAAACCTTTGAACATTTTTCTTGCCTTTTTGGCCCGTCCTGTTGTAAAATAGAAACAGATCCGGTACCCGTACAGCGGTACCCAGATGCTTTGCAAAAAGTATGACAGGAGGATGAATAGCAATGGAACTTGCCGTAATAACAGGAGTCTGCGCATTCGCGGCCATGGCCCTTATAGCCGTGCTGGTCGCCATCATATCCGCCGTATCCACAACCTCCGGCTTCGAACGGCCAGACGAGCGGGACGAATAATTTTTTCACTTGTACGGTTGCCGTATAATAGCGGTTTTAATGCGATGAAATCGCAATTAAAACCGCTATTATACGAGCAACCTACCTCCTAAATGAGCAAACAGAGTCTGCGATAGCAGACGGTAGAGCGCGTAAGCGCGGGTTTGCGAATTTTGGAGGTTGAGGTTGGAGCATCTAAAGATGCTCCAACCGTACAGGTGGAATTTCTTCATATCAAAAATCATGTAAAAAATCTACTGCGCCGGCACATTTTCTGAAAAACGGAAAATATGCCGGCTTTTCGCTTATGAAAAGTAAGGCGGATTTATCACCATAATTATACGAATAAAAAAGAAGACGACATGAAAATGAAGGTTGCCTAACACAGAGGATTGTTATATAATTAATTAGTTACAGAATTCTATAATAGAGAAAAAGGGTGTTTCGCCCCGGAGAAATACATGCGCCGATTGATTTATATTTTGGTTATTTTTATTCTTATCGGAGGCATTGCCTTGACGGCGTATGCACCGGATCAGATATCAACGGTTTTCATCATCTTGATGGAGCTTATCATATTTGCAGGCGTGGTTTTTGGCGTTGTCCCTGTGATCCAGTATTACAGGGGATTTGAGAGAGGGCTTGAAAATATAGACCGTGCCATGGAAGTCCAGACCAGCTCTACATGGGCGGTTATGGTTCAGATTGAGGAGTTTTTTCATCAGGGCACCATGGACAACATATTCCGGGAATACCAGGAAAAGGTTCAGAGCCAGAGGGAGAGCGGGCAGGTCCTGTGCGACATTGAGGACTATATAAACGAAGACATTCTGGCCAACCACAGCTGGCAGAGCGTGGTCATGCAGATTCCAGGAACGCTCACCGGTCTTGGCATTCTGGGCACTTTTATCGGCCTTATCGTTGGTATCCGCGGGATCGGCTTTTCAACTGTCAACGCTGCCCTCTCAAGCGTCCAGACGCTGCTTAGTGGTATACAGGTGGCTTTCTATACGTCCATTTCCGGCGTTATCCTGTCCCTGCTTTTCAATATTATGTACCGGATCGCCTGGAATGTGATGATGCGCAACATGAGTCTCTTTATCGACGAATTCCACAAGCACGTGATCCCCGCTATTGACGAACAGGTACGCTATCGCGAACGGCGAGAGATGAGAAAGATCATGGAGCTCTTAGAGCGCCTGCCCAAGAATACCGGTTTTTCCCTGGCCGGAGGCGGCGGAGCCGCTGCCGGCAGCGCTCATACCGGCAACGAGCAGATCCTTATGCCTCAGATCCTCCAGGGCCTCCGGGACAAGGAGTTTGTCTTTATCCTGCAACCCCGGTATGATATCAATTCCAGGGTTCTGATCGGCGGCGAGGCTCTGGTGCGCTGGAAGCATCCCAAACTGGGTATGCTCTCTCCCGGTGTTTTTATCCCGGTGCTGGAAAGCAACGGCTATATCACAAGGCTTGACCAGTATATCTGGGAGGCTGTCTGTGCCACCATCCGCCGCTGGATCGATGCCGGCCAGAGGCCGGTTCCCCTGTCCGTGAACGTGACAAAGACGGATATTCTGGCAATGGAGGTAGCAGATTTCTTTATTGATATGGTCAAAAAATACCGCATTCCGCCGCGCAGCCTTGATATAGAAATTGCTGAAAACGCCTATCTCCAGTCCGGCCATGCCGTCATTGAGACGGAAGAAAAATTAAGGCATAACGGCTTCCGCGTTATCATGGACGGCTTTGATGGGAACTATATTGCCATTAATTCCATAGAAAACTTCGGCGCTGACAGCCTGAAGCTGGATCTCCGGCGCTTTAGCGGTTCGCAGAACCAGGCGGCTCTCGCCGATGTCTTCGACCAGGCCAGGAAGCTCCAGTATGGTCTGTCCGTGGAAGGCATTGAAAACATGGAACAGCTGGGCATGCTGCGGAAATGCGGCTGCAGCGAGGGGCAGGGCTTCTTCCTGTCCAAGCCCGTATTGCTGGAAGAATTTGAAAGCATGATGATCGGCGAAAAGAGGTCCTGATGTCGGATATATCGGAGAAAAATGTTTTATGAAGCGAAGACACAAAAAAAATGATGATGAACTGAACTTCTGGCAGCCGGCATCGGACATGTTCAGTGCGCTTCTTCTGATCCTCATGCTGGTTATATTGCTTTTGGGTCTTTATATCGTTTACATTCCGGAGTACCGGCACATCGACCCGGATTACGGCGACACCTACGCGTATGGCGAAAACAATAATGAGGAAGGCGGCGGCTACCCGACGCCAACCATCATTGTATGGGATGTTGGCGGAGGGGAGGGAGAAGACAGCGGCAGCAACCCGACTTTGGAACCGCTGCCATCCATTACCATTACCCCGACAATCTCTCCCACGCCCACGCTGTCGCCCACGCCGACACCGGAGGTGATTGAGGGCTCGGCCGGGGCCGGTGGAGGAGAAGGCGGCGGAGAGGGCCAGGGCGAGGGACCGGGAGACGACCCGGATGCCGGCCTTAAGTCTGCCGTCCATGTGGTGATCGTCGATGCAGAGACCGACCGCATCATAAAAGAGCCGGATGTGGAATTCGAGCTTTACGATCAGGAGGGAATCCTTCAAATCCTGAATACCTATTATCCGCAGCGGATCACTTACCGCTCTTATGTGACAAACGAGGACGGCGCTTTCTATTTTCCGGAAAAGCTGATCAACAATGGCTATTTCCTGCACGATCTGACCGAGCCGGAAGGATATGACACTGCGGAGGATATGTTCTTCCTCTTGGACGCGACTTACGACTGGCCGGATCCCTTAGTGGTCAGGGTTCCCATGTACCCCTCGCGGAATATCGTAAAACTGCAGCTTACCGATGCCAGGACCGGCATGGGCGTCAGCGGAGCGGTGTTTGATGTTGTGGCAGCCGAAAATATCATAACCTCCGACGGGACGCTCCGATATCGCCAGGGCCAGGTGGTGAGCGAGATCACCTGTGGTGAGGACGGCTATGGTGAGAGCGAGGAAATCTATCTTGGCGAATACCTGTTAAGAGAGAGAGAGGTTCCTCCCTACTATGCCAGCGTTGAAGAACTGCGGGAGATCTCTGTCGCCAAGAAAGGCCGCTTTTCGTCTCCGGCGGAAAACATCATGACGGAGAGGACACGCATCATCATGAATGTCGTGGATGAGCTGTATCCGACCAGGACAATAGAAGGGGCAACCTTCCGGGTTACCGCGGACAATGGCCGGGCCGAGCCCGTGGAGGTGACGACAAACGGCAGCGGCACCATTATCCTGGACAGCCTGGAAAAGGGCACGACTTACCGCCTCCGTCAGATCGCAGCCAGCGGAAGCTACCAGATAAACGGGGCCGATCAGACAATCATGGTTTCCCTGGATGGCCGGATCGACGGTGAGACTGAGACGATGTTTAACTTCGCCAACCGGATGATCCGTGTCAATATCGGCATTACGGACGAATTCAGCGATGTCCAGGTGCCGAATATCAGCCTCGCCCTCTACGACAGCACGGGGACCCTCATCCGTACCTGGACGACATCAGGCACTCCCATGTCCTTTACCGACCTCTCGCCAGGCAGCTACTATGTCATCAAGGGCGGTGATCCGAACGACCGCCAGGATATCCAGATCCGCGACACCGCAGAGATCCAGGCTATAACCCTGTACACGACCTATGTCATGCATTATGTCATCATGGGAGCCGCCGCGGCCCTTGGCCTCATTGTGATCATCTTTATTCTTGTCATGATCCGGCGGATCAGAAAAAAACGCAGGCAGAAGCGCGAAGAGGAAGCAGAAACTGACGAGGAGAAAAATGACGCAGATGAATCAGACAATGGAAATGCCTGAAAAAAGATTGCCTCGAATTTTCCGCTGAAAATTCGTGCGCATACTATAAAATACCGCGGCATAGTCATTCTGTGACAAAAGATTATGCCCGCGAATATGATGCCTCATTGAGATGATGACAGGTATTAGGGAGGGATAACGGCAGTAATGAGAAGCACAGGAATACAATTACGGATCGGTGATTTACTATATGCCCTCCTGAAGAGGTGGAAGCTCATCGTATCATTAACATTTATGGGAATGGTATTCGGCTTGCTTCTAACAGGAATGACCCATATCCAAAGCAGCCTGCAGAGCTATGATATCAGGGGTTCTTTTGCCATTTCTACCTATGCAAACGGAACCTTTCTGGGCGGAAACACCAGGCCGACGAACCAGGATTTTACTACGGCGGAAAACATGGTGGATTCTGTTTCTTATCTGCTTCGAAGCGTAAGGGTCCTGGAAGAGGTAATCAATGACCAGGCGATTCTGGGAACCTCGGCCAGTGATCTTCGCAGCAGGCTCGCCGTTTCAAGGCACAATGCCACTCAGATCCTGGAACTGCGCTTAAGCTGGCTGAATCCGGAGGAGGGCATCGCCATATGGCAGTCTGTCATTGAGCAGACCAATCTTATCCTGCCGGCAGTGTTAAAGATGGGCTCGCTGATTATTATTAATGAGCCGGTCGCTTCCGTGACCATTGTAGGCAGCAGCGGAAATACGCTTGCCCTTCTTCTGACCGCCCTGGGGTTTGCGGCAGGTGCCGGCTTTGCGGTCCTGGAGCTTTTGGTTCATCCGACCCTGACAAATGTAAAGGACATCGAGACCATGTTCGGTCTTGAAACCATAGGTATCATTCCCAGGGACAACATCTACTTCCGGCAAAAGAAAACATCGCTTCTTGTGCAGGAAGATACCGGCTCATCGGATATTATACAGAATTTTGCATCAGCCGCCTATATTCTAAGGAACCGCCTTGGAAACAAAGAACAGCATCACTGCTTCTATGTTACCTCGGCTATTGCTCAGGAAGGCAAGACAACGGTTGCGGCCAACCTGGCTATCCAGCTTTCCGATATGGAACGCCGGACGCTGCTGATCGACTTTGACATGCGAAATCCTTCCCTGGGTTCCCTCTTCCTGGGCAATGTGGATTATAATCGGTCGCTGAACTCTGTTTACCGTGGAGAAGCCACAGCCAAAGATGCCATAACAACCCTGACAGGCTACCTTGATCTCCTTCCGATGGTCCTGGAACACAACGGCATTATGCTTGACAGTGCTATTGTTGACTTGATCACTCAGCTGAAAGAAGAATACGAATATGTCATTATAGATGCATCGCCGGTAGGCATAGCTTCCGAAACCTTAAGCCTGAACCAGGTAGCGGCAACCGTCCTGTTTGTTATTGGATATGATATGGCCTCCATCCCGGAGATCCAGAATTCGCTTGAAAAGCTGGAAAAAGCGGGAACTAGGATCCTGGGCTGCATCGCAAACGTTGTCCAGAACAGCCGCAGCAAAGGCTTTGGAAAGGATGAAGAAAGAAGAAAACCGGCGCGCCCGAAAAAAAACAAAAAAGAGAAAGACTTTACGGCAAAGGAGGAAGAGCAGGAAAATGAGATAAAAGCACTGCTCAGAAACGGGAAAAAGAAGGAAAAACAGGAAGTTCCTGAACAAGAAAAAAAATCGGGGCTGTTCCGAAGAAAAAAGAATGCAAAAGCAGAGCCGGAAACGGCCAGTGAAACAGAAAATAAAGAAAAAGCAGAAAGCGGACAGAAATCTCCGGACAGGAAGGAAGAAACGCATTCTGCCGATAAAAAAAATAAGGCAGAGGTAAGACCTGCCAATGAAAAAAATAAGGCAGAAGCGCATCCTGCGGACGAGAAAAAGAAAGCATCACCGTCTACTGGGGGATTTATGACAAGGTCAAGTAAGCCCCGAAACCTGATGGACGACATATTTGCAGAGGCAGAAAGCCGGCACGAAGTTTCGGACCAGGGAGTATTGGAAGAGCTTCTTAAGATAGGCACTGACAGTGATAAAGATGACTGAAAGTCTCGTAAAAACTGAAAGAAAGGAGAAAAGAAATGGGCGATCAGAACCTCATGCAATTACTGATGATAGTGATACTGCTGGTATGCGGATATCTGTATCTTTTACAGTCGGTCGTTTCGCGGGCTGCTAACAGGAACGCACTGCCGGTGATTGCTATCGCCGTGCTTGCCGTTTATGCTCTTATCAGTATTCCCATGGTGATTGTTATAAGCCGGATGGGAAGCCTGGACTTTGTCCTGATATCGCTGCTGCTTCTGATAGCTTGCATAGGCGTATTCGTTTTGCTGAATGGCTTGATGAAAAACTATTATGAGCTGAATAAAGGAATCCTGGTGCTGTTTATCCTTTATATCCTTGCGGTTTCCTATATCACCATTTTTTCGCGCCCGGAAGGGCACAGTGGCCAGGTACTTTTGGATTTTAATGGTCTTTTGGACCTGTTTCAGAATCCTTCCTCGGCGGAACTTCGGCATTTTGGCCTTAACACGGCCATGTTTGTTCCTATCGGCATTTTGTTCCCCTTGATCTATCCGGAAAAAAATGCCAAAATTATTTATGCCATACTTCTGGGCCTTGTTTTTACCACTTTGATTGAAGCGACCCAGATGATTTTAAGCCTGGGCCAGGCCGATATAGAAGACATGGTCAGCAATGTGCTCGGCACTGTTATAGGAATGCTGCTCTATAAAATTTATGCCCGCTTTTCAGGCTGAAGACATCCGGATCAAAAGCTTTTAAAACTCCAAAACGTATAGGAAAGCGTATGGGAAAAGGAAAGGGTTATGGTAGATAAAAAAAAGCGTAAGATATGTTTCATCGCCTCATCGGGAGGCCATCTGGAACAGATTATGATGCTGCGGCCCCTGATGAAAAAGTATCCCAGCATTATCGTGACGGAAAAGACGCAGTATAAGGTGCCCTCAGACGGCCAGAAGGTTCTGTTCCTTAAGCAGGTTAACCGGAAGGAGAAAAAATTTATTTTCCTGATGCTGTGGAATTCCATTCTTTCCCTGAAAATCCTTCTTACCGAGCGGCCGGATGTCGTGATCACGACAGGGGCTTTGTGCGTTGTCCCCCTGTGCCTGCTCGCGAAACTTTTCAGGAAGAAACTGATCTATATCGAATCCTTTGCAAGAATACATTCGCCTAATCTTACCGGAAAATTCCTGTACCGCTATGCGGATGTTTTCTATGTCCAGTGGGAATCGATGCTGGAGGTCTATCCGAAAGCCATCTGCCTGGGAGGGATATACTGATGATTTTTGTGTCTTTAGGTTCTCAGAAATTTCAGTTTAATCGCCTGCTCATCGCTTTAGACGAGCTTACTGAAAACGGGACGATCAAGGAAGAAATATTCGCCCAGGTCGGTTACAGCGATTATGTCCCCAAACATTACCGCTTCACAAAGTTCCTGAATCCAGATGAGTTTTCCGCGGCAATCGAAGAAGCTTCTGTTATCATCACTCACGCTGGCACCGGAGTCATCATTAAATCGGTGAAAATGGGGAAAAAGGTCATTGTCGTTCCCAGAAAGGGCCAGTACGGGGAACACGTGGACGACCATCAGGTCCAGATTGCGGAAATGTTCAGCAATCTGGGATATATATGCGCCTGTGAGGACTGCAGCCAGATCCCGGAAAAGCTTGAAGAGGTCAGAAACCTCAGCTTTGCGCCATATATATCAAACACGGAACGCTATATAACAGAAATTGATAAATACATTCAGCTTAACGTTTAAAATGGCTGCTTCTGAAAAGAATAGGAGGATGAACAAAACGGTGGAATTATATCATGGGCTTGTGAATAGAACAGAAAAACTTTCCCTGATCGGCCTGGGGTATGTCGGTATGCCGATTGCCGTTGCTTTTGCAGCGAAGGGCGTTTCCGTGATAGGGTTTGATACGAACGCAGCAAAAATCGATCTGTACAGAGCGGGCACAGATCCGACAAAGGAAGTCGGCAATGAAATCATCCGCACAACTTCCGTGGATTTTACAGCGGATGAGGAGCGCCTTAAGGAAGCGCGGTTCCATATCATTGCTGTCCCGACTCCAGTCAACACGGATCATACGCCGGATCTCTCACCGGTTATCGGCGCTTCAACGATCATGGGCCGGAACCTCACAAAAGGAAGCATTGTTGTCTATGAAAGCACCGTATATCCGGGCGTGACGGAGGATGTCTGTATCCCTATCCTGGAAAAAGAATCCGGGCTGGTCTGCGGAAAGGATTTCAAGGTGGGCTACAGCCCGGAGCGCATCAACCCCGGCGATCAGGTCCATCGCCTGCAAAATATACGCAAGATCGTCTCAGGGATGGATAAAGAGACCCTTGAAGTCATTAAAGCGGTCTATGATATTGTTATTGAGGTAGGGACATACCCGGTCTCTTCTATAAAAACAGCGGAAGCCATCAAGGTGGTAGAGAACAGCCAGCGCGATATCAATATAGCCTTCATGAATGAGCTGGCGATGGTTTTTGACCGCATGGGCATCGATACCAACGAAGTCGTTGATGGCATGAACACGAAGTGGAATGCGCTTGGGTTCCGCCCCGGCCTGGTGGGCGGCCACTGCATTGGCGTGGATCCCTATTATTTTACTTATCAGGCGGAAAAGCTTGGCTATCACAGCCAGATTATCCTGAACGGGCGCATTGTCAATGACTCCATGGGAGCCTATGTGGCGGATGCGGCCATCCATAAAATGATCGAGGCCGGACAGGCACCGAAACACAGCAAGGTCGTGATCCTGGGCCTTACCTTTAAGGAAAACTGTCCGGATACGCGCAACAGCAAGGTAGACGATATTATCAAGCGGTTAAACAGCTACGGCATAACTCCCCTTGTCGTCGACCCGTGGGCGGATGAGAAAGAAGCCTTCCGCGAATATGGCGTAAAGCTGTCGCGCCTGGAAGAGATTTCGGATGCCGACTGCCTGATTGTTGCCGTTGCCCATGATATGTTCCGGAAGATGACCCTGGCCCAGTACAAAAAGCTTTACCGGAATGCCCCGGACAACGAAAAGGTTTTGTTAGACGTCAAAGGCTTGTTTAACGTGAATGAATTAAAGGAAAGCGGCCTTTGCTGGTGGAGACTGTAAAAAGCCGGTCAGCGTGCTTTGAGAGTATAGGGGTTGGATGAGCAAATGAAAATAGGAATTCTGGTAACGATCATCAGCGGCTTTGGAAAAAAAGGCTTTTATCACAGCCAGGAAATAGGGCTTGGAAAAGCCCTTAATGAACTGGGGCATTCTGTGATCATTTATAAAGGGGTTTCCCGGGACAAAAAGGAAGACAGGATGCAGGTGGATAAGGATCTGGAGGTTCTCTATATCCCTATCCCGGCCCTGGGTGTTCATGGTTACTTTGATGCCAAAAGACTGGATCCTTCCCTGGATGCCCTGCTGGTTTTTGCGGATACACAGATCTTTTTGCCGCATGTTTACCGCTTTTGCGAAAAGCACGGGATCTGCTTTGTGCCTTACATTGGCATAGCGCACAGCGCCCAGCGGAACCTGAAATCAAAATTCATGGATCCCTTATATTACATGGGAACGCAGAAGATCTACACCCGCATTCCTGTGCTTGTGAAAACAGATGCCGTCCGGGACGAGCTGGCAGCGCAGGGCGTCCGGCAGGCCACCGTCGCCCCGGTAGGGCTGGATGAATCGGAGCTGAAGACGGACTATAAGAACTATAGCCGCCAGGAGCTGCGGCAGAAATATGGTTATGGCGATGAGGATGTCATCATCAGCTTTGTCGGAAGGCTGAAAGTGGAAAAACGCCCGCTGGACATGATCGATATTTTTGACCACATAAAGGACAAAAAGCCCTTTAAGCTTCTGGTCGTGGGCGAAGGCTATCAGCGGGATGACGTGGCGGCAAAGGTAAAGGAAAAAGACCTGGAAGGCCTGGTGCAGATGATCGAGCGCGTTCCTTATGAAAACATGTGGGAAATCCACTATATCGCCGATTATTTTGTCAATCTCTGCCCGCGCGAAATTTTCGGGATGGCACTATTAGAGGGCGTCTATTATGGCTCCTCCGTTGCTGCGACACATGCCCCGGGTCCTGACTTTATCCTGAAGGATCTGCCCGGACATGTGCTCTGCGAAAACGATGGCGAGATAGAAGCGTGGCTCACAGCTCTCCGGCCAAGTCAGGAGGTCCTGGATGAAAGCTCTGTCAGGCTGATACGGAAGTTTTCATGGCGGACATGCGCAGAAGCCTTCGAGGTGATTGTCAGGGACTACCAGGGGAAAAGAGCTTCAGGAGAAAACGGAAGGTGAAAACATGCTGAAGGAGGCCATGAAACAGGGATATTTAAAAGCCCTATTCCTGTTTCCACATAACAATATTTTCGAGTTTCACCATGTGTCAGACTGTCCGCCGGTCGATCTCAGCCCGAGAAAAATTAAAACGGAAGCGTTCTATCGCTTTATTGAGAGCCACGGGCCCTATATCCCTGCCGGGGATATCGTAGAAAAAAAAGAGCTTGACCGGACGGGCGCCATCACCTTCGACGATGGCCTGGAGGATGTCTACCGGATCGCTTACCCGTTCCTCGGGGAAAAGAAGATCCCGTTTACCATTTTTGTCCTGAGCGAAAAGCTGGACAGGCCGGGCTATATGACAAAGGCGCAGCTCCTGGAAATGGCCGCGGATCCGCTGGTAACGATAGGCTCGCACGGGACAGACCATACGAAGCTTGGGGAGGCGGATGAAAAAAAGCAGCGTGTGGAGATCATAGACTCCAAAAAGCAGATAGAAGACATTACCGGGAGGGAATGCGCATATTTTGCCTATCCCTTTGGCAGCTATAACGAGATAACACTGCGCCTGGCGCATGAAGGAGGATACGTAAACGCTTTTGCGGTGAAAGGCAGGCCGCTCACGCGGGGAAACCATAAAGACCCCTATACCGTGCCGCGCCTTTCCATCGAGGATAATACGCTTCGCTATTATAACCCTGCATAGGCTCTGCCCTGTTGAAAAAAAGCAAAATGTTCATGGCTAAGGATCGGTTAAGAGCTTACTCTCTTTGCAACTGGAAATTTGATTCTGACGACATCAATGAGATAAGAGGATAGGTGAATGAAAATACTGCGAAAAGGCTTTATGGCTGTATGGATAATGACTGTCGTGCTGGGAGTGGTGATGAGAGTATCTGCCGGAGAGTTTGCAGAGGGTGAACTTGCCAGTATCGTTGAAGATCTCTACCGCTCAAAGCTGGATGCCCCGATAGAGGAAAGCTTTCCGTTGAAGCCTTACCAACATGTGGACAGATGCCTTTACAATGTTGAAACAAAATCGACATTTGGCAGCACGGCGGGCTATTCCCACGCTTTTTTCACGGTAATGCCGGGAACAAAATATCTTGTCAGCGGGTCAGCCGCAACTTCCAGCTTCAAATATCCGCTGTGTGCCGTGTATGATAAAGACGGGAACATTCTGGCACGATATGGAACGAAACCATCGGCGGTCTATTCAGAGTATCCGGTTATTGTACCAGAGGGGGCGGAAACTATGGTCGTCAATGCGGATCATGGGATTGTCCCGGAGATATTGGAGGTCGTTTCTCAGGATCACGCTTATATTCAAAAGCTTCAGGAAAAGATCAGCCAGCAGCAATCAGAAATTGAAGCATTAAAAAAGAACAGCTACTCTCTGGATTATGCGGATGCCCTTCTGCGCGAAGCTGATAAAAATCCGTTCCAGCTGGCACCCTTTGAAAAAGGCTATGTGACATTTGTTTTCGATGACCTGACCGAGGATCTGGATTCTGTCGCGTCCATCTTTGAAGAATATGGTTATCCCTTCTGCGTGGCCGCAATCCCGTCGCGCCTGGATCTGAAAGCTACAGAGCTCAGGGAGGCAAGGGGAAGCTTTTATCCCGGTATGTCAATGCGGGAGATCCTGGACCGGATCGTCCAGAACGGGGGAGAAGTCATGGCGCACAATGCCGGGCTTATCATCCGGGAGGACAATCAGGACGACTATGGCAGCATGTACACCTATTTTGTGGAAAGCAAAAAGACGCTGGAAGAGGCAGGATATCACGTGCGCGGGATCATTCGTGCCGGAGGGGATGGAGCCGTCAGCGGTACACCACAGATCGAGCAGTGGCTGATCGGCAATTATGAGTATTCCAATATGGGCACGGCCGTCAACTACAGACAGGACCGTACGGACATCAACCAGGAGATGGAGATACTCAAAGAAACCATACGTCAGACGGTTGCCGCGAGAGGCTGGTGCAAATTTATGTGCCATGGCTATTATTTTGGCAATGGCCTGACCTTTACAGGCGAGGAGGATCTCAGGGAGATACTGGATTACTGCAGGACGATTGGCGTTACCGTATGCACATATGCCCATATTTTTGATACCTACAGTTCCAGCATGTTTCTGGAGACCATGCGGGGGAATCGTTAGCAGAGAGGAGTGAATGGGGTTGACAACATGGCATTTTTAGTACAGATTATCACGGACACATTACAGACACTCTATGAAATATTTGGCATTTCTCTGCTGACAGCCATTCTTTTTATGTTCGCTTATCTTTACTGTAAAGAACATGGCGTAAAAGAGGGGATCCGCCAATGGATCCGAAAACTGCGGGAAGATCCGGATTTCAGGAAAATGCTCCTTTTCGCTTTTTACACGGCCATGATCCTGTGCAAAACGCTGTTCTGCCGGAAAATATGGAACCAGCCCTTTAAGAATGTTCTCGGGACCTGGGGGTTTTATGAGGACGGAAAGCTTTACACGGAAAATATCGAGAACATCATCCTTTTCCTTCCTTTCATCGCGCTGATGATGTGGGCCTGTCAGGATATTTTATGGAAAAAAAGGGAGATGAACGCGAAGAATTATTTTCTTATGGCATTTATCATTTCTTTGGCGTCCAGCCTGTTTATTGAATTTATGCAGCTGTTTTTGAAGGTAGGGGCTTTCCAGTTGTCAGATCTGTTCTTTAATACGGCAGGAGGAATGGCTGGGGCGGTTTTATACTGGATTTACTACAGGAGAAAAAGAGAGATGCGGATGAAGAAGATGTAGTGTCATGAAAAAAGATATAAATAATCCGCTGATCGATATGATCGTTGTGTATGTTTTTGTCAACAGCATAGGATTCCCGGGAAGCTTTACAAAAGTGTTTGGATCCAGCCTTGGCGTGCTTGTAGAGTACTCTTCTTTCCTGCTCCAGATTGTCGCCATGCTGCTTTCGAGCGGTGAAAGCCTGATGGAGATCAAGCTGGTTGACCTGCAAAAGAAGTACCGCTCCATATACTTTATGCTTGTGGTCATTACAGCCTGTTCCATGCTCGTCACAATAAGTCGGCCTAAACAGTTAATTTCCTGTGTCCGGCTATCCGTGACAGCCATGTTCGGCATTTGGATTATTGACCATTTTACTTTGGAACGGCTTTTGGAACTTATCTATAATGCTCAGATTGTTTTTGTCTTTTTTTCGGTTGTATTTGCTGTTTTCTTTAAACGCTACCGGGATTGGACCAGCAGTTATGCCAGTTACTATATAGGGCTTTATGGTACGAAAAATGAAGCGGGAATGGAACTGGCCCTGGGTATCTGCATGCAGATTTTGCTGTTACGCATTTACCGGGATAAAAAAAAATATGTTCCCAATTTTTTCCTTGTATTTTTGCTGGTTCAATTTTTTCTGCTGTTTTTGACGCAAAGCACTGGTGCAATCATGGTTACAATCGTTCCTTCGATTTACATTCTTCACTTTGAGAAAAAGTGGGGAGTAAAAAAGAGGATTCCTTTGGCTTATCTTTATATTGCCGCCAGTGTCGGATTTATTGTTTTTGCACTTACCATCATCCAGGCTTTTGCACCCTTTCTCGAATCCATCGGTGAGGACGCAACCCTTACGGGCAGAGTCCCACTGTGGGAGCGCGTGATTACCATTATGCAGCAAAGCCATACGCTAACAGGATATGGGTACGGAATGTTCTGGTTTAATGATGCTGCCGTTAACCTTTTTCATGCCGGATTTGATGAAAATTCGTGGGCGGGAAATATGAGGGCAGGAGCCCATAATGTGCTTATGGATCTCTGGCTTAATATAGGCCTTCTGGGAATTGCTTCTTATTTTGTCATGTTGCTGGATTGCTTCAAGGATATCAGAAAATTAGACGAAGAGCAGTATTGTTTTTGCTTTATCTATATGTTTTCATTTATGCTGCACGGTTTTACAGAGAGGGCTTTTGGGACATATGATTACCATACGCTTTTTCTTTATATGGCCTGTGCGGTCGGCTGCAGTAAAAAGATTGAGGAGAAAAAACGAAATGGGTGAAGAACAAACTAGGACATCCGGGAATCGGTCATATAGAGTTACGGCAGTCATTACGACCTGCCGGAGGTCTTGGGAAATCCTGGAAAGGGCGATCAGAAGCATAGAAGGCCAGACATATCCGGTGGAGGAGCTGCTGCTGATAGATGATAATGCAAAAGATTCCCCGTTCAGCGAAAGGATATGCCAGGAGCTCGTCAGCCACCCGCTGGTGAGGTATATTTCCCTGGGAGGCAATTCTGGCGTGGGAACAGCCAGAAACAAGGCAATTGAGGTGGCTAAGGGCAATCTTCTGGCCTATCTTGACGATGATGATGAGTGGTTCCCTGAAAAGATTGAGGAGCAGGTCGCGTTGTTTGAGACTCATCCGGGCCTCGGCATAGCTTTTGGCATCGGGATGAAATGGAATGACGACACGGAAGAAGATGAAGGCTATACCTGGTCCTACACAATATTTAAGGAGCAGCCGAAGTTCCAGGATATGCTTGCCAACGATCACATTGGGTCGGCATCTCATCCCCTGATCCTGCTTAAGGCACTTAAGGACACCGGCGGCTTCCGCCCAAAAGACCTTATGCCTGCGGTAGAGGATTATGAACTCTGGATTCGCATTGTACAGAAATATCCCGCCTTTGGACTTAAAAAAGGGCTTTACCGCAAGCACATGAACAACCAGGAACATGTATCCCGGAACCGGACAAGGACATTTATGGGGTATCGTTACATTTATGAGGAATTCAAGGCGTATTACTTGAAAGACCGGTATGCGAGAAAGTGCATCCTGTGGAATGTTACAAGAGAAGGGATTAAGGCTAAGAATATCGGAGTCTTGCCCTATTTCCTTCAGTGGCTTCCCCTGGGGTGTCTGGAAAAGCTGGGCATGTTGAAGAAGAAGTAAGGGGAGCAGAAGAATGGCACAGGAAAAAAAGCATATCAAACTGCTTAGGACGATTGGCGTAACGGGAGCAGCATATGTGATCAATTACCTGATTACACTTTTCTTAACACCTTATGTCACAGAAAACATTGGAACGGATGCCTATGGATTTGTTTCCTTTGCAAAAAATATTGCCCAATATGCGACTTATGTCACAATGGCTCTTAATTCACTGGCAGGGAGATATATTTCTATTGAATATCATCGGAATAATAAGGATAAGGCGAATATTTATTTCAGCTCCACGTTTTTTGGCGATGTTTTCCTCGGCACGGCGATGTTTGGCGTGGGGGTTGTTCTTATCCTGTTTCTGGAAAAGGCGTTTACTATCCCGGCAGGATTGGTAAATGATGTCAAGTTTTTATTCATTTTTGTTTTCTTAAAATTTTGGATAGTTACGGTTTTCAGCGTTTACAGCGTAGGGGCCTATGTTTCAAATAAGCTGGATGTGACAGGTGTGTTTAAGGGCCTGTCCTATGTTGCTGAAGCAGTTATCCTGCTTATACTGTTCCTTGCCTTTAAGCCAAGTGTGGCATTTGTCGGAATCGGACTTTTGATTGCCACTGTTGTCATTGTACTTTCCGATATCTGGATCACGAGGCGCTATGTCGGTGATCTCAGAATTCGTAAAGCTGATTTCCGTATGAGTGCTGTTAAGACTCTGGTGGGGGGAGGAATCTGGACTTCCGTCACACAATTGGGAAATTTTTTGCATAATGGACTTGACCTTGCTATCTGCAACCTGATGCTTACGCCTCTGGCTATGGGACAGCTCGCTATAGCCCAGAGCATGGATATGATATTTAAAAGCATGATGTCCATTGTTTCCCATGCTTTTCAGCCTAATCTGCTAAAGATATATGCAGAAGACGATAAAGATGGGCTCCTGAAAGAACTTGTGCTTGCCATGAATGTGTCTGCGCTGCTGTCAAACCTGGCCTTCGCTGGTTTTATGGCACTGGGAATGGCTTATTACAGGCTGTGGATTCCAAAAGAGGATATCTCTTTGATTTATATCCTGACTATTGTTTGCGTGTCATCAGGCATTTCATCTGGTATCATTACGCCTTGCTATTATATTTACAGCCTGACGGCAAAGAAAATCGTATCAGCTTTTATCACGCTTATCAGCGGTGCGTTGAACGTGTTGTCGATGTATTTCCTGATTCGTTATACGAATCTCGGAATTTATGCTGTAGTCTTGACAACGGCTGTTCTGGTTACTTTGATCAATTTCCTGCCCCATCCTCTGTACATGGCTTATCTTCTGAAGCTACCGTGGCATACCTTTTATCCGGCGATAGGGAGAAATCTTCTTTCCTGCATCGTGATGACAATTTTATTAAAAGGATTGTCCATGATATATATGCCCTCTTCCTGGCTCCTGCTGGGTATATGCATTGTGTTATATAGCGTTGTCGGCGCGCTCGTACATGCATGGATTGTCCTGGACAGAAACCAGCGCAGAAATCTGATGAACAGAGTGATGAAAAAAGGATTTCGGATCCGTTAATGACTATAGGAGGTGATCCTTTTGGGAGCTGTTAGTATAATAAAAAGCCTTCCAGGAAGGATGAAAGCTGCGATCTATAATAAATATATTATTCCGTCCAAAGAAAGAACCTTTGCCTGTGAAGATCATGAAAACATTCATTATCTTTTTTTTAAAAAAAAGAGCGATGTGTTGATCATCGGCCTGCAGGCTTTTAATGCCAAAGGTCCCAGATACAGCTATGTGACATCTTTAACGGGGATAAAGGCAAGCAGGCTTTATATCAAGGACGATTTTGTCGAAAAAAGCGGAAACTATTATCTGGGAAGAAATGGACAGTATAATATCGAAGCAGATGTCTTTCATCTGATTGACCGTTTTATTGAGCAGACAGGAGCCAGGAAATTGATCTTCATCGGATCCAGCAAGGGAGGCTATAGTGCCATTAATTTTGGCTTAAATTATGAAGGGGCCTCCATAATCGCCGGGGCGCCTCAGTACTATCTGGGACGATATATGCAGGAAGCCAGGAAATTTAATAAAGGGCTGGAAGATATCGTGGGCTCTCCGGTGACGCCGGAAAAAGTGGAAGCCTTAAACATACGATTAAAGAATAAGATTTATAATAATGAGAAAGCAAAAACACAGAAATTGTTTATTCATTGCAGCACACAGGAGAATACTTATGATTGGCACGCCAAGGATCTGATTTCAGACTGCAGGCAAAGCGGCATGGCAGTCAGCTTCGATGCAGGAAATTATCCGAATCATGCGGATATAAAATACTATTTTCCTGCTTATCTCTATCGTGTGTTGGTGGATGAAATAAAAAGAAGGCAGTAAAATGAATAAAAATGACAAGGATTTACTGGCAGGAGTATTTGTAAAGCTTTTTTTTTCCATGATTCCATCATCAAAGGGAAGAACAAAGTTTATAAGAAAGCATAAGCTGTTTGATAAGATCGGAAGTGATGTCCTGTGGCAGCCGCACGAGCTTCCATCTGATCCGAAATGCATCCGGATACATAATAATGTTAAAATTGCAGCGGATGTTCAGTTTATCACCCATGATGTTTTTTATGCCATGTTTCAGAATATGGAAGAGGGCCGCTGGTGTCAGAATCTTGCCTGCATTGAGGTGATGGATAATGTTTGTATTGGCCGGAATGCTTTGATCCTTCCAGGTGTCCGGATAGGCCCGAATGCTATCATAGCAGCAGGCAGCGTCGTGACGAAAGATGTCAGTGAAGGGACAGTTGTCGGAGGAAATCCGGCAAAAGTTATCGGATCTTTTAATGCTATTATGCAAAAACAGAAAAAGGCATCAGAAAAGGTGCTTGTCGATGACCGGTTTGATAACAGGCGCATCGAACAAGCCTGGCAGGAATTTGAGAACGGCCATAGATGAGGAGATTCTGACTATGGGAAGCAGGAAAGAAACTTATTTCTGGGAAACTATATTTTCCATACCTAAATCTTTATATTTATGTTTGCGTCTTTTCCCTTTTAAAGAAGCAATTCGGATGCCAATCCTGGTTTCTTTTCGCACAAAAATTATGCGTGTAAAGAAAAATACAGTCAAGTTTGAGAAGCCGCCAGGACGGTTTCAGATCAAAATCGGGATAGGCGGATCAGAGAAGATTCATCCTCAAAAATCCAGGTTGTTTTTGGATAAAGGTACGATAATTTTCGAGGGGAGCGCTGTTTTTGCTGGCGGAACTGTTCTGGCCAACGCCGGAATAATGAGATTCGGTACCCATTTCTATTGCAACAAAAACTGCACCATTTGGTGCACAGATGAGGTGAGCTTTGGAGAAGACTGCCTGCTGGGCTGGAACATTATGATTCATGATGATAATGGACATATCGTGACAACTAATGGAAAAGCTGCGGCAGACAAGCATCCGGGAATCCGGATTGGTGATCATTGCTGGATATGTTCAGACTGTACGCTTTTAAGAGGAAGCGGGCTTGGCAGCCATAGTATATTGGGGTGTGGAAGTGTCCTGACAAAAATGATCCAGGAAGATCATGTGCTTATTGCCGGTAATCCGGGAATGAAAAAGAAAGAAAACATAGACTGGTCTCATTAAGCAGCTCAGAATGGCGGGTCAGGAAATAATTTAATATGAAAAAATGGCAAACTAGAGTGACGATACTTGTTTTTCTCTTGATTTCAACGGAAGCCTTTCTTCTGCATTCATGCGGCGTAGTCTATGGAGGAGAGCTTTTACCTCAAAAAAGCACGGTTTTTTCTTTTGCGTTTGAAGAAGAAATGGATAGCGGCAGCTTTTCACTTTATAAGAACGGCGGACAAGGAAGCCTAACAAAAGAAAATAATTTTCTGCGTATCTCTGTGGAGGATGAGGGAGAGACAAGTTACGCCTTGCAGCTTGCATGCAATGGCTTTCCTCTGTACAAAAACTGTATTTATACCCTACAGTTTGATCTTGTTTCTTCTGATAGGGATCGTGAGATTACGTATTTCTTTCGGGAGACAGAGGGAGAACGTGCCATATATCATCAGGATACCGTTTCTATTAAAAATGGAGCTGCTCATTACGAGGCAGACTGGGTGATGACCGCAGAATCGGATCCATTACCTGTATTTCTGATGAATCTGGGAAAAAACGGTCGGGAAGAGACTGGCAATGGGAAAAATGTTTTCCTGCTGACCGGCCTCGCACTGAAGGTTAAGGATTCTTCCTGCGTAGAAAGTGCCAGCTTCTTGCCGGAATATCCGGCTCTAGTCCTTAACCAGGTAGGGTACCGCCTTGGCGATAACAAAACCCTGGTGCTGAAAAATGGCGAAAAACAGACATCCTATATTATCGTAAACCAGCAGACAGGACAGGTTGTCTTTGAAGGACAGTTTACCAGCTCTTCTTTAGATGAGGCTTCTGGAACTTTCGTTCAGGCAGGAGATTTTTCTGCTTTGAACAGAGAGGGAAGGTATTATGCCAAAGTGGTCACGGAGGAAAAGGACATCGATTCCTTCCCTTTTGAGATCAGTCAGAATATTTATGATGGACTCAAGGAAAGCCTTTTAAAGGTGTTGTATCATCAGCGTTGCGGGATGGTGTTAGATGCTGGTTATGCCAAACATTTTGCGCATCCATCCTGCCACACGGAAGAGGCTGTTATTTACGAGACAGGGGAAAAGAAGGATGTCTCCGGAGGATGGCATGATGCCGGCGATTATGGCCGTTATACTGTGGCGGGAGTAAAAGCGGTGATGGATCTTTTGCTGGCATACGAAAGCGGGAATTTTGACAGGGATGATACGGGCATTCCGGAGAGCGGGAATGGTATTCCGGACATTCTGGATGAAGCGCGCTATGAGTTGGAATGGCTGCTGAAAATGCAGGATCCTGAGACAGGAGGCGTTTTCCATCAGGTCACCCCTTTAAGATATGGAACGCTCTCCGGACCGTTGGAAGAGCAGGTGCTTCTTTATATTTCCCCTGTCAGGAATGCGGCGACGGCAGGCTTTTCAGCGGTCCTGGCCAAGGCCTCCCGCGTGTTTTATCGGTACGATGAAGCATTTTCAGGCATAATGCTGGAAAGCGCATGTACAGCGTGGAAATACCTTCAGGACAATTACTTGCCGGAAATCTTAAAAGATGAAGAAGAAATCGTAAATGAGAGTACAGCGGAAGGCATTGAGATCGGTGCTTACAAAGATGCAGAAGTCCGAGACGAAGTCTTTTGGGCAGCAGTGGAATTATACCTGTCAGGCAAGGCGCTTTCCCTGAAGAAACTTATAAACCTTTACCCGGAAGAGCTTCCTTTGGGGCTGGGATGGTCTGGCGTACTGGGGTACGCTTTATGGGATTTTGTTGCATCCGGACGCACAGATCTTTTTGAAGAGGAGGAGGCATTCTATGAAACCTGTAAAGAGCGATTCATAGAAGATGCAGAAGAAATATATGCGGCCTGTGATGGAAATGCTTATGCCATGGGCTTTGGCAGCAACTATTACTGGGGCTCAAATATGCGGGCAGCTAATAATGGCATTCATATGGCCATGGCAGGTGTACTTTCCGGAAAACAGGAGTTTTTTATCATGGCGAAAAGACAAGCCGACTATCTTCTGGGGCAGAATCCCCTGGGATATTGTTTTGTTACAGGAGAAGGCACCCTTTCACCCCGAAATCCCCATCATGGGCCTTCTCATGCTGCCGGAATGGCGCTTCCGGGCATGCTTGTCGGTGGTCCCTGCAGCCAGCTTCGGGATGCTTATGCCGCAAGCGTGCTGTCAAAGGCATACCCGGCAATGTGCTATATTGACCATGAAAAGAGTTATTCGACCAATGAATTTGCCGTCTATTATAATTCAGCTTTCATCTGCTTGCTTTCTATGATATGACAATATGACTTATGACAACTGTGTTACAGCACATTGTACTTGTAAAAACTCTTTCTTGTGCGGTTGGACTACGAATGCGATCCAACCGCACAAGGGGGACTTTTTGTTTCTCAAAAGACAGAGCAAAGGCTGGCGTTATCCTGTACAGTATGATGTATACTGCGCAGGAAAACAATCCTGACGATCGTATGCTATTTTTCAAAAGAACATTTTTCAGGAAAACGATTTTCAAAGGCATCTATCAGTTGTTTTGATAGTTTTTCAAAATCCACATGCTCATCCGGATCATTGATGCACATCATGGTCCGGTCGGGCTTGCGGATAAAAGCGCAGATGTCATCTATGCTTTCGTCCGTGATATTGTCAAGACGGCTGTCCTTTCCGAGGGCTCCGGCAGAAAAATCGCCTTTTGCCATCTGCCAGTACAGGGCGAGCCACTGGTTCACGTCAGAGCTGTCCCTGAACTTATGCATGCTGACCCGCTCAAGCAGCTCCGGCTCCTTTTCCCAGAGCTCCCGGAATGTGCTGATGCAGAAGGAAGCGGGGCAGTGGAAAACCTTAAAGCCGGTATAGTATTCCGGGAAAAGCGTGCGCATGAACAGGTTTCTCAGGTTATCCTTAAGGTCATAGCCTGTGCTGAGATATTTTCCCTTCAATTTTGCCCTGACCGTCTTTTTACCAATGTTTTTATTCGTTATGCCAAGATCGTTGGACATGACTTTTTGAAAGAAAATGTCGATCCCCGTAAAACGTATGGGCATTTCAACGCAATATACCTTGGGCAGGCCGGTTTTGGGATCGAAGAAATAGTCCTCTCCTGTCGGTCTTAAAAGAAACGTGTCGTCATTAAAATAGACGAAATGCTCTGCAAGATCAGGAATCCTGTGCATGTTCATTTCAAGGGTGTGCGAATTGAAGGTGGGCAGGTATCTTTCAGCCAGGTAGTCCCTGTGATTAACGATATTCAGCTTCGGGCAGGAGGTATCCAGAAAATCCGGCAGATGCCCGTAGGTGACGAAATGTACCTTCCTGACCCATGGGGCAAATTTCTCCACGCCACGAAACCAGTATTTCATAAGGCCCCAATCGCGAAAACGATTTGCCGCATTGGATTCATCAATGCTTTTTTTATCGTATTTTGCCCTCTCCTTTTGCCATTCGGGATCATTACCATCTACCCATAATACGACAAAATCAATATCCATCTCGATTCCTCTTCCTCCTTTCCAGGTATGCATGCCATTACTGCACAGAAATATTATACAAGTTAGAGCATATGTGCGCAAGCAGTTTGTTTGAGTTTTGGCTGCTTTCGGTTGAGCCGTGAATAGTAACCACTTCTTGCGGCAAAACCGGTGCTGAAAAATCTGTTATTGAAAGAAACCATGCATTCTGCTATAATAATTATGGAAAACGAATAAAACGCTTCTCATTTTCATTCGTTCCCTGAGCCGAATTTTCGTCGTTGCAAGCGAATACATTTCCACTGAAAATCATGCGCATACTATAAGAACAAAAACAGCCACAGAATGATGGCTTGGAAATTTGCATAAAAAGGGAAACATATATGGAAAGCAGGATAGATCATATTAAACGGGAGCATATTAAATTTTCTGTTATCGTTCCGGTTTATCAGGAAGAAAAATATATCCGGAAATATCTGGAAAGCATACAGGCGCAGACATATACCACTTATGAAACTATTGTTATAGATGACGGGTCAGATGATCTGTCACCCGTTATATGCGATGAAATAGCCGAAAAAGACCACAGATTCAAGGTTATACATAAAGAAAGGGCCGGACTGGTGTCCGCGCGCAATACCGGAGTAAAAAAAGCAACCGGCGACTATATTGTCTATGTCGATGGGGATGACTGGATCAACCCCAATCTGCTGGAAACCCTGCATGGCATTATTTCCTCTCAGAATGTTAAGCTGGATATGGTGCTCTATGGGGCGGATGAAGTTTATTTTGACCATGTTGGGAAGATTACGAATAAAGTGCCTGACGGGCTTTATGATAAAAGCAGGCTGGAAAGCATATATCCTTATATGTTTACGGACACGCGCAAGGCCTTCAGGGCCGGTGAGGTGATTTTCGGGCATTCATAGAGTAAGGCATATACCCGGGAATTGCTTTCGGAGCATTACTGCCACGAAGAAAGAATTGAAATGTTTGAGGATGTGGCGTTTACCTATGAGTGCCTGCTGTTTTCAGAACATGTTTACATCTGCAGTGAGCCTTTATATTGCTACAACAGGACGAATGTCAATGCCATGACGATGAAGGAACGCATATATATTTCTGAGAATTATTACTTATTGGTGGATTACCTCAGAAAACGGCTCCTCGGCAGGCATAAAGAAGTCGACCGGCAGCTTAATGAAATGCCTGTTATCTTTATCATCCGGGATATTCAGCAGAGGCTGAAAAAGCATGGCATTTTTGAGACGGCCAGGAGAATAAAAGCTTCGCTCAAAGATACGCCCATGCTGCAGTTTGTGAATGCAAAAGGGCTTCCAAAGAAACAGGCCCTGATCGTCACTTTGTTGAAGATGAAGATGTATAGAACAGTAGTGTTGCTGTTCCGTGCCATTGAAAAATGAAAATGGTAATGCCACGCTTCCTCTGCGCATTTTTTATTATTGTTTGGTCGGGTTTTGGGTATGCGGCTGAGACTTTGAAGTCTGGTTCCGCATACCCATTTCTTCTCACTCAGCTTTATCAGCATTTTTGAACACTGCTATAGTACTTCTGCATATACCGCGGCATAAAATTACCTTTGACATTCGTTCGCGAGTATAAAAATCGTTATTTTATCGTGTTCGCGAATATAGATCGTATCTGGGGGGAATAATCATGTCAAAATATATCCGATGTTTCTTATGGACTCTCTTGACGATGCTGCTCCTCGCTTTTCCGCTTTGCGCAGCCACTCTTGTCACTGTGCAGAAAGACAGTGAAGGACGTCCGACCTGCCAGGCCTATATGAACGAAGATGGGACGCCAGGCTATGATAAATCCGGGTATTCCATTATTATTAAAGAATACGATGAAAAGGGCCGCATTTCCGGAGAATATTATTACGATGCGGATGGCGAGCCTTTCCTGGTCAAAGGGTATCACTGTCTTTGGAGACTTTACAATGCCAAGGGACAGGTATGCCGGGAAGAATATTATGACATTGACGGTCTTCCTGTCGTGAACACGGACGGGCGTGCCGCGGTGGAGAGGGAGTACAATGAGGACGGGCGCGTTTCCCGGGATATTATTTTGACATTGATGACGAACCTCTGCCTCAGAAGCAGGGCCACACGTCCATTGCCAGATATTACAACGAAAAGGGCCAGGTAAGCCGGGAGGAGTACTATGGCCCGGATGGCAATCTCTTTAAGATTATCTGGGGTTATGCGGCTATTGACAGGAAATATAACGAAGACGGGAAAGTCTGTTTTGAGAAATACTACGGCGAGGACGGGGAGCCTCTGGCCATGTGGCAGGGAAACTGCGCCCTCGGCAAGGAATACGATGAAGATGGCCGGGTTTCCCGCGAATACTATTATGATGCTAATGATGAGCCTTTCCTTTTTAAAGGCTACCATTCTGTGGCAAAGTCTTATAATGACAATGGCCAGGTGATACGGGAAAAGTATTACGATGCAGAAGGCAATCCGGTCCTCAGCACGGATGGCCGCGCAGCGGTTGAAAAAGAATACAATGAGGAAGGAAAAGTATCCCGGGAATATTACTTTGGACTGGACGGAAACCTCATTCTGAACCGTTCCGGCTACGCTTCCCGGAGCCGGATCTACGATGAGGACGGGAACGAGAGCAGTGTCCTTTACTTTGACCAGGATGGGCGGCTATTATGATTGCCGCGGAAAGCGTGATAGAAAAGGCCTGAAAAACAGGAGATCAGACGGGAGGTGTATCATGAGTATAAGCATTAACGAAGCTTACGATAGCTTCCGCAAACTGAGAACAGAAAAAGCTTATTACATTGATAAGACACAAATGCTCAAAAGCTTTTTGTCTGATAATTTTAAGAGCGCGGTTCTGTTTGCCCGTCCCCGGCGCTTTGGAAAAACGCTGACGATGACTATGTTCCGGGACTTCCTTGATATCCGGCAGGACAGCCGGGAGATTTTTCAAGGCCTTGAGATCATGTCGTATCCGGACATCGTTGAAACATTTATGAACCGTTATCCGGTTATATTTTTTTCTATGAAAGAAGTCTTTGGCGGCAGCTTTGATGAAATATTCCGAAACTATCAGATACTCATTGCCGGTCTCTTTGACGACTATACCTACTTGCTGGATAGTGATAAGGTAAGCAGCATACATAAAGAATTCTTTCAAAAGCTTTTGAAAAAAGAAAGCAGCAAAGAGGACACACTTCAGGCCGTGGATCTGTTATGCACCATGCTATATGATCACTACAAAAAGCCGGTTTTTATTATTATCGATGAATACGATGTTCCCATGGCAAAATCGGTCGGTACGCCCACGTATGAAAAAGTGAGAGACATGGTCGAGCATATGTTGAGCTACATCTGCAAAACAAATGATCGCGTAAAAGCCGTGATCTTGTCGGGATGTCTTTTTACAGTTAAAAACAGTACATACACGGGAGTCAACAATATCATTCCATATACCATCTTAAGTCCTCTTTATGCTTCATCCATCGGCTTCACCGATGAGAATGTAAAAAAGCTCCTCTCCGATGCGGGTATTCCGGAGCACTATGAAACGGTCAAAGAATGGTATGACGGATATCTTTTCGGGCGCGAGAGGATGTATTGTCCCTGGGACGTGCTCCGGTATGTCAGTGCAGTGCTCGACGGCTCTTACAGTGAAGCAATGGGGCCAGAAAACTACTGGGTCAATACCTCGGAAATCGCCTTGGAGACAGTTCGGGGTTTTCTAGGGAAAACGCCGGGCGTCATGGAAAGCTTTGAAGCCCTTCTGGCCGGAAAATCCATCGACTGCCCGGTCAAGGACAGCCTGCCCTATCATCGCATTCACGACAGGGCCGAGAATCTCTGGTCAGCCCTTCTGGAGACCGGATATCTCACCAAAGCCGTAACAGAGCGCATGCCCCTTATGCCCCTGCGCATTCCGAACAAAGAGATCCAGGACGTTTTCCGGCAGGAGATATGGGAATTCTTTAAAGACAAAGTGGACAATATCCGTGTGCGGAACCTCGTCAATGCTCTCTGGGGACAGGAGACGGAAGAAGCCCGGGCGGCCATGGACCTTATCCTGGAAAATACCCTGTCCTTCTATCATGAGTACCACGAATACAGCTATCACCTGATCCTGGCCGGATTTTTTACAGGCCTCGGCTATATTGTCCTGTCCGAAACCGAGACCGGCTACGGCCGGAGCGACCTCATCATCCTTGATCCGGCTAGAAGCCGGTGCCTCATTCTGGAACTCAAGCATGTGGATAAAGAATCGGAGATGGAAGACGCATTAAAAGAGGCAAACAGCCAGATTATCGCTAAAAAATACGAAAGCCGTTTAAGCTACCAGGGATATGCCAACAGGATCAAATATGGGATGGTTTTCTGGGGGAAGAAGTCAATGATTGGAATAGTATAATGTCGTGCGAAGGGATCTTCAATAGCATTCAGGGAGGGATTAGGGGAAAACAGGAATGGGCTTTTCAGCAATCTGATTCCGCGGCATTTTTCAGGTGACTCTGTTGGGTATGATATCAGGAGAGGAGAATATTATGGCAAATATTGAAGATTATATCGGCTGGCGGGGAGATGTTTCCTTTGATTA
>CAMNNO010000013.1 GCA_946545475.1 uncultured Blautia sp.
CGGGCTTCGCAACTCTGAGCGGCCCCCCCTCCCCTGGCACCTACCGGCAGGTAAGCGAAAAATAGGTAAGGCCGAAAGAATCCCAGCGCCCCCAGCCCCTACCGGCAGGTAAACGTAAAATAAAAGTCACCAAGACAGAGCGGGGGATAACAATGGGGCCAGCCCCCCTTTAATTTAAGGGGAGCTGACCCCACCGCGCCGCGCGCACCATTCTTTAGAGTTCCGCCAGATCATCCTGCGACACCGGCCTGATGCCATTAGCCTTCAAAACATCAGCCGCCCTGGCATTATCGGCCACTCTCAAGATCATATAGGCCTTGCCCGCCTTGCGGGAGGTCAGGGCATACATATATTCCAGGTTCACCTCGTTGTCGCCGAGCACCCTTATCACCTTCGAGAGCGCTCCCGGCTCATCCACGATCTCCACGGCCAGGACATTGGTCACCTGGCAGATGTAGCCCGCATCGCGGAGCACGGTGGAGGCGTTGTACACATCGTCCACAATGATGCGGACAATGCCGAACTCCGAGGCTTCCGCCAGGGAAAGCGCCTGCATGTCGATATTGTGCTGATACAGCACGTCCGTAAAGTCTGCCAGCTTGCCCGGCCTGTTTTCCAGAAATACAGAAATCTGCTTAACGGTCATAATAAAACCCTCCCTGCATGGAATCCTTTTTTCATTACTGTTTGTACAGGTTTCTCTTGTCGATAACGCGGACGGCCTTGCCCTCGCTCCTCTGGATCGCTTTGGGGTTGACCAGCTTGACCTTTGCGTAGATGCCCAGCATGGACTTTAAGGCGTCCACCAGCTCCTTCTCCTTGGCGGAGACCGCGCTCAGGCTGTCGGAGAACATCTCGGGCGTCATCTCCACCTGGACCTCCAGGGTGTCGCTGTTGTTGACGCGGTCCACAATGATCTGGTAGTTGGCCGGGTATCCCTTGTTCATGAGGACGGTCTCGATCTGGGACGGGAATACGTTGACGCCCTTAACGATGAGCATATCGTCGCTCCGGCCCATGGGCTTGGCCATCTTCACGTGGGTACGGCCGCAGGAGCACTTTTCGCGGCTAAGGACGCAGATATCGCGGGTGCGGTAGCGCATCAGCGGGAAGGCCTCCTTGGTGATGCTGGTGAAGACCAGCTCGCCCTTTTCGCCGTCCGGAAGGACTTCGCCTGTCTTGGGGTTGATGATCTCGGCAATAAAGTGATCCTCGTTGACATGCATGCCGGTCTGCTCGCTGCACTCGAAGGATACGCCGGGGCCGGATATCTCGGTCAGGCCGTAAATGTCATAGGCCTTGATGCCAAGCTTATCCTGAATGTCCTGGCGCATCTCCTCCGTCCAGGCTTCCGCGCCGAAAATGCCGGCCTTAAGCTTAATATTATCCCTCTGGCCGCGCTCAATGATGCTCTCGGCAAGATAGGCCGCATAGGAAGGCGTACAGCACAGGATAGTAGCCCCCAGATCCGTCATGAACTGGATCTGGCGGTCGGTGTTGCCGGAGGACATGGGAAGGGTCAGGCACCCTACCTTGTGCGAGCCGCCGTTAAGGCCGGGGCCGCCGGTAAACAGGCCGTAGCCGTAGCAGACCTGGCAGACATCATCCTTGGTGCCGCCCGCCGCGACAATGGCCCGGGCGCAGCATTCCTCCCAGAGGTCAACGTCGTGCTGGGTATAAAAAGCCACCACGCGGCGTCCCGTGGTGCCGCTGGTGGACTGTATCCGGACACAGTCGGAAAGAGGGCGGGCCAGAAGGCCGTAAGGGTAAACGTCCCGAAGGTCATCCTTTGTGATAAAGGGGAGCTTGTGAAGGTCGTCGACAGATTGTATATCGTCAGACGTCAGGCCGGCGGCTTCCATTTTCTGACGGTAAAAGGGGACATTGTCCCAGACGTTTTTAACCTGCTTGACCAGTCTCTCGCTCTGCCAGGCACGGATCTGCTCCCTTGAGGCGCACTCGATCTCCGGCTGATAATACTTCTCCATGGTGTATCGCATCCTTTCTAATCTTTCAGTAGGTACATGGTGCAAATGCTCTGTCTCTTTAAATTGGTAACGTGTCATAGAAGATAATAACATTTCTTAGCCAAAAGGTAAACAACATTTTTTACATTTTTACAATCCCACTCTTGAGCTTTTTTAGGACAGAGCGCTCCCAGCGCGATATATAGGACTGGGACACGCCCAGAGCAGCGGCGGCTTCCGCCTGCGTGCAGGGCTTTTTGCGCCTTTTTTGTCCGGATCCTCCGCTTTCATAGGGCAGCAGAAAGCGGAGGGCGATAAGCAGCCGCTCACGGGGCGGAAGCTCCTGTATGGCCCGTCTCAGCCTTTCGGCTTCTTCCTCTTCCCTTTTTCCGCCGGCATAGCCTTCCTGTACTTTTGCAAGCGTATCTTGATCGGAAAGATACGCTTCATGGCGGTCTATGACCCTCACGTGCCGCAGGTATGTGCGGATCTCGTTTTCGATGCAGCGGCGGGCATAGGCGCCCAGGCCATGCCCGGCTCCGGGGTCGAAGGTCCTTACGGCCTTCATAAGGCCGATGAGTCCTACGGAAAAGAGCTCCTCGGCCGGCATATTCTCTCTTTTATACGCGGCAGCCATAGCCGCGGCCAGCCTCATATACCCTTCCGCCAGACGCTTCCTGGCGCTTTCGTCTTCCTCTGAGGCCAGGCGCCTTATAATAGCGTCTTCTTCACCCGGGCTCAGGATGGGGGGAAGGGGGACAAAAATATCGTTTCGGTGATAGCTCATCAGACGGTTCCCGTTATCTTCTCATGCCAGCGGGCGAATGTGATCGCCTGCTGCCTTTTTTGCCGCATAAGGCAGCCGTTACGGCGTCAGTATAGCGGGATTTTGTCTGATGATGCCGCTTTAGTACATAGTGTTCTTAAATTTCGTATCAGAAAAAGCGAGATTTTTCGAGAAGTTCCTGACGGACCGGGCCATACGCGATGGGCGCCTTCCGGCGTCCGTCAATGGCCGTGAAGCGTTTTTAGCATGGGCAGCAGCTCGTGGACGGAGATCTGCCCGGGCGCCGAGCCTTCTGCCATCTGAGCGAAGGTCACGCAGGAGCCAAAGCTCTCGCCGGCGATGCGGCTGACGGCTCCGGCCTTGCCCATGGCGATGGCAATCAGGGGGCGGAAGGTGATCTCCCGCCGGACCTTGTCCGTTATCTGCATAAGCCTGACGGTATCCTGGAAGTCCTTCGCCATGACCGCGGCCTTAAGGATATCGGCGCCTGTCCTGTCCAGGGCCTTGAAGCGTTCCAGGAGCTCGCCCGGGAGGGGCGTTCTCTGAAAATCATGGAAGGATGCCACCACCCGGACGCCAAAGCCCTGGATCGCCCGGATGAGCTTTGCCGCCTCTTTTTCATTCAAAAAAGGCTGGATATCGATGAAATCGGCCAGGCCGCTCTCGGCCACGCAAAGGTTCAGCTCCCGGTATTCCTCGTAGGAGATCGCTGTTCTCCCGCCCTCTTCCTTCGTGCGGAACGTAAATAACAGGGGGATGCCCGGAACGGCTTCCCGGAGGGAGGCAAGGGTGTCCAGAAGGGAAGCCTTCTCCTCCTCCCCAAAGCCGTTTTTCAGGAGGCCAAAGCTGTCGGCGCGCCATTCGGCCATGTCGCATACCGGCGTGCCTTCGCTTTCCTCCGCTCCTCCCAGCGCTTCCCGGGCAGAAGACAGCAGCTCTTCCTCTGTTTCCCCCAAAAGGGGCACACATATCTTGGGCATCCCTTCTCCCAGGGACAGCCCTCTCACCATGATCGGCGTTGTCATAAAAAAATCTCCTTATAACAGTATAATCGGGCAGGGAGGATCTCCCCCTGCCCGCACGGCGGCCGCGCCGGAGTGCAGGCCTGCCAGATATGGCCGGAAGTGCCTTCCGGCCTTTCAGATGTTCCCGAGCAGCCGCTCTTTAAGCATAGCGGCGATCTCTCTTAAGATGTAGTGGGGCTGCATGAAGGCCACGGACCGGGCGGCAATGCCCGACACATGGCGGTAGCCCATCTTTTCCGCCAGGCGGATGGCCCGGCAGACATGAAAATTGCTGGTGATGATGCCGGTCCGCTTTTCCATGGCATCCGAAAGCCCGGCGGAAAAGGCCAGGTTTTCCATTGTGCTGGTCGAGGCGTCCTCAAGGATCAGGCGCCCCTCATCCAGCCCATGGGGAACCAGGTATTCTCTCATACATTCCGCCTCGGAGATATCCTCCCCGCTTCCCTGCCCGCCCGAGAGGATAAACCGGGTATCCGGCGAACGGGTGGCATAGAGGAGCGCGCAGTCCAGTCTCCGGCGGAGCGAAAGGCTGGGAACATCTCCCCTCACCTGGGCGCCGAGGACAATGACATAGTCAAGGTCATCCTCCCCGGTATCTCCCATATGGGAGAAAATAGGAATAACGGTCACACTGGCCAGGAGGAGCAGGGCGGCGAGGATAAGCCCGGCAGATATTTTCGCGATCGCCGGAAAAGTTCCGGGGAAAGCGCTCTCCCGCCGGAGGGCCAGGGCCAGGAGGATGCACCCTCCGCCCAGAATGACCCAAAGATAGCCGGCATCCGCAGCCATCCTCGTTGCCAGGAAGATGAACCCCAGATAGAGAAAGCACAAAATGCCAAGGCCCATCAGTACATATTCCAGTAACCTCATGCTATTCCTCCTGACAGTTATAGTATACCAAGATTCTTTATCGCGTTTCAGCGGAAAAACTTCTGTTTTATCTCTTCCACCGGCATCTCCTGCCCGGTCCAGAGGCGGAAGGCCTCCGCGCCCTGGTAGAGGAGCATAGTCATGCCGTTAAAAACGTTCAGCCCAAGGGAGCGGGCATCCCGCAGCATGCGGGTCATGCGCGGATTGTAGATGAGGTCTGCGACCGTCAGGCCCGGGTGGAAAAGGGAAAGGTCGGTGACCAGGGTATCCTCCTGGGCTTCGCCCATGCCTACGGGAGTCGCGTTTACCAGAAGAGCGCTCTCCGAAACCGCGCTTTTCAAAGACAGGGCATCCTCCAGATAGCCGATCTTTACCTGGCATCCGGGGACTGTCTTTTCGGTTTCATCTCTAAGCCGTAGAAGCGCCTGCTGCCTGGATGTCGTCTTCCGGATAAAGACGTGGATGGTCCTGGCGCCATAGAGGGCAGCCTGGGCAGCGACAGCCGATGCGGCTCCCCCCGCGCCCAGGATGGTGATGACAGAACCCCCGGCCTCAAAGCCTGCTTCACGGGCGGAAGAGAAGAACCCGATGCCGTCGGTATTATAGCCAGTCAGAACGCCGTCCCGGTTGACGACCGTATTGACGGCACCGATCAGGCGGGCTTCCGCCGAAAGGTCGTCAAGGAGAGGGATGATGGCGGTCTTGTCCGGCATGGTCAGGTTAAAGCCGCCGATATGGCAGGCTTTCAGCCCTTCAACAGCCCGTGGGAGCGCTTGTTCCTCAACATCAAAGCACAGGTAACAGGCATCAATGCCCAGCAGCCGGAAGGCCTCATTGTGCATGAGGGGAGAGAGGCTGTGGGAAACGGGGCTGCCAAGGAGGGCAAAAAGGCGCGTGGTGCCGCTGATCGTATCCATAAACAGACTCCTTAAAGTGCGCGGATCATCCGCGAGTATATTCCACCTGTACGGTTGGGGTATGTTATCCCAGGTATTTTTTCAGTGTCGCGTGAACCGCGCCGGGTCCCTGTATTTCTTCCCGGAAGAGCGCCTCGATCTTCTCCCCGATCCCGGCCTTATAGAGGTCGCTGCCGAAAATGTTGGCATTGGAGAGGATCGGCGCAAGCTTTGCGTGGATGTCGGCGTCCACGTCTCCGAGGGAGAGGCCTTTCAGGGCCTGTGTCAGCTCGTCAAGCATGGGGTCGGCCGAGCGCTCAAACGCCTGGCCTTTATCATCCACGCCGAGAAGGTAGCGCAGCCATCCGGCAATGGCCAGAGGGATGGCCTGAAGCTTTCCGGCGTCCCCGTCCTTGGCCACATAGGCCTTTATCGTCTCGCCGTAGCGGATGCCCACCTTCTGGGAGGTGTCCGTGGCGATGCGCTGGGGCGTATCCGGCATGAAGGGGTTGGGAATGCGCACGTTGATAACCTCGTCCACAAAATCCTGCGGCGAGAGAATCCCCGGGTCCGTGACCACCGGCATGCCCTCCACCGGGCCGATGCGGCATACCAGCTCCTTGAGGAGCGGATCCTTCATCTCGTCCGCGATCAGGGTATAGCCAAGCAGGCACCCGTATACCGCCAGCGCTGTGTGGAGCGGATTTAAACAGGTCGTCACCTTCATGCGCTCCACCCGGTTGACCGTATCCCGGGTCGTCATGTACACGCCGGCATTCTCAAGGGGCGGGCGGCCGTTGGGGAACTCATCCTCGATGACCAGGTACTGCGGGCCCTCGGCATTGACAAAGGGAGCGATATAGGTCTTTTTGGAGGTGATGACCGGAGCCATGTCCTCGATGCCGAGCTTCTCCAGTTCCTTCTGTACGCTCTCGGCGGGCCGGGGCGTGATCTTGTCGATCATCGACCAGGGGAAGGAGACGCATGCCTTATCCGTGAGATAGGAAACGAAGTCCGCCGGGACGCATCCCTTCTCTTCCCAGGCGCGGGCAACGGCGACGATGGAGCTCATCAGCTTTTCCCCGTTGTGGGAGCAGTTATCCATGGATACGACGGCTATCGGGTATTTGCCGGCCTTGTAGCGCTCATACAGAAGGGCCGCCACCAGGGACATGGCCGAGCGGTAGGCGGGCGATTCGCCATCCTTTGCCGGACCCTGGTCGATGTCCGCCTGCACAAAGGGGAAATACTTTCCGTCGGCGCCGCAGAGGGCATAGCCCTTCTCCGTTATGGTGAAGGAGCACATTTTGAGCCCCGGATCCGTGAATATAGCTTTTAAGCGCCCGTAGGAGGCGGCGTCCGTCTTGATGGCCTCGGCCAGGGAAGCGATCACCCGCTTATCCGTGCTCCCGTCCGCGCGGAGCGTGACGCCGAGCACCAGGTTATCATAGGGGTCGTAGATCTTGTCGACAACGTCAAAGTCAAAGCTTTCCACGCAGGTGATGCCCCTGTCCATCTCCCCCCTGGCCAGCAGGGTATCGGCAATACCGCCGATGAAAATGCGGAAGATGTTCCCGATGCCAAAATGCACCCATTCCGGGGAGGCCTTCGCTTTATCCTGCGCTGCCTCATAGTTGTAAGAGGGAAGGGAAACGCCGGCTTCCTCCCATGCTTTCCTGTCCTTTATGCCTTCTCTCGACAGCTTCATCTTAAATTTTCCTCCTTTAAAATTCTCCCCTTGTCGCCATGCTCTGCCGCACATGCCCGGCAGAACTAACCTATACTTAACTCTATCAATATATCATTACTCAGCCCACCCGGTCAAGTACATCACAAGGGGAGACCCCACCCCCCCTGATGACTTATATTTTATGTTTACCTGCCGGTAGGGGGTGGGTGCGACAGGGTTCTTTCTAGCTTACCTATTTTTCTCTTACCTGCCGGCAGGGGGCGGGTGCGACAGGGTTCTTTCTAGCTTACTTATTTTTCTCTTACCTGCCGGTAGGTGCCAGGGGAGGGGGGGCCGCTCAGAGTTGCGGGGCCCGCGTCCCCCTCCCCTGCACCCCTCCCCCCAGGGGCACGCACGCTTGCGGTTTGAGAGACGGATACTTAAGAGCGGAAAATCTTCCCTAAGAGCCCATCGACTGTAGGTGAGAAATTTAGAAACATAAAATCCTTTCTGAAACATGCGGCATTCGTCGGTCTGCTCTTGAGCTAAGAAATGGAGAAGGAAGAGAGTGATCCCTCCTTTTCCGGCTGTCACCGCTAAAGCCTGATGGCATGCTGTCGAATGCGACATATTCCCAAAAAACTCTACACTTTGCTCCATCCTTCACCAACAGTCGCTGGGCTCTTCAGGAGGATTTTCCGCTCTTAAGTATCCGTCCCTCAAACCGCAAGCGTGCGTGCCCCTGGGGGGAGGGGTGCAGGGGAGGGGCCCCGCAACTCTGAGCGGCCCCCCCTCCCCTGGCACCTACCGGCAGGTAAAAGAAAAATAGTTTTCCCGGATTACCATTTTGCCATTTCCCTGCAGGTAGCCGGAATCGCCATCGGCTTTTCTGTCTTTGTCGGCGTCATCTTCGGCCTCTACCCGGCCAACAAAGCCGCCAGCCTGAAACCCATCAATGCCCTCCGATATGAGTAACGTTATGGGGAAGAAATTTACGCCGCCCCTGCGATAATGAGAAAAAGGCCAGCCCCTGCGCGAGGCTGGCCTTTTTCAAAACTGTCATTGACGCCCGCAGAAGGCTAAGCGCTGATATCCGCGTTTTACCTTCCGCAGCACTGCTTATATTTCTTTCCGCTGCCGCAGGGGCAGGGGTCGTTGCGGCCGATCTTGGGGGGCTTTACGATGGTTCCGGAGGTCTTCTGCGCGGTGTAGAGCTCTTTTCTCTTTTCCTCGGAATAGATGGCTTCCCACTCCGGCAGGTTGTAGAGCCAGTCGGCTTTGCAGGCGACCATGTTTTTGTAGAGCTTTTCCGTGTCGATGTCCAGGGTCACTGTGGTGTTTTCATCCATGGTCTCGATGGGATTCGGCTCTTTCAGGCTGTCGTTGATGCCATCGAGGAAGCCGACCATGAACTTGATATCCATCCCGTACTTCTCGGCCAGCTCGGCCACCGTCCCGGTCACCACCAGGGAGGGGTCGGCGAGAAGCTGCTTGTAGACAGCTTTTTCCAGCTTATAATACTCATCCCACAGTTTTTTCTGTTTTGTCTTATTCTCGTTGGTGCTGTAGCCCATGATGCGCCACTGCTCCAGTAAGGTCTGATCGCTCATGACACAAAAATCCTCCTAAATTATAGAAAATAACATAAAAATAACAGAAAACAATATAGAACAACAAAAAGCAGCTGATATCAGGATACCCCAAGGGCTTCCAGGGCATCCGCCGCCTGGGTGAGGCTTTCAAAGACAATGGCCTTTATCCCGAGGGCGCGGGCGGCCTGGCAGTTTTCCTTCCGGTCGTCGATAAAGACGCACTCATCGGCCTTTAGCTTATAGGTATCCAGAAGCTTTTGGTAGATCTCCGGCTCGGGCTTCAGCATCTTCACCTGGCAGGAGAAGATGGCGCCGTCCATGTTCTTTAAAAAGGCAAAATCCCTGCTGTTGACGGAGAGCATGTACTCGCAGTAATTGGACAGCACATACAGGTGGTAGCCTTTGGAGCGCAGATATTTTGTCCACGTCACGGCATAATCCCTGGGGCTGATACACGCGGGGGAGCGGCGCAGCACCTCGCGGATCTCCTTCTCGAGGTCCGGGGCCGCTTTTATGAACTCCTCGGTATAATGCTCGTCCGGATACTCGCCCTTATCCCTCTGGTTCCAGGTATCGGAGAGGAAGATCACCTTTGCGAGCCTCTCTTCCGTCTCCCGGTCATAGCCGAAACTGTGCAGGTAGCCTTCCCAGTCGTAGGACACCAGGACATTTCCCACATCGAAAATAACATTTTTGATCCCCTGGGGCGCGTCTTTTTTCTTCCCAAAGATCCGGTAAGCCATGATGAAAATATAGGTCAGGATGGGAATGCCTATGGCCGCGCCAAGGGAGGCGCGAAAAAGCCCCGCCGCATTCTCGCCCCCGGACAGGGCAAAGACCATGGGGAGGCAGAAAACGGCCAAAAGGGCGACCGCTCCGAGGATCGCCAGAATACGTTTTTTATTCATAAATGCAAAAACCACAGATCACAGGCCAGGGGGCCGGACTCCTTTTTCATGGATCCTGGCCCCTCGGCTTTTTTACTTATTTCGATAGATGATATCATCACGGCCGGGGCCGTTGGAGATCATGGTGATGGGGAAGCCGAGCTGCTCTTCCACAAATTCGATATAATGGCGGCAGTTCTCAGGCAGCTCCTCATAGGTGCGGATGCCGCGGATGTCGCACTTCCAGCCGGGAAGGCGTTTAAGGACGGGCTTTGCTTTCTCAAGCTTAACCGTCGGCGGGAAGTCCCGCACGATCTCGCCGTCGATCTCGTAGGCGACGCACACCGGGATCTCATCCAGGTACCCTAAGACATCCAGGACCGTAAAGGCCACATCCGTGGCGCCCTGGATGCGGCAGCCGTAGCGGGAGGCCACGCAGTCGTACCAGCCCATGCGGCGCGGACGGCCCGTGGTGGCGCCAAACTCGCCGCCGTCGCCGCCGCGCTGTCGGAGCTCATCCGCCTCGTCCCCGAATATCTCGGAGACGAACGCGCCGGCCCCAACCGCGCTGGAATAGGCCTTGCAGACGGCAATGATCTGTTTGATCTCATAGGGCGGAATGCCGGCGCCGACGCTGCCGTAGCCCGCCAGAGTGGAGGACGAGGTGACCATGGGATAAATGCCGTGGTCCGGGTCCTTAAGGGAGCCCAGCTGCCCTTCAAGGAGAATGTTCTTCCCCTCCTGGATGGCCTGCCAGAGGTAGGCTGAGGTATCGCAGACATACGGCTTTAACATATCCCGGTAGCTGAGGAGCTCCTGGTAGATGGCCTCCGCGTCAAGGGTGTCCTTGTGATACAGATATTTCAACGTTATATTCTTGGCTTCCAGGACTCTTAACAGTTTTTCCTTTAAGTAGGCGTCGTCAAACAGCTCGCTGACCTGGAAACCGATCTTCGCGTACTTATCGGAATAGAACGGCGCGATGCCGGACTTTGTGGAGCCAAAGGACGCCTTGCCCAGCCGCTCCTCCTCATACTGGTCGAAAAGGATATGGTAAGGCATGACGATCTGGGCCCTGTCAGAGATCAGGAGCCTGGGCATCGGAACTCCCCTCTTGATGAGTTCATTGAGCTCCTCGAAGAATTTCGGCACATTGAAGGCCACGCCGCTGCCGATGATGCTGGTGGTGTGATCATAAAAGACACCGGACGGCATCGTATGAAGGGCGAACTTGCCATAACTGTTGACAATGGTGTGCCCGGCGTTCGCGCCGCCCTGGAAGCGGACGATGATGTCCGCCTCCTGCGCCATCATGTCTGTGATCTTACCCTTTCCTTCATCTCCCCAGTTGGCTCCAACGATAGCTTTTACCATAAAATAACGACCTCCCATGGGACAGCTGTCCCGCATGTTTGCGTTTTGATTCGTTTCGTGCGCCTGCGATATCCGGCTTATACATTGACCTCTGCCTTGAGCCCCAGCATCTCCTTGCGGCTTTCCAGCACCGGAGATACGGTATCCCGGAGGAAGACCGTCACCTGATAGGGGCTGCGGCCGACATATCGGGAGGGCTCCATGGCTTTTTCAAGCTCTTCCTCTGAAAGGTTGAACGCCGGGTCGGCGGCTATGAGAGAGAGAAGGTCGTTATCCCTTCCCTCTTCTTTGACATGGCGGCCGGCCTCCATGGAGAGGGTGCGTATCCTCTCGTGAAGCTCCTGGCGGTCGCCGCCGGCCTTGACCGCGTCCATCATGATGTTTTCCGTCGCCATAAAGGGCAGCTCCGCCCTAAGATGCTTCTCGATGACCTTCGGATAGACCACCAGGCCGTCCACCACGTTAAGGCAGAGGTCCAGGATGCCGTCGACGGCAAGGAAGCCCTCGGGTACGGAGAGGCGCTTGTTGGCGGAATCGTCAAGAGTGCGCTCAAACCACTGGACAGCGGAGGTGATGGCCGGGTTCAGGGCATCCACCATCACATAGCGGGCCAGGGAGGCGATCCTCTCGCTCCTCATGGGGTTCCGCTTGTAGGCCATGGCCGAGGAGCCGATCTGGTTCTTTTCAAAGGGCTCCTCCACCTCCTTGAGATGCTGGAGGAGGCGGATGTCGTTGGACATCTTGTGGGCGCTGGCGGCAATGCCGGCAAGGACGTTCAGCACCCGGGTATCCACCTTCCGGGAGTAGGTCTGGCCGGAAACGGGATAGCAGGCGTCAAAGCCCATCTTCTCGGCGATCATGGGGTCGATCCTGTCGATCTTTTCCATGTCGCCCTCAAACAGTTCCATAAAGCTGGCCTGCGTGCCCGTGGTCCCCTTGGAGCCGAGCAGCTTTAAGGAGCCCATGACATACTCAAGATCCTCAAGGTCCATGAGAAATTCCTGGAGCCACAGGCATGCCCTTTTGCCCACGGTCGTGGGCTGGGCCGGCTGGAAATGGGTAAAGGCCAGGGTGGGAAGCTCCTTATAGTTATCCGCAAAGCCGGACAGGCGCTCAAGGACATTCACGAGCTTTTTCTGCACCAGCCTGAGGGCTTCCCTCATGATGATGATGTCCGTGTTGTCGCCGACATAGCAGGATGTCGCCCCGAGGTGGATGATGCCCTTGGCCTTCGGGCATTGAAGCCCATAGGCGTAAACGTGGGACATCACATCGTGCCGCACCAGCTTCTCCCGCTCGCGGGCGTCATCATAGTTGATGTCGTCCGCGTGGGCCTTAAGCTCCTCGATCTGCTCCTCGGTGATGGGAAGGCCCAGCTCCCTCTCGGTCTCCGCCAGGGCGATCCAGAGACGGCGCCAGGTCCGAAATTTGGTATCCTGGGAAAAAATTTCCTGCATCTCTTTGCTGGCATAGCGCTCAGAAAGAGGACTTACATATCTGTCAGTTGGCATATCGGCTCCTGTTCCCGCCTGATATCAAAGGATACCAGCGATGGAAGGCTTATTATCGGGGGTCTTTTGCCGCTCAGTCAAGGCCGAGGCGGTGGAAGACTTCGTTATAGGCTTCTTCTACGTTGCCAAGGTCGCGGCGGAAGCGGTCCTTGTCCAGCTTCTCGTTGGTGTTCACATCCCACAGGCGGCAGGTATCCGGGGAGACCTCGTCGGCCAGGAGGATCTGGCCGTGATAGCGGCCAAATTCGATCTTGAAGTCGATGAGCTTCATGCCGGCGTTCAGGAAATATTCCTTCATGATCTCGTTGATCTTGAAGGTGTTCTCGCGGATAGTGGCCAGCTCTTCCTTTGTGGCCAGGCCGAGGGCCAGGGCGTAGTCATCGTTGATGAAGGGATCGCCCAGGTCGTCGTTCTTGTAGCTGAACTCCAGGATGGGGCACAGAAGGGCCTTTCCCTCTTCAACGCCCATGCGCTTGCTGAAGCTTCCGGCGGCCACGTTGCGGATGATGACTTCAAGGGGAACGATGTCCACCTTCTTGACAGCCGTCTCGCGGTCGTTCAGCTCTTCGATGAAGTGGGTGGGAATGCCGGCAGCCTCGAATTTTTTGAAGACCAGGTTGGTCATGCGGTTGTTGATGACGCCCTTTCCCTGGATGGTGCCCTTCTTAACGCCGTTAAAAGCGGTCGCGTCGTCCTTATAGCTGACGATGACGACATCCGGATCGTTGGTAGCAAATACTTTTTTGGCTTTTCCTTCGTAGAGCTGTTCCTTCTTTTCGTACATGCTGAGAGTTCCTTTCTCTTTTTAAACAAAGTCTTTTTTAAACAAAGTCTTGTTAAAAATCTTATGTCTTATTCTTAAGCAAAGTGTTTTTGCAAAACGGCGTTTCAGTTTTTTTGCCTTTGTTTCCTGAAACAACTTTGACATTATATAACAAGCAGCTATGAAAAGCAACCAGAAACCTTTTCAAATCTTATGGCCCTGTGTCCTTTCTTCCTTCGGCATCCCGCCCGGAAGGGGCTTAAATTCCGGCGCTCTGTCCGTCATATTTGCCGAGAAATTCCTGCATGCGGGAGTGTTCGGCGTTAAAGACATATTCCGGGTCCCCCTCGAGGACAACGACGCCGTTATCCATGAAGATGACATGGTCGGAGATCGCCCGGGCAAAGGCCATCTCGTGGGTGACGATCACCATGGTGATATGTTCCTGGGCCAGGGCCCTTATGACCTTCAAAATCTCGCCGGTAAGCTCCGGGTCCAGGGCCGAGGTCGGCTCATCGAAGAAGAGGATATCCGGGTTCATGCACAGGGCCCTGGCGATGGAAACCCTCTGCTGCTGCCCGCCGGAGAGCTGGTAGGGGTAAGCGTCTTCCTTGCCAGTCAGGCCCATCTTGGCCAGAAGCTCCCTGGCCTGGCGATAGACCTCATCCTTATGGCGCTTCTGCACCTTTATGGGGGCCAGGGTGATGTTTTTCATCACGGAATGATGGGGAAACAGGTTAAAGTTCTGGAAGACCAGGCCGACGGCCCCGTTCTTTATGATCTCGCCCGAGTCCGGCGTCTCAAGGCCCGTGGCGCACCGAAGGAGCGTGGATTTGCCGGAGCCCGAGGGCCCGATGATCGACAGGACATCCCCCGGCTCCACCTTAAGGGAAATATCCTTAAGGACCTCAAGCTCCCCAAAGCTTTTTCGGATATGGTTCATTTCAAACAGACTCATGGGCAGCCTCCTAGCGGTAATAATTCAATGCTTTTTCGGAACGGTTCATGGCAAGCGCCACGATCAGGTTAAAGATATAATAAAATATGGCCGCCACCACAAACGGCACCATGGAGGCCTGAGAGCTGGCGATCTGCTTGGCCTTGGTGAACATCTCCGTCACGGTGATGGCAAAGGCCAGGGACGTGTCCTTGACAAGGGTGATGACCTCATTAGTCACCGGAGGGATGACCCGCTTGACCATCTGCGGGAAAATGATGCGGAAGAAGGTCTGGACCCGGTTGTAGCCGAGGATATGGGCGGCCTCGTACTGGCCGATGGGGATGGACTCGATGCCCGCCCGGTAGATTTCGGCAAAATAGGCCGCATAGTTGATGGAAAAGGCGATAAATACCGCAATCAGGCGGTAGCTCATGGGCACCTTGATCCGGAACAGGTAATAGGGGCCGTAGTAGACCACCATGAGCTGGAGCATGAGGGGAGTTCCCCTCATAATGGAAATATAGGCGGAAAACAGGAGCCGCACGATGGTGAAGCGCGACATGCGTCCAAAGCAGATCAAAAGCCCCAGCGGAAGTGAAAAGAGCAGCGTAACCGCAAAGATCTCCACGGAAACCAGAAAGCCGCTCCCCAGCTGGCTCAACATAACAGATAAATTCATCAAAAACCTCCACAGCCTTCGGCATATATATATGGCAAACAGTTTATAACAATAGTGTAGAGGGAGACGTATTCTCCCTCTACCCCCGGCGGGCCGCCCGTCACCGTCAGGTGACAAATTTCTTATGGGCGGCCCTGCCACAATAAAGAACAGAGGGTGCGGCTTATCTCGTACCCTCTGTCTTTAATACTCTCAAGCGTTTTTCTGGGTCAGTTATTCCTCAGCACCGATGCAGATGCCGGAGACATCGTACTTCTCGGCCAGCTTATCAAATTCGCCGGCTTCGTAGAGCTTAAGCACCTCAGCCCACACGGTCTCGCAGAGCTCTTCGTTGCCCAGCTTGAAGCCGATGCCGTACTGCTCGCTCTGGATGACCTCGTCGAGGATAATGTATTTGCCCTCTTCCCTCTTGGCGATCTCGTACTTGGCTACGCCGATATCAACGGCGACAGCGTCGGCGGCGCCCATATCCAGGTTCATGAAGGCGGTGTTGTAGTCCGGGCTCTCGGTAAGGGAGGCGAAGGTCGCCGTCATGGCCGCGTTGTCCTCGTTGTTGAGGGCTTCCAGGGCGGCGGAGTCGGCCTGCACGATGACGTTCTTGCCGGCAAGGTCGGCAAGGGCGGCGATGCCGGACTCGGCGGAGACGACAATGACCTGCTCGTTGTCAAGATACGCCGGGGACCAGGTATAAAGCTCCTCGCGGCCGTTGATGGTGAAGCCGTTCCAGATGCAGTCGATATTGCCGCTGTTCAGCTCGTTGTCCTTGTTGTCCCAGTCGATGGGCTGCTTGACAAGGGTCCAGCCCAGGTTGTCGCAGACCAGCTGGGCAGCGTCAAGGTCAAAGCCGACATACTCGCCGTTTTCGTCCATATAGCCAAAGGGCGGATATTCTGCGTCAAAACCAACGGTAAAGGTGCGCTCTTCGGCGGCAGATACAAAGGTAAGAAGGCCTGCCGTCATCACACATACCAGGGCAGCTGCAAGCATTTTTTTCATAATCCTATCTCCTCATCTTTTAGAATCTAATCTGTCTGATCATCTGTTCAACATTCTTCACAGCAGTTTTTTATCACGTGATTACTCTACCACAGTGAAGCGTGTTTATTCTAACATCCCTTTAGCCGCCTGTCAAGAGGAGAAACGCGAAATGTCCTTACGCCCCGGTGCTCCTGTGGTATTCCCGGGTCAACTCCTTTAAGATATCCCCGGCATTTGCCGGCGTGACCTCGGGGATCTCCAGGTTTTTCATCGCTTCGGCCTTTTCCCGCACCTTTGCGGTAAATTCCTCGGGCAGCTCCATGTTGGCCATCTTCCCTTCCAGGGCGGCCTTGCTCTTCAACATGCGGAAGGCGCAGAGGTATGTCATAAGGCGCGATTCCTTCCAGTCATACTTGAGGGCGCCCTCAAAGCACTCCACGGCCTTTTCCATCTGGAAGAGGTGCGCATAGGCGCATCCCAGGTTGTGGTAGACCGACGGGAGAAGGTAGAGCTCGGCGTCGGCGCTGCCCTGGACGATCTCGTCGCCCTGCTTTTCCTTTATCGCCGCCTCGCAGGTTTCGATCAGCTTCTGGTAGACCTTGATGGCGTTCACATACATCCCGTTGCGGATCATGGAATCGCCCTTTTTCTTGTCCCTGGTGATGGCCGTTTCCGTATTCATGCGCTGCAGGCGCACGTTCAGGCTCTTAAGCTCCTCGTATGTCAGGTAATTGATCTCTTTAAATACCGGATAGACCACATCCGCAATGTCCGTATACTTGCCCAGCTGGCGGCGGAGCTTGGAAGCCAGGGCGGGAAGGTAGAGTTCGTTTTCTATCCAGGCGCACAGCTTTTCGTTGACCAGGGTCTCATCCACCAGGTAAAGGTTATTATACAGGTAATAGCACAGCTCTTCTATCGAGTAAATATTAAGGCTGATATTTTCAATAAAGAAGGGCGTGGACGCCCGTCTTGTCTGGCATAATATATATCCGCTCATCCATCCGGCCTCCCCGCCGCAAAAGGTTTATGACATGTGATCACCATTTGACCGTTTTTTTCAGAAGGTTTATGGCATGTGATCACCATTTGACCGTTTTTTTCAGAAGGTTTATGGCATGTGATCACCACTTGACCGTTTCTTTCCAGACTTTTCCGCTGGAGGGATACATGTCGCCAAAGCCCATGTCCTTGACCGTGATCAGGCACTCCTCGGGCGAGATGTAGGAAAGGGAAACGGAAAGGCGCGTCGTCTTATTGGGGCGCTGCGGCAGGTCGTCCAGCACCATCTGGACCTTCTTTTTCTCGCTCTCGCCGAGGGTCTGGACCACGAAGACCAGCTTGTTCTCGTTATCCAGGATGAGCTCGCATTTGCCGGTGCATTCGTACCAGTTTTTGCCGCTCTCCAGGAGCATCTGGTAGGTGGGCGAGCCCATGACCCGCATTTCCATGCCCACCTCGCTGCGGACCATGGTGTCGCTTAGGAAGCAGAAGCTCTTCATGGTGCGGGCTTCCTTCTGCTCCCTTCCGGCCGCGCAGGCGCCAAAGGCGTAAAGGTTTGTGCCGTAAAAGACCCGGCGGCGCTGGAATGTCAGCTCGCTCACCGATTTTTTTGCCCATTCCGTGTCAAAGCCTTCGCCGGAGATCTGGATGCTGGAGAAGGCCTCCTGCCCCAGGGACCTCTGGATGAAGCGGACAAAATCCTCGTCCCGCTCGTTTCCCTCACCCTGGAGCCGCACGGTCACGGGATGGGATATCGACACCAGGACGGGCCGCACGCTGGTATTCATGGACATCTTGCAGAAGGAGACCTTGTCCCCGTCAAAGTCGTACCAGCCCACGCTCCGGTTCCAGGTCTCCTTTTTCTGGGTCATGACATAATAGTAAAAGCTCTCTTTGTAGTCCAGGATCAGGCAGCTCTCGGCCGAAAAGCCGATCTCCTCGCAGGCGAGCCGGATATTCCGGATCCGGGCGACGCTCAGCGAAGGGCATGTGATGGACAGGCAGCGGGTACTGCGCACCACGTCCGGCACGCCCAGGAACTTCAACATCTCCTGAAGGTAGCAGGCCAGAAGGTGGGAGGTCTTCACATTTTCATCCCCCACGGACACGCTCCTGTCCTGGCCGAAAAGCGTGTACGCCTCCTCAATGGGAATAAGCGTCTCCTCGTCCAGGGCTTCCCGCACGGAAAAGCCGGACAGATAGGCGCCGTCCGATGGCCTTTTTGCCATCAGGGTCGGCGCCGCGTACTCGGAGACGCCGACCTTCAGGGAAAGAGAGCGGGGGGCGTTGGCCTTGCGGTCATAATAGCTGACCTGGGTAAATTCCTTTCCCAGATCGATCCCGATAAGCAGATCCCGGATCTCATTCATAATGTTCTCCTAAAGTCATGTTTACGATGATTCAGATTCTTCTCTATCCTCCAGCACAAAAAGCTCATCCACCGCCTTTTCCCGACGAAGGTATTCCCTTATGTGGCCCAGCATATCCTGAGTCCTGCCTTCCCGCTTGAGGGCAAAGATCTGGTTCAGCAGCTGGTACTTGCTGACGGGCTCCTCGGAAAGCTCCGTCATGATGAGCGTCCTCTCCTCGGTGCGCATCGTCTGGCCCTCATTCTCCGTCTGGAAATAGTAGCGGAGCGTTTCCCCGTAAAACAGGGTAAAGGCCTTCACGAATATCCCTTCGTACACCGCCTGCAGGGGGACCACGCGCATGGGCGTCTTTTCCCTGCCCTCGTCGTCCTGGGAATAGTAAAGCAGCACCTTCGCCTCGGGGGCCGTGTGCAGCTCAACAAATTCCTTGTCGTCCAGCTGATAGGGTTCCAGGATCTCCCGCGGCAGCAGCTTATAAAAAGTAAAGATCAGGTTATCCCGGACGCTTTCCGCCAGAAGAGCCTTCTTCATGGGCAGGTCCTTTGTCTGGTCCTCATCATGGGAGAGCTCCTGGAGCAGGGCCAGGTGGCAGACGCGGTCGCCCGGCCAGCCTTCTTCAAAGGCTTTTTTCAGACACTTGCGGATATAGGGCGTCATTTCCATGCCCTTCACAAAGACCAGGTAGGACACATGGGTCAGGTAAGCCCCGACCACCGTCTTGTCCCCGTTTTTCTCCAGGTAGGTGGACAGGACCCTCTCGCCCGCGTTCACATATTGGCGGGTGAACATGATCAGGGACAGGATGCGCTCCTCCAGGTCGTAGGTATCCAGGCCAAACTCCTTTGCGCTCTCGTAAATGGAGAGCAGGCTGTCAAGGGAGCCGTAGCGGTAACGCATCAGATATTTTAAAATGGTGTCGTCGTAGATGCCGTGCCGGTAAACCTCGTCGGACAGGGCTAAAAGCTCCTGGTCCTCCGCCATCTCGCGGCGCTGGATCATCCGGCTTCCCAGCCTCTGCAGGGCTTCCAGCGATATCCCCTCATAGCCGAACTCTTCGATGATGCTGTAAGCCTGGGTAAAGAAGCCCCTGGCCACCAGAAGCTCCAACAGGGATTTCCTGTCCGCCTGGGCGTAGGAGCGGATATCCAGGTTCTTGAGATAATCATCCAGCTCCTTGCCGTGGACATGGCTCTTATAAAAGTTCAGAAGGCGAATGCGTATCTCATTGCGGTATTCGTCCGAAAAAGTGTCGGATGAGGCCACTTGGCGGAACAGGTCGACATTTTCCCAGGTGATGGGGTTGGTCACGACATAGTTGAGAAGCAGGCCGCTGTCGGCGACGCCGGCGTCCAGGATGTCCTGCATATACCGGCGCTCGTCAAAAAGCTTCTTGCAGTTATAGCCGATCGTCGCGCCATAGCGCCTCTGCTTGTCATCCTGGAAAAGGATGGCCGCATCCGGCGTATAGACCCGGACATAGGCCACGCCGCCGGCGCAGGAATAAATGTCCTCGCGGTTTAACTGCCTATGACGGACAATGACGGAGCGCACCCTGGTCTCGCAGAAGATCCGCTCCATGAACACAAGCCCTGCGAGCGCCGCGGCCTCCTCCCTGTCCTGGGGATGGATGATAAATTCCTGGTAGAGGGCGGCGAAGTCCTCGTTGATGCGCCCTTCCCGAAGCTTTCTGCGGGCAAAGGGGATCATATTGGGCCTGTACTTTTCGTAATCCTCGGGATACCGGTCTTTTTCCGCCAGGACGTTCGCGTAAAGGTAAGCCTTCCGGTTATCGCCCAGGGAACGGTTGTTATAGGTAAAATAGACCATCAGGGACTTGGGCAGCTCCTGGTGATAGGTGATGTCCAGGGTTTCCAGATAGTATTCGTAAAGCCTGGTCAGGTGGATGTCCTCCCGTATCGCCAGGGCATACCATTTAAAAAATTCCGGCCGCCTGGGATTTCCCAGGATGATGTAGCGGCAGATGGCTTCCAGGGTGTCCCGGGAGTTGTAAAGGGCGTATCCCTGCTCAAGTATCCGCAGCAGCCCCTCCTGAAAATGCCTCTCGTAGCCCGACAGATAGGCGATCCGCATGACCAGCTCTTCGTTGAGCATCCCTCTGCGGGCGGCAAAATAGAAGACCTGCACCCAGAACGGGCTCAGCCGGTGCAAAAGCCCCATATCCTGCCGGACCATCTCGAAGGCCCTAAGGTAGAGGAAGGGCGAGCAGACCCCTCTTTCATAGAGGGCTTCGCATTCGGATACGGTTTCCTCCCACTCATCCTGTAGGGAAAGGTCAAGGCTGTATAAGAGTTCAAACAGCAGCAGGCTGTTCTGTTTTTGTATATAAAAGCTGTTCATTCGCCGGATCGCCGCTTCGACATCCGTATAGATGCCCGTGACGGTGCACAGGTACAGATAGGCTCCGGCCAGCTCAATGTCCTCTTTCTGGAAGGCCTTATCCTGAAAGGTCTTTAATATCTGCTGGGCCTCCTCATCCCTGTCCTCCTCATGAAGCACAAAGGCCTCATAGAGCCGGTATTCGGGATAGTCAAAGCCCGATTCTTTCAGGCAGTTTAAGATATAGTGGGCGCTTCCCGCCCAGGTGGAAAAATCGGTGTCGTGGCACCGGTAGTCCAGATAGTCCTTTAAAAGCTCAAGCCTGCGCTTTTTCTCCCCGGTCCGCACATCCACGTTGACCCTTGGACCCCTGGAAGCGATGACCGTCAGGTAGACCTCCTCGTAGGGGCTCCTGATCCTGATCTGGCCGTAGCGGTTGTCCTCATCCAGCCTGTCGGGCCGGATGACAAAGGAAAGCGTGCCGATGGTTCCGTAAAAATCCTCTTCCGTCAGCACCCGCTTTTCGATGTCGATAAAATCCGCCGTGGCGGACACCTCCAGCCGGATGTGCCCCCAGGTGCTGCGGCGCACCTTAAGCTCTTCCCGCAGGTAGTCCTGGACAAGATGGTATTCCCTCTTGTCTTCATCCAGGAATATCTTTATGGGGTCCTTCAACTTCTCGGCAATGAGAAATTCCTCCAGATGCTGGTTGGTGATCGGCTGGGCCATAAACCCGGCCAGAAGGGAACGGCTCTTCTCGTCGTTCCTGTCGATAAAACGTTCAAACCCGCCGCCGGAAAAAATGCGGTAAGCCTCCCGGAAGTTTTCACGGGCCAGGGCCGCAAAATCCTTAAGCGTGCGGATGCTGGTGTCATAGCTGACGCCCTCGGCGGAAACCGTATGGATCTCAAAAGGTATCCTCTCCTCCCCGAGGTTGGTGGTAAAGATCAGATACCCCCTCCGCTCTTCCCCGGCGTTCAGCCCTTTGGCGTCAATGCCGTAGGGGATCTGGACCTGCGTTCCCTGGAAAGTGCGGAACCCCGGCACCATCCGGCGGTCCGTGGAGGTGATGTATCCCCGGATGCGGGCATTTTCCTCCGTTGTCACCTTAAGCTCGCCCCTCAGGGCATCTCCGGCCTTTAGGGTCGCTATAATGCGCTCCTGGGAAAAGATAAGTTTCGGACCGCCAAACTTAAATTCCCCGTGTAGAAGTTCCTCTATCCTGTGCTTCAAAGCTCTCCCCTCTCCCCGTCTGCCATCCCTTCCGGCGTATTCTGCTTGCGAAGAACGTCAAAGCTTTCCACCGGCACGTTAAGGGTAACGGTAAGCCTTTCCCTGGGATGGGGGGCGCTTTCCCGCAAGGAGCCATCCTCTGCGCGTATCCTGAGCACCCTGGCGGGAATGTCCTCTCCGCCCGGCTTCATGACCTCGATCTCATCCCCCACCGAGAACTTGTTCTTCTGGTTTACCTTGAAGTTTCCTTCTCTGTCTGCCTCCTCGGCAAAGCCGAGATAGGTGTATTCCTTGATATATGTGCTGGTATCGTAGATCTGGCTCTCCTCCCCGGGCTTTCCAAAGTAAAAGCCTGTGGTAAAGGGCCGGTAGATCCCGTTTGAGACCTGGCGGCTGTACCAGTCTTTATTCTTCTCATAAAGAGCCGGGCTGTCCATATAGTCGTCAATCGCATGGCGGTATGTCCGGGCTGTGGTGGCGACGTAAAGGCCTGTTTTCATGCGGCCCTCGACCTTAAAGCTGTCGATGCCCGCGTCTATGAGCTCCGGGATATGCGCGACCATGCAAAGATCCTTTGAGTTGAAGATATAGGTTCCCCGCTCATTCTCGTAGACCGGAAGATACTCCCCGGGGCGCGTCTCCTCAACCACCGCGTATTTCCAGCGGCAGGGATGCGTACAGGCGCCCCTGTTGCCGTCGCGCCCGGTAAAATAGTTGCTCAGGAGGCACCGTCCGGAATAGGATATGCACATGGCGCCATGGACAAAGGCCTCTATTTCCAGGCTGTCCGGCACATGCGCCCGGATCTCTTTTATTTCCCGGAGCGACAACTCCCGGGCGGCTACCACGCGGGCAGCCCCCATCCTGTGCCAGAAGGCAAAGGATTCAAAGTTTGTGCTGCTGGCCTGGGTACTGATGTGAAGGTCGATCTTTGGGCATATCTCCCGTGCCATGACAAATACGCCAGGATCGGCGATGATCAGGGCATCCGGCTTCATCTCCGCCAGCTCTGCCAGATAGGTTCGGATGCCGGGAATGTCCTCATTATGCGCCATGATGTTCACGGTCACATGCACTTTTACGCCGTGAGCGTGGGCAAAGGCGATCCCCTCCCGCATATCCTCCGGCGAAAAATTCCTGGCCTTGGCCCGCAGGCCGTAGGCATCGCCCCCAATATAGACAGCGTCCGCGCCGTAGCGCACGGCAATCTTCAATACCTCAAGACTCCCGGCAGGAATCAGAAGTTCCGGTTTCTTTCTCATATTCCTTCACCTGCTTTATTCATCTTATATCCTGACGGTGAACGCTGCCCCGTCCCCGATGGGGAGGATGCTCGTCTCCAGAAGCGGATGATGCGTCAGGGTGTAAAGATACTCCCGCATGCGGCGGTAGATCGTCCGGTCCCGCCGCCTGACAAGATAATGGGATTCCAGGATGTTCTCTTCCTGGAGCACATTGTCCGAGAGGAGGACCCCGTTTTTCCGGAGAAGGCGTATCAGCTCCGGCAGATAGGCCGGATACTGGGCCTTTGCCCCGTCCATGAAAATGAGGTCGTACTCCCCCGAAAGGCGGGGGAGTACCGCAGCGGCATCCCCCTCGATCAGGTTGATCTGGGCGCTCCGGCCGGCCAGGGCAAAGTTCCGCCTGGCAATGGGGATGCGCTTTTCGTAATTTTCTATGGTGTCAAGCCTTAGGCCCTCCGGCCCGTATTCGCACATGAAAAGGGCCGAAAAGCCGACAGCCGTTCCTATTTCCAGTATCCTGTGCGGCCTTATGGCGGCAAGGAGGGTCCTGAGATAGGTCTGCATTTCCTTTCGGATGATGGGGATCCCCGCCTTAAGCGCCTCTTCCTCCAGCTCTTCCAGAAAGGGCGTGTTTTCCCTGGCCATGGCATTCAGAAAAACGCTGAGACGCTCGCTCATTCTTCGCTTTCCTCTTCTTCCTCTTCTTCCTCTTCTCCCGCCATGATGGACATGATGCGCGAAGGGGTATAGGCCGTGCTGAGCACATAGGTTCCCGGCCGCAGCTCTCCATGGTAATTGGACATCAGCTCCTGCACGTAGAAAACATAGGCGTTGCTGATGAGCCCCTTGCTTTCCAGGGTCTTCCCCACCCTGAGCACACTCCCGGTATCCTGTATGACCACGGTTATCTCCCGGCCGTTCCCGGGGCTCATGGCCTGCTGGTTAAATACGTCATAGCCGAAATGATAGGCGGCCTGGCCCATATAGATCAGCAGGACGATAAGGCACAGGTAGAGGGCCGCCCTGAAAAACATGCTGGCCAGGGCAACTCCGACCTTTCCGGCGGTATCTCTTTTATCTGACATACCGGTTTCCTTTCGATTGTTATAGTATGCGCACGGATTTTCAGCGGAATAATGCCGCTAAAGCGGCGAAAATCCGGCACGGGAAACGAATGAAAACGAGAGGCGTTTTATTCGTTTCCTATACAGTAAACATGCGGATGTTATAGTAAACGCGCGGCTAACGGGAGCCGGCGCCGTATTTTTTCAGATCTCCGGCACGCGGATGTCGAGCTGTGATACCAGCATCTGGCAGATCTGCTGGACCTGCCGGCAGAGGGCCAGCTCCGCATCCAGGTAGGCATTGACAAGAGGGATCCTCTGGATCTCCCTGGCCTCCCTCTCCACCGCGGATGAAGCTTCTGCCGGGTTATCGACGCGCTCCTGGATCTGGAAGGTTTTCCGGCGAAATTCCATGACCCGGCCAAACAGCTCCTCGTTTTTCGACAGGCGCTCCTGCAGGCGCAGAAAGCTCTGGTATTCATCGCCTTCCCGGAGTGCGCGGCACAGCTCCTGTGCCTTTAAGAGGACCTCGTCCGATTTCCTGTGTGACGGATGAGGACAGGCCTCCCCTGTCTCTGTGTTTTCAAAACTGATATTCTGTTCGTGATTATCCATCTGCGCCTCCAGGTTTTTATGCCTCCATGATGATAGGCAGGATCATGGGGCTGCGCTTGGTGCGTTTCCATACATAATCGCTCAGGGCATCCTTGACTTCCGTCTTGATGCGCCCCCAGTCGGTGACGTTTTTGTCTATGCAGCTGTCAAGGGCGTCCTGCACGGCTTCCCGGGCATGCTCCATAAGGTCTTCGGACTCGCGGACGTAGACAAACCCCCGCGATACGATATCCGGACCGGACAGGACGGAATTGGAGTAGCGCTCCAGCGTCATCACGACGATCATGATGCCGTCCTCCGCCAGACGCTGGCGGTCCCTAAGCACAATGTTGCCCACATCGCCCACGCCCAGGCCATCCACCAGAATGGCGCCGGTGTGTACGCTGCCCGTAACCTTGGCCGTCTCGCCGTTAAGCTCCAGGACATTGCCGGAGGAGAGGATAAAGATATTTTCTTCGGGTATGCCAAGCTCCTCCACCACATGCTTCTGGGCGGTCAGGTGGCGGTATTCGCCATGCACGGGAATGGCATAGCGGGGCCTGACGAGCGAATAGATCAGCTTGATCTCTTCCTGGCAGGCATGGCCGGAAACATGGGCATCCTGGAAGATGACCTTGGCGCCCTTCATGGACAACTCGTTGATGACCTTGGATACCGCCTTCTCATTGCCCGGAATGGGGTGCGAGCTGAAAATGATGGCGTCGTTCGGCTTTATCGTGATCTTTTTGTGGATGCTGGCCGCCATGCGGGAGAGGGCCGCCATGGATTCGCCCTGGCTGCCGGTCGTGATCAGCACCACCTGCTCGTCCGGATAGTTCTTCACCTGGTCGATCTCTATCAGCGTCTGGTCCGGTATCCGGATGTAGCCCAGGTCCGCCGCGGTGGAGATCACATTGACCATGCTGCGGCCTTCAACCGCCACCTTGCGGCCAAAGCGGTAAGCCGTATTGATGATCTGCTGTACCCGGTCCACGTTGGAGGCGAAGGTCGCGATAATAATGCGCGAGGTCTTGTATTCGTTAAACAGGTTGTCAAAGACCCGGCCCACGGTCCTCTCGGACATGGTAAAGCCCGGCTTTTCGGCATTTGTGCTGTCGCACATCAGTGCCAGGACGCCTTTTTTGCCGATCTCCGCCAGCCTTTGAAGGTCTATGGCATCGCCGAATACCGGGGTATAATCCACCTTGAAATCGCCGGTGTGGACCACAATGCCCACCGGGGAATAAATAGCCAGGGCAGAAGCGTCCTGGATACTGTGATTGGTCTTTATAAATTCAATGGCAAAATCCCCCAGGTTGATGACCTGCCCGTGCTTCACTTCCTTAAGCTTGGTCTGCTTGGTCAGGTTGTGCTCCTGAAGCTTGTTTGAGATAAGGGCCAGCGTCAGCCTGGTGGAATAAATGGGAACGTTGATGTCCCTGAGGACATAGGGCAGGGCCCCGATATGGTCCTCGTGCCCGTGGGTGATCACAAAGCCCTTGACCTTGCTGATGTTCTCCTTAAGATATGTCACATCCGGAATGACCAGGTCAATGCCCAGCATGTCATCCTCCGGGAACGACAGGCCGCAGTCCACGACAACAATGCTGTCCTCGTATTCAAAGGCGGTAATGTTCATGCCGATCTGCTCCAGGCCGCCCAGGGGAATGATCTTTAAGGGAGATGTTTTCTTCTTTCCCTTTTTGCTGCCAGGGCGGACAGCGGGAAGGGAATTAAGGTCGTATCGGGGCGCCAGCTCAAAATCGCGGAGCGGCGGCCTTCCTTTTGCCCCTTTAAACTTGATGGGCAGCGAGGCGCTGATCCTGCCCGGCCTCTCCTCCGGATCTATGGCTCTTTCCGCTGCTAAAGAGGAGAGCGGCTCTTCTTTCGGCAGGGAAACGCTTTTGGGCTGTGAGGGCTTCTTTTGCTGGGGCGCCCTTTTCGGTCTTGGCCTGCTATGGGAGCCGGACGCATTGGCGGTCCCGGCTTCAAGATCATTGCGGGAGAGGAGGGTCTTCTCCCGCGCGGAGGAACTCTCCGGCCGCAGAAGGCTTTTGGGACCGGGTGCGCTCTTTGGCCTGGAAGGTCCGGGGGTTACGGATGGGGTCTCCGGCCTGCTGCCCTTTTGATTTTTATGCTCCTGGCTGCTACGCTCATGGCTTCTCTGGACCTCGTCCTTGGGCAGGTGCCCTTTTTTGGGCGCATGTCCCGCAAGGCTGGCGCCGCTGCTGTGGCCGGAGTGGGAGGAGGGCGCTTTCGCCTTATCCGTCTTTCCGGCCGGGTGATCCGTAAGCGCCGGTTCCCTTGAAGGGGCGGTAGTTTTATGGGGCATTTTTTCGCCCCGCAGGGAGCCCATGCCGTTCGCGGAAGATTCTGATCTCACGTTCCTTCCGCCGCTGCGCGGGCGTTCCTGCGACAGCTGGTCTTCACTGCCATAGGCTTCTCTGCCTGCTGTCTCTGTTGCATGGCCGGTCCTGTCATCCCCTTTGGCTTTGCCATCATTGCGTTTTTTCCGTCCAAAGGGGAAATATCTGCTCCAGCCTTCGCCGCCCGGATTCTTATTACTGTTGCTGTTACTCAATCAAATACCTCCAATTATAATAGTTTCTTAATGCTATAAATAGCTTTTTCAATATCAATAGTTTCTTAATCAATAGTTTCTTAATCAATAGTTTTTTAATCAATAGTTTCTTATTATTCAGTATCCCCTTAATGCCGGGGACATCACGGCTCCTGCGTATTCTGAAAATGTTTCGCGTCCAGATAGCTTTGCAGGATCAATGTCGCCGCCATCTTATCCAGGTTCTGTTTGCGGTTTTCCCGCCGGATGCCGGCCTCCATGAGAACTTTCTCCGCCTCCATGGTCGTCAGGCGTTCATCCCACATAACGACAGGCAGGCCAGTCCGCCTCTCCAGAGCTTCTTTGAACTCCAGAGACCGTTTGGCCCGCTCGCCCAGGGTATTGTTCAGATTTTTGGGAAGTCCAAGAACAATTTGTTCTACACTGTTCTCCCCTGCCAGCTCCGCGATGCGGGACAGGGTCTGTCTCAGGTGGTTTTCCTTTTCCCGCCAGATGGTCTCGATTCCCTGGGCTGTGAGGCCCAGGGGGTCGCTTAAAGCGACGCCCACTGTTTTTGAGCCATAGTCAAGTCCCATTATCCGCATAGATCACTCCACGTCTTCCCAGGACCTGTTGCGGATATAGGCTCTTAAAAGCTCTTCCACCAGCTCGTCCCGCTCCACCTTCATGATCATGCTGCGGGCGCCCTTATGGCTGGTGATGTAAGTGGGGTCACCGGACATAATGTAGCCAACGATCTGGTTTACCGGATTATAGCCCTTTTCTTCCATGGCGTTGTAAACCAGATTTAAAACCTCTTTCACGGCAAAGGTCTGGTCGGGCTTGGTGTTGAAAAATTGGGTTCTGTCGATAGGCAGTTCTGTCATAATTGTCACTTCCTTAAATTTTTATTTTTTTGACTTTCCTGTTATTTTAATATAATCATCGAGAAATTACAACGAAAATATTCTGATACATAATAGTAAAATATGGTTTGCGCCATGTCTCCTGATACCTTTCCTATTTTACGTTTACCTGGCGGTAGGCGCAGGGGAGGGGGGGCCGCTCAG
>CAMNNO010000014.1 GCA_946545475.1 uncultured Blautia sp.
CCTACCGCCAGGTAAGCGTCAAATATAAAAAAATAGAAGAAACATAGCCCACCCAGCCCCTACCGCCAGGTAAGCGTCAAATATAAAAAAATAGAAGAAACATAGCCCACCCAACTCCTACCGCCAGGTAAGCGTCATAAACCTAACACAGAAAAACATCATCGGGGGACCACAGGGGCATCTCCCCTGTAAATTATACTTCGAAACAGCTGCCCCCAATAAATTCCTTTAAAATAGAATTATTAGGTATAGCACTTTCCGATACAGCCAGGAAATAGTCCAGGAATTTCAGCAGCCTTCTAGCTTCGACAGCCGTGGAAGCGTCATCTTCTATCCCGAAGAGAAGGGGTTCAGCACTGATCTTTAGGACGGCCAGCTCGTAGACCAGCGAAGAATTGAAGAAAACGTCCGCCTCTTCCTGGTAAGGAAAAATATTTTTTTCTTCGCCCCTCCGCACGGAGTCCCACCTCGCTATGGTCTGGGCGGCGGTGTTGCCTCTGGTCCTGGCGTCGCGGACGATGCGGCGGATCAGCCGCAGGTCGGTGGTGGGTATCCAGTTGTGCTCGTCTACATTAAGGCTCGTCAGAGCACTGATATATATTTTAAATTTGCTTTCCAGAGGAAGGGCATGCGACAGCTCATCGTTAAGGCCGTGGATGCCCTCGATCACCAGGATATCCTCCTCCCCGAGGCACAGCGTATTTCCTTTATATTCCCGCTTGCCGGTGACAAAATTGAAGGTGGGCATGGCGACCTCTTTTCCTTCCAACAGGGCGGTCATGTCGCGGTTGAAGCCTTCCACATCCAGCGCGCGGATGCTCTCATAATCCTTCTCGCCGTACTCATCGAGCGGCGTATCCTCCCGGTTCAAAAAATAGTCGTCCAGAGCGATGGGGTGGGGGCGAAGGCCCAGGGCGGTCAGCTGGATGGACAGGCGGTGGGAGAAGGTGGTCTTCCCGGAGGAGGAGGGGCCCGCGATCATGACAAATTTTACGCCCTCCCTCTCCTTGATCTGGCGGGCAATGGCGCTGATGCGCCCCTCATGCAGGGCCTCCTGCACAAGCACCAGCTTTTCCACGCCCTCGTTTATGATGCGGTTGTTCAGGTCGCCTATGGCGGCTATGTTAAGATCCCGGCCCCAGTTTTCGGATTCCATAAGGCTCCGGAACAGCTTTTCCCTGGGCCGGAAAGCCTCCAGCCTGTCGGGGCTTGAGCGCCTTGGCAGAAGGAACATAAAGCCCCCGCCATAGGGGATAAGGTCAAAAACCGGGATGGCGCCGGTCGTATCGGCCATGTAGCCATAGTAATAGTCGTCGAAGTTCTTAAGGCTGTAGATATTGACCCATGAGCTTCTGCGGCATTGGAACAGCTTATCCTTTTCATACATGCCATGGTAGCGGAAAAGCTCCCGGGCCTCCTGGGTCTTTAGCGACCTCTTGGTGATGGGATGGTCCTCCGCCACGATCTCCCGCATCTTTTCCCGAATGGCACAAAGATACTCTTCGCTGACAGGCTCCCTTCCCTCAACCGTTATATAAAGGCCATTGTCCAGGGAAAAATGAACATATGTCCGGCTGACTTCTTTTTTGCCGTAAAGGTCGTAGATGGCTTTCAGCATGATAAATATGGCCGTCCGGACATAGATCTTGTGGCCGGCCGAATCCGCTCCCGTGACAAGGGAAAGCGTCACATCATCCTTAAGCTTTTCCCTCAGCTCCTGAAGCCTTCCATTCACCAGGACCGCCATAACAGGCGCCGGGTTTTCCCCCGGCAGGGCCGCTGCCACATCCCGGTAGGACGTGCCGTAGGGGAACTCCAGGGATTTCCCCTGGAAATCAACTTTACAGGTACCGTTCTTCATGACTATGCTCCTTTCACAAGGCTTCTCACAGAGGCCAGGCCTCTTTGGCATCCTGCTTCCAGTATACAGCCATTCGCCAGGAGCCGCAAGTCATTCCGAAGAAATGGAGAAGAAATGGGGACGGTTCTTTTTTCTTGTGATCCGTAAGAAAAAAGAACCATCCCCATTTCTTCTAATATCAGGGCATATAAAGGCTCAGGCTCCCAGAAGCGGCTCCTCGTATTCGAACAGGAGGGAATTGGCGGTGTAGATGTCGTACTTGTTTTGAATACAAAATTCGACAATAAGGTCGGCTCGGCTGCAGGGCGAGAGGGCGAAGCCGGCGCGCCGCAGAAGGTCGGCGGTCTCGTCCAGGGAGAGGCAAAGAGCCAGGGCGAAGGCCAGGACCGTCTGCTTTTTGGGATGATAGTTTTCGTCGCAGCGGATCTTGGAAAACAGCCGCCGGTCTATGTTGGCCTTCTTGTAGACCTCGGTGTCCTTAAGGCCCTTCTCGTCGATCAGGCGGAAAAGGCACGCCTGGAAGCTCTCCTCCCGGCGTGCCAGCAGATCGCGAAGAGAACGCCTTTTCACGGCCTCTCCCGTAGGGAACGCCGGTGCCGGCGCTATCGGCTTTTTTCTCCGTGCTGCCGGGGAAGGTTTTGAGGTACGGGATTTTCTTTTTTCGGGATCATCGTCATCCGGCTCTTCTTCATCCCCAAGACTTTCATCATAGCTTTCACGCGCATCTAAAGATGGCCGCCGGCGTTTTTGTCTGGCAAAATATGATGGTTGCCCGGAATCATTGTCTCCGGCAAAGCTATGATCTTCGTCCAGCTCATAGTCTTCGGCCAAACTATAGTCTTCGTCAGGTTCATAGTCTTCGGCCAAACTATAGTCTTCGGCAGGCTCATAGTTTTCGGCCAAACTATAGTCTTCGTCAGGCTCATAGTTTTCGGCCAAACTATGGCCTTCGTCGGAACCATGTTTCCTGCCGGGAGCATATCCCTCTGAAAACGTATACTCTTCCTCTGTGCGCTCGGACACATAGTGCTCACCGATAAACTGCCGGACATCGGACGCAAGGGAGGATGAGAGGCCAAAAGCCTCCCTGTCGAAAACGACAAGGATAATGTCCATGTCGTTTTCTTTCAGGAAGGCGGATATTTCCTTTATGGCTGTGTCAAGCCCCCGGTCTTTTGGAAAGCCGTATATGCCGGTGGAGATCAGAGGGAAGGCCACGCTTTCGCAGCCAAGCTTTTTCGCAAGGTTCAAGGAGTTCCGGTAGCAGGAAGAGAGGACCTCATATTCGCCGCGGATGCCCCCGTACCATACCGGGCCGACGGTATGTATGATATATTTCGCCGGCAGGTCGAAGGCCGGAGTGGCCGCCGCGCTTCCCGGCGCTATCCTCCCTATCCGCCTCCGCTCGGCCAGGAGCTTTTCTATTCCGGCCGCGTGGTAAATGGCCTTGTCCGTCCCCAGCCCATAGGTGGGATAGGGATTGGCTGTATTGACGATGGCATCTGCTCTCACTTTTGTGATGTCGTTTCGAATGATCTGAAATGGCATCCTGTTCCCTCCCTCTGTCGCATGGTCTTCATCAGGCAGGAGAGAAAGCCTCCCTCCTGCCCGGAGCTGGCATCGCCATGCGGCCACTCCCCGCAGGAAGCCGGCCGCACGGCAGGTGGCATTTTTTACATGTCTCTAAAAAGCCCTTCGATCCATTCCCGCTTCCGGATGGCCAAGCGCCACTCCTCCGGTATCGCCTCATAGCCGTAGTACAGGCCGGCCAGGCCCCCTGTGACGGCTCCCACGCTGTCCGTATCGTTGCCTAAATTGACGGCGGTGAGCAGGGCATCTTTGAAGGTATTGGTTTTCAGAAGCGACCATACCGCCGCTTCCAGGGTATCGACAACATAGCCGCTGCTCTTTATCTCATCCCTGTCCGTGTCGGCAAACTCTTTCAGGTTGTACAGCCTGCCGTAGCAGGCCAGCTCCACCAGGGACGCCAGATCCTTTTTGTAAAAGTCAAAGCCCTCGTCGATCCCCTTTTGCAGCCTCTCGCGGAGGGTACCGTCCCCGATAAGTATCCTCCGGGCCATGAGATAGTAGAGCCCGCAGGCGATCTTGGCGCGCATGTGGTTATGGGTAAGGCCGCTGACCGCGTGTACCGTCCCGATGGCTTCTTCGCCGCTCATGCGCCCGGCGGCCTGCTCGTCATGGCAGTAAAGGCAGGCCGGCATAATGCGCATAAGGGAACCGTTTCCATTCTCGACCTCCGTCCTGCCTCCGCAGGACGATACATCGCGCTCCTGCTGATAGCGCCGGACCGCCATGTACGTGCCGCGCCCGATGTCGAAGGATTCTCCAAAGGGGGTATATTCCCCCTTATCCATCCATCGCACAAACCGGTCCATAATGTCCGGAAGGTTAACGCTTTTCTCATCCCTGATGCTGCAAAGAAGGGCCAGCGTCAGGCTGCTGTCATCCGTCCAGGTTCCCGGGGGCAGGTCGTAGGTGCCGTATCCCCTCATCCCCTTTACGGGCTCCTCGGCAACCTCTTCGCGGCTGAGGAACTGCACCGGGCATCCCAGCGCGTCCCCGATCACAACACCCATGCAGCCATCTCGCCAGATCCTCTGCTTTTCTGTCAGTTCTGTTCTCATACCTCTTCTCCCATTACTTTTTATGACGCCGGGAATAATCGCTGCGAATCTCAGCCAGCAGATCCCCATCGTTATTCTCATCCTCATCGTATAAGGCGTCAAAATTCCTGCGCGCCCGGCTCGCCCTGCGCAGCTTGCCAACAGCCGAGGACAGGACGCGGTAGTTAAGGGCTGTCCCCTTCTCATCGTTCTCGTAGGTCGCGGCGCGGTCTGAGCGGATTCCCAGACGGCCGGCCTCGGTCACGGCGTCTATGTTGGCCCCGAGGAAGATAAATTCCCAGCCCTGGCACTCTCTATGCTGCTCGATCAGGCGGCGGATCTCCTCATAGGTGAACTCGCGGCTGGCGTTTTCCATGCCGTCCGTCGTGATGACGAAGATGGTCTTTCCCGGAACGTCCTCGCTGCGGGCATGCTTTTGTATGACATCGATATGGCGGATCGTTGTCCCCACCGCGTCCAGAAGCGCCGTGCAGCCGCGCACGTAATACTCCTTGTCCGTCATCGGTTCCACCTTCTGGAGATCCACGCGGTCGTGAACGAGCGTTATCTGGTCGTCAAAGAGGACGGTCGTCACATAGGCCTCGCCCTCTTCCTTCTTCTGCTTCTCGATCATGCTGTTAAAGCCGCCGATGGTGTCCTTCTCAAGCCCCTGCATGGAACCGCTGCGGTCCAGGATCATAACCAGCTCTGTCAGATCGTTTTTCATCTCGTCATCCTCCTTATACATTAGCTTTTACTGTTGCTTATGGTCTAAGAATAGCACGATCATGGCCGGCTTAGGTCGCCTGCAAAGCGACAATTCCAAAGCCGGCCCCTCTCTGCGGTCCATGGGAAAACTCACGGAAAGCTGCCCGGCATCGCCGGCCCGCATTGTTGACATTCACCAGCTTTTTTGCTATCCTGCTGTCGTAAAGAGAGCATGCAGGAGGACAAAATTATGCTTTCATCTGTATTACACACTCACAAATCCCGGCTGCCATGGGCGCCTTTTCTTATTATCCTGGCACTTTTGCTCCCGCTCTGGCAGCCCTTGCCCGCCCTGGCGCAAAATGCGCCCCATGTCCGGGTGGGCTATTACGAAAACGCGGTCTTTGAGGAAGGCGCCGCGGATGGCGTGGTAAAGACCGGCTATGCCTACGAATACTACCGGAAGCTTTCCGAATATACCGGCTGGACATATGAATATGTCTACGGCAGCTTTTCGTCCCTCTACCAGATGCTGCTCCGGGGCGAGATCGACCTGCTGGCCGGCATGGCCTTCCGCGAGGAGCGTTCCGGCCTGATCGGCTATCCCGACGAGCCCATGGGGAACGAGGCCTACAACCTGATCAAGCATAAGGGGGATGAGGCTATCCTTGCCGATTTCTCCACCTTCCGCGGGAAAACCTTCGGCGTCCTGGACAGCGCCATAGCCTCTGTGCTTTCCCAGTACCTTGACAGCCACCACGTCACCGACGCAGACATCGTTTCTTTTCCCGATTACAGCGACCTGTACAGCGCTTTTAACGCCGGCGATATCGATATCCTCGCCGCGGAGGGCGACGGCAGCTATGACCTCAAAAATTCGGAGATCCTGGGGCCCTTCGGGCAGACCGACTACTATCTCTGCGTCAATATTAACAGACCGGACCTCCTGGAAGCCCTTAACAGCGCCCAGTCGCTTCTCTCACTTGAGGAGCCGAACTACCTGAACGCCTTAAAGATCCGCTACTTCTCCCAAAGTCTGGCCAGCCGGGCCTACTCGTCCAGGGAAAAGGACTGGATCAGCGCGCACACCCACCTGAACATCGGCTACTTAATGCATTATCTTCCCTACAGCGACACCGGCAAGGACGGACATGTCACAGGCCTTGTCACGGATGTCGTGGACGGCATTCTGGAAAACCTGGATATCGGGACGCTCTCGGTTTCCTACCGCGGATACGAAAACTATGACGATATGATCGCTTCTCTTGGGCGGGGCGAGATCGATGCCGGCTTCCCCGTCGGCGGAGGCCTCTACTTTTCGGAGCTGGACGGCATATATCAGTCAAGCCCCGTTGTCTCGGCCTCAACAGAGCTGGTTTACAGGGGCGAATACAGCGAGGACACGGTTTCCTCGTTTGCCGTTAATGCCAATAACCGGATGCAGGCCTACTATATCCGGACCCATTTCCCCGATGCCCGCATGACCCTCTTTTCTTCCGTCGAGGAATGCCTGGACGCGGTCAGGACCGGAAAAGTCAAAGCCACCATCCTTAACGGCCTTCGGGCCGGCGACATTCTTAAAAATACCCGCTACCAGGACCTTCTCCTGCTGCAGCTTGGCCAGAGCGACGCCCGGTGCTTTGGCGTGGCCGTCGGGAACGAAGGCCTGTTAAAGCTCTTGAACCGCGGGCTTGGCATTCTTGGCAGCGATTTCGGGCAGAACCAGGCTTACCGCTATGCGGAAGGGCTGTATTCGTTCAGTTTTCTGGACCTTGTCCGGAAGCACATGGGGATTTTCAGCGCATTGATCCTGTCCGTGGCCTTTCTGATCATCCTGCTGCTCGTCCGCGACAACCGGCGCACAAAAACGCAGATCCGCGACAAGGAAAGATCCCGCCTTGAGCTGGAAGAAAAGAACCAGGAGCTGGAAGCAAGCCAGCTGGCTCTTATTGAGTCGGATGAGGTCATAGCCTCCGCCGGCTACGGCCTGTGGCATATTTTCCTGAAAGAAGGGAAGGGGCCGCGCCTTCGCGGAAACGCGAAAATGATGGAGCTTCTGGGCATCGCAGGGCGCTCCCTCCCCGAAGAGGCGGCTTATCATGCCTGGTATGACAATATCGACGCGGAGGCTCTCTCCTCCGTACAGAAGAGTATGGGCGAGATGATGGAGGGGCATTTCTCTGAAAGCACTTTCCTCTGGCATCATCCCGAAAAAGGCAGCATTTATGTCCGGTTCGGCGGAATAGCCGCGCCAGGCGTAAAAGGCGTCCGGCATCTCCGGGGCTATTACAGCGATGTGACCGACATCGTCCAGGCGGACCAGGAGCAGAAGCGGGCCCTCTCCGACGCGCTGATCGCGGCCGAGCATGCCAGCCGGGCCAAAACCGTTTTTCTCAACAATGTGTCCCATGATATCCGCACGCCCATGAATGCCATTGTCGGCTTTACCGCCCTGGCCTCCGCCCACACAGACCAGCCTGAGCAGGTAAGGGATTATCTGCAGAAAATTTCCGTCTCCAGCCAGCACCTTCTCTCCCTGATCAACGATGTCCTGGACATGAGCCGGATCGAGAGCGGAAAAATAGTCCTCGAGGAGACCAGCGTCCACCTTCCGGATGTCATAAACGACCTTCGGATCATCATGCAGGCCAACGCCTCGGCCCGGGGGCAGGAGCTGAAATTCGAGATCCGGGATCTCGTCCATGAGGATATCATTACCGATAAGCTCCGCCTGAACCAGATCTTCCTGAACATCTTATCCAACGCCATCAAGTTTACGCCGCAGGGCGGCACCATCGGCTTCCTGCTGGCGGAAAAGCCCTCGGATACCCCGGAGCTGGCGAATTTTGAATTTCACATCAAGGATAACGGGATAGGCATGAGCCAGGCCTTCCAGAAAACGATCTTTGAAGCCTTTACCCGTGAGAGGACGAGCACCGTCAGCGGCATCCAGGGCACCGGGCTTGGCATGGCTATTACCAAAGGCATTGTGGATATCATGGGCGGGGAGATCAGCGTAGAAAGTGAGGAGGGAAAGGGAAGCGAGTTTATCGTCTATCTCCCGTGCCGGATCGGCAAAGGCGAAGAGATAGCTAAAGCACCGGAAACCTCCGGGGAAGCAGAAATATCAAAGGAGCCGGCATCGCCTTCGCGGGATGAGCCCGAAAAGCCGGAGGCCATGCCGGATTTCACCGGGAAACGCCTCCTTCTGGCGGAGGACAATGACATGAACCAGATGATCGCCGTCGCCATTCTGGAGGGCGCCGGCTTTGCCATTGATATCGCCTGTGACGGCCAGGAGGCCGTCGATATGATGAAGGCCGCCCCCAAAGGCACGTATGACGCCATCCTTATGGACATCCAGATGCCCAACATGGACGGATACGAGGCCGCCCGGCAGATCCGCTCTCTTAGCGAGCCGGAAAAAGCCGGCATCCCCATCCTGGCCGTCACAGCCAATGCCTTCGAGGAAGACCGGAAGTTTGCCCTTAAAGCCGGCATGAACGGCCACCTGGCAAAGCCCTATGATGTCGACGCGATCTTAAAAACTCTCGCCTCGGTGTTATATCCCCAAAACACCTGAAAAGCCTTCTCAGACCAGGTGATAGGGGCTTTTGACGGAAGCCGTGGAGATCTTGAGGGCGGGGAAGGCGCCTCTCAGCTCGCGCTTCATGGCATCGGCAAAGATATACTCGGTTCCGTAGTGGCCAGCGTCGATGATGGCCAGACCCTCCGCAACAGCGTCCAGGGCGGTGTGGTAGTCAATGTCGCCGGTCACGTAAGCGTCCGCGCCGGAGGAGAGGACATCTTTTATGAGGCTCTTGCCGGAGCCGGTGCAGACGGCCACGCGGGCGATGCGCGTTTCCGGGGCGCCGTAAAAGCGGACATCCCCGAGGGAGAGGGCTTCCTTGACATAGACGGCGGCCGTTTCCAGGGAGAGAGGCCTTGGAAGGCTGCCCACCCGCCCCAGGCCGACCGGGCCGTTTTCGTCCTCGCCGGTCACTGAGAGGACCTGGCAGTCCGTAAGGCCCAGGTAGCGTGCGGAAAGGTCCGCCATGCCCAGGATGTCAAAGTTTGTGTGCATGGCATAATAAGATATGTGATTTTGGATCAGGGTGATGACCTTTCTCCCCGTGTCCGTCCGGTTATTGATCTTCTTGATGCCGGAAAAGATCATGGGGTGGTGGGTGACTATCATGTCGGCCCCGCAGGAGATGGCCTCGGCGATGGTGCCTTGCGTGGCATCCAGGGCCAGGAAGACATGGGAGATCTCCTGCTCCTCATCTCCCACCAGGAGTCCGACATTGTCCCACTCCTCCGCGGCCTTTTCGGAATAGTGCCGGTTAAGATAATCTGTCAGTTCTTTTACTTTCATGATTTATTCCTTTCATGATCTATTCTTTTCATTCAGGGCTTCCTGTATCATGGCGTAATCTTCCTCGATCTCTTCAAGGCGCGCTCTGGCCCCCGCAGTGTTCTCTTTTTCCAGTCTTTCCATGATGCTCTCTTTCAGGGCGGCTTCTTTTTCCAGAAATTCCATGAGCACCGGATGGCGGGCGGATAGCAGGGCTTTTCCGAAGCGGTACTCTTCTTCCCGCCAGGCAGGGAGAGCGCCCTTGTAGACCAGGCGCATCATGGGATAGAATTTCCCGTCCTCCAGGACCATGTCCTCGCCCTCGGTCTCCCACCCCTGCTGCCGCATAAAGCGCCGGACCATATCGATGTCCGACTGGGGCTGGAGAATGATCTCCTGGAAGGAAGAAAGCTTTTCAAGGCTCTCCGAGAGGATTTTTATGGTCAGCAGGCCGCCCATGCCGGCCAGCACAAGAGTATCCCCCTCCCCGGCTTCCACGGCCTTAAGCCCGTCGGAGAGGCGGGTTTTTATTTTATCCTGCAGGTGATGCTCAGCAATGTGCCCCTCCGCCCGGGACAGTGGCCCCACCCGGACATCCAGAGCCAGAGCAGAAGGGATCCTCCCTTTTTCAACAAGAAAGACCGGCAGGTAGCCGTGGTCGCATCCCACGTCCACCAGCCGGTTCCCGCTGCTCACCAGATCCGATACCGCCTGCAGCCTTTTTGAAAGCTGCATATGTTTCCTTTCCGATAAGTAAACGTATAGGTAAACGTAACATATAAGGTTCGGAGGGAGCATGCCGCTCCCCGGAATTTAATCCAGATAATCCTTGAGCTTCCGGCTGCGGCTGGGATGGCGGAGCTTCCGGAGAGCTTTTGCCTCGATCTGGCGGATGCGCTCCCTGGTCACATTAAACTCCTTGCCCACTTCCTCCAGCGTGCGGGCCCTGCCGTCGTCCAGTCCGAAGCGCAGGCGCAGGACCTTCTGCTCCCTCTCGGTCAGGGTGCTGAGGACCTCCACTAGCTGCTCCTTGAGGAGCGTAAAGGCAGCGGCCTCCGCGGGCACGGGCACATTCTCGTCCTGGATGAAGTCGCCCAGGTGGCTGTCCTCCTCCTCGCCGATAGGCGTTTCAAGGGAGACCGGCTCCTGGGAGATCTTGAGGATCTCGCGCACGCGCTCCACCGGCATATCCATCTCGACTGCGATCTCCTCGGGGGAAGGCTCGCGGCCATATTCCTGGAGGAGCTGGCGGGATACCCGGATAAGCTTGTTAATGGTCTCCACCATATGCACCGGGATGCGGATGGTCCTGGCCTGGTCCGCAATGGCGCGGGTGATGGCCTGGCGGATCCACCAGGTAGCATAGGTGCTGAATTTGTAGCCTTTGCGGTAGTCAAATTTTTCTACAGCCTTGATCAGGCCCAGGTTTCCTTCCTGGATAAGGTCAAGGAAGAGCATGCCCCTGCCCACATAGCGCTTGGCAATGCTGACCACCAGGCGGAGGTTGGCCTCGGCCAGGCGCTTTTTGGCGCTCTCGTCGCCCAGCTCCATGCGCTTGGCCAGGGTGATCTCCTCCTCCGCCGTCAGAAGAGGAACCTTGCCGATCTCTTTCAGGTACATGCGGACGGGGTCTTCAATGCTGACGCCCTCGGGGACGGACAGGTCGATCTTATCCAGTTCCATGTCGTCCTCTTCGTCGAGCATCTCCATGTCAACATCGTCATCCAGGATGAGCTCGTCGGGGGTCTGGTCGTTGATCCTCAGCACGTCCACGCCGCTGGCCTCCAGAAATTCAAAGACCTTTTCCATCTGCTCCACGTCCAGGGGCTGATCCTTGAAAAAGTCGCTGATCTCCGAATATTCCAGGACATTTTTCTTCTTTTTTGCCAGTTCCAGAAGCTCCACAAGCTTTTCACTGAATTTTCCCATGTTTAATTCCATAGATTTCCCTCCTGTTATCTTGTCCATCTGCGGAAAGTTTCTCTTTTGTTTATATGCGCACGGATCTATTTTTTTACGATGTCGCCGGCAGGCGGATGCCTGCGCGGTTCTGTTTTAGCTTTTCAAGCTCCTGTTTTTCCTTGATCAGCTTTTGAAGGGCAGCCAGGTCCTTGGGGTCCCACTCATCGTTTTTCTTTTTCAGGCTGTCCTCGCGGATACGGATGATGGCGTCCTGAAAAGCCCGGTCCGCCTGCTCGTCCCCGTCAAGATGCAGGTGCGCGTTAAAAAGCCCGGCGACGGCCGCCTGCTCTTCGCTTACGGTAAAAGCGTTCAGAAGCCTGGCCGGATTCATGTTTCCCTCGCTGCAGTCCCGAAAGACCATCGCCGCCACCTTGCTGTAAAGGGGCTCGGTGAAATCCCCGGGGGTGATGTAGCGGGCAACGGTTTCGTATATCTTTGGCTTATTGACCAGCCAGGTCAGGACAAGCTTCTGGGCGATCTTATCCGCCCCGTCCCTCTCCCGGCCCCTCGGCTTTTTGTGGCCGGCTCCTTCGCCCGCAGACGGGCTATAGGAACCATAAGGCGGAGGGTCATCCCCGCCGTAGTAAGCTTCCTGGTTTTCGGCTTCTTCGGCGGACATGGCGCTGTAATAGGCATCCTCACCCGAAGGCGCCTCCTTTGGCGTGTGAGGAGACTGCCTTCGAAAGGCGCTCTCATCCTCCTCCGGCGTCCTGTAACGCCCTTTTAGCGAGAGAGTGCCCACCCGCCGCCGCAGGCCTTCGGACGTTATGCCAAAGCGGCCATATTCCTTCACAATAGCTTCAATATAGAGGTTTCGCTCCAGCTCATCCGGGAAATCCAGGAGCATGCGGCTTACGGCGTCAAAAAAGCGGTTCTGGCTCTGCGGCCCGTCCATTTTTTCTTCCGTCTCCTTCTGATGGACCATAAACAGGAAACTGTCTATGGCCGCGTCCAGCCGTTTTTTGAACTCATCCGCCCCCAGGGCTTTGATGAACTCATCCGGGTCCTTATAGGGCGAAAGGCTGACCACGCGGCTGGTGATGCCGGCCTCCCGCAGAATGGGGATGGCCCGCAGGGCGGCCCGGACCCCGGCGTTGTCACTGTCATAGATGAGGAGGACCTCCCGGGTATAGCGCCGAAGAAGGCTGGCATGGCCGCTGGTGAGGGCCGTGCCGAGCGACGCCACGGCCTGGGTGAAGCCGGCCTGGTGCATGGCGATCACATCCATGTAGCCCTCGCAGAGGATGAGCGAATTTTCCCGGGTCGTCCGGGCGGCATGCAGGCCGTAAAGGTTGCGGCCTTTGTCAAAGATTTCCGTTTCCGGCGAGTTCAGGTACTTGGGCTTGCCCTCCCCCATAACCCGGCCGCCGAAGCCGATGACCCGGCCGCTGACATCCATGATGGGGAACATGACCCGGTTCCAGAACTTGTCGTACATTCCCCGCCTCTCATCCACACTGAAAAGACCGGAGGCTAAAAGGAGCTCATCCTCATAGCCCTGCTCTTTCAGATAGCGGCGCAGGGTCTGGCTAAAGGGGCCGGCAAAGCCCAGGCCGAAGTGACGGATCGTCTCATCGCTAAGGCCCCGGCCAGTCAGATAGGCCAGGGCTTCCTTCCCCTGTTCGCTCCGAAGCTGAAAGTAAAAGAACTTGGCGGCTGCTTTGTTGATCTCCAACAGTTTCTGGCGGCGAAGGGCTTTTTCCCTGGCCTCTTTGCTGTATTCTATTTTTGGGAGGGTCACCCCCGCCCGGTCGGCCAGCCTCTCCAGGGCTTCGGTGAAGCTGGCGTTTTCGTATTGCATGATAAAATTGAACACGTTCCCCCCGGCCCCGCATCCAAAGCAGTAATACATCTGCTTGGAGGGCGTCACGTAGAAGGAAGCTGTCTTTTCGTTATGAAAAGGGCAGAGCCCTGCGTAGGAACTGCCCTTGCGTGTCAGCTTGACATATTGGGAAACCACGTCCAGGATATCATTTTTGGAGCGGACTTCCTCTATGACATCATCCGTATATCTCATAGGTTACTATCCCGATTTCTTTACAGATTTCCGGTTTCTTTACAGCTTCTCCTGTTCTCTTTACAGATCATTCTATACTCGCGAACGCAATAAACTAACACTTTTTATACTCGCGAACGAATTTAACTGCCAATTGCAGTTTTACGCCGCGGTATATGCAGTTACACTAAAATAATTGCCTGCGGCAATTATTAAGTGTAACTAGTATAATTCTGTGCCGCGGTATATGCAGAAGTACTAAGAAAATTACCGGCGGTAATTTTCAAATACTTCTGGTATGACTTCACATCATCTGCCGGTCAATAGACGTGCCAGGACTTCGGGATGTATATCTCCCGGTATTTATCCATGGCATACTGGTCCGTCATGCCGGAAATGTAGTCACAGACCGCCTGCTCTTTCGGCGTGTTGCGCAGGCGGATGGAATCCTGATATTCCTGGGACATGGCATCAGGGTTGGCGGTATAGTAGCTGTAAAGGCTCTTGACCAGGGCTATGGCCTTGCCCTCCTCCCCCTTGACCACAGGGTTTTCATAGACGCTGCGGAACATGAGCCGGCGCAGGTCCCAGAAGCCCTCCTCAATGTCCGGCGACATGGCGATGACCGGCTTTTCCAGGCTGTTCTCAATAATGTCGTGGACAAAGGTGTTAAGCCTGTCCCGGGTATTTTCTCCCAGGAGGATGCGAAGAGTAATAGGGATATCGTCCTCCGTAAAGACCCCGGCCCGCTGGGCATCGTCCATATCGTGATGGACATACGCGATCTTGTCCGAATAGCGGACCACCTGCCCCTCCAGCGTAGCCGGGGAGCCGGTGCTGCGGTGGTTTAAAATGCCGTTTTTCACTTCCCATGTCAGGTTAAGACCCTTGCCGTTTTTTTCCAGAACCTCCGCGGCGCGGACACTTTGCCGGTAATGGGCAAAGCCGCCAGGGTAAACATCGTTCAGCGCCCGCTCGCCGGCGTGGCCGAAGGGCGTATGGCCGAGGTCATGGCCAAGGGCGATGGCCTCCACCAGGTCCTCATTAAGGCTTAAGGCCTTGGCGATGGTGCGGGCGATCTGAGATACTTCCAGGGTATGGGTGAGGCGGTTGCGGTAGTGGTCCCCCTGGGGAGCCAGAAACACCTGAGTCTTATCCTCAAGCCTTCGGAAGGACTTGGAGTGAAGGATCCTGTCCCGGTCCCGCTGGAAGGCCGTGCGGACATCGCACTCCTCCTCGGCACGGGAGCGGCCCCTGGTGTTGGCGCTAAGGCTCGCAAAAGGCGACAAGAGCTCCTTTTCCCGTTCTTCCATCTTCTCCCTGATCGTCATATGGTTTTCTCCTTGCGACACATGAAACGGTTGGAACGGCTTTTCTATATGTATTATTACCCGCAAATTTTAAAATTCCTCTTTTTTTAAAAAAATTTTTGAAATTTATTTGCCAGATAAGATTGTTGATGTTATACTAAAAAGATAGCACGTCCAAAGATTTCTACAAGAAAGGATTCCTTATGGAGCATTCTATTATGGAGCATTCTATTATGGAGCATTCTATTATGGAACATTCTCTGCCAAGATCTGTCTTTCCTGACAAAATGCTTATCCTGAGCGGCAGTGCCCTGAAAATGATCGCCATGGTCATTATGCTGATCGACCACATCGGGGCGCACATTCTGATGTATATGCCCGCCTATAGCAGCACTCCGCTGTTTGCTGTCGGCGGAAAGTCCTATACGCTCTACCGGCTCTTCCGCGATATCGGCCGGGTGGCCTTCCCGCTTTTTATCTTTCTTATGATCGAGGGCTTTTACCACACACGGAGCCGTCTCCGCTACGCGGCCAGCCTTCTTCTTTTTGCCTTTATCTCCTATGTTCCCTGGACATATGCCCATACGGGAAAGCTTTTCGGCTACCGCACCCAGAATGTCTACTTTACTCTGTTCCTGGGCTTCCTGGGCATCTGGGCCATGGAGGCCTTTAGGGAAAAGAGGCTCCTCCAGCTTCTGTGCCTGTTCGGACTTTTGGCTGCGGCCTACTATCTCAAGGCAGATTATGGGTGGCGAGGATATGTACTTATCCTGCTCCTGGCCTTTCTTCGCGGTTATCCGGCCTCCCAGGCCTTTGCGGGGTGCTGCTATCTCGCAGTTCCCTTAAATGAGTGGAAAGCCGGTTTCGCCTTCATCTATACAAACCTGTATAACGGGCAGAGAGGATTTATAAAGGGCAGGTGGAAGTATCTCTTCTATGCGTTTTACCCCGTGCACCTGGCGGTGCTCGGCCTATTGAAGTATCAGGTGCTGCATCTTCGATGAGTTACGTTGACCTGGCGGGAAGAAAAGGGCCAGCCCTCGATGTTGGGGGCTGGCCCTTTTCGTTTATTATCGCAGGGACGGCGTAAGGAAATGTTTCGGCTCACGCCGAACGCCGTCCCGCGGGCGAGTAGGAGGGGAAGTTTCCCCTCCTACTCGTTTATTATCGCAGGGACGGCGTAAGGAAGTGTTTCGGCTCACGCCGAACGCCGTCCCGCGGGCGAGTAGGAGGGGAAGTCTCCCCTCCTACTCGTTTATTATCGCAGGGGCGGCGTAAGGAAGTGCCCCGCGGGCGAGCAGGAGGGGAAGTTTCCCCTCCTGCTCGATTATCGCGAAAGCGATAGAACATTACTTCTGCTTGATAACGATCTCTTCTTTGTTTTTATAGATGCTGTCTGCACTGACGCATCCGCGTACCGGGGAGAGGGGATAGATGTTGGAGTTTCGGCCGATGACGGTGCCGGGGTTGAGGACGGAACCGCAGCCGACTTCCACATGGTCGCCCAGCATGGCGCCGAATTTCTTCAGGCCGGTCTCGACGGCATCCTTGCCGTCCTTGACCACCACCAGCTTCTTGTCCGACTTGACGTTGGAGCAGATGGAGCCCGCGCCCATGTGGGCCTTGTAGCCCAGGACGGAATCGCCCACGTAATTGTAGTGGGGCACCTGCACCTTGTTGAAGAGCACGCAGTTCTTAAGCTCCGTGGAATTGCCGACCACAGCGCCCTCGCCGACAATGGCCTTGCCGCGGATAAAGGCACAGTGGCGGACCTCAGCGTCCTTGCCGATGATGGCCGGTCCCTGGATGAAGGCCGTGGGCGCAACGGTGGCGGATTTCGCGATCCATACATTCTCGCCGATCAGGTCGTATTCGTCCTGGCTTAAGGTGCTGCCAAGCTTTAAGATAAAATCACCGATCTCCGGGAGCACTTCCCACGGATAGGTCTTGCCTTCGAACAGATCCTTGGCTATTGTCTCGTTTAAATCCAGCATATTCTGAATCGTAAAATCCTTTACCATACAAATTCTCCTTTCTGGTCGCGTTAATGCGCACGGATTTTCAGCGGAAATCTGTCCGCTAAAGCGGCGAAAATCCGGCGACGGGCCGCCGGTCACTTTCCGGTGACATCCTCCTTGCGGCGGCCCTGTCCATAAAACCTGGCCGTCTCCTGGAACTTTCGCCGGAGCTGGCCGGTATTCTGCTTTTCCCTGACATTCAGGGTCCTTACGCGGACAAACTTTTCCAGCTTGTCCATGTATTCCTGCTCGCCGATGGTCCCCTCGGCCACGTAAGTGAGGCCTTTTTCCCAGCTGGCGGTCAGCTCCGGGTTAAGGAGCTGGCGGATGGAATCGTCCACAACGTCATACACCATCTCGCCCATCTGGGTAGGGGTAATGATCTGGGTCTTTTTGTTCAGGTCAAGGTAGCGGATATTGAACAGCTTTTTCAATATCTCCGCCCGCGTGGCGGAGGTACCGATGCCGGCGCCCTTGATCTGGGCCCTCAGCTCCTCATCCTCGATAAGCTGGCCCGCGTTTTCCATAGCCAGGATCATGGAGCCGGAATTGTAGCGCTTGGGCGGCGATGTCTCCCCTTCCCGTATGGACAGGGAGCGCACCGGCAGGAGGTCGCCTTTTTTCAGCTTTTGCAGCGCTGCTTTCAGGGCATCGTCGCAGGAAATGTCCTCCTCCTCTTCGCCCTCGCCCTTTGCCTTTGACGGCTTTTTATCCTCCTCCGCATTCTTTTTCATGAAGGAGTAAGCGGCAACCGGGAGATATCCCTCTTCCAGCAGAACGCGGAAGGAGGAGAAGAAGGACTCCTCGCCCACCTTTATGATAAGGCTGATCTTCTGATAGACCGCCGGGGGGTAAAAGATGGACAGAAACCGGCGGACAATGACCTCGTAGACCTTCTGGGATGTGATGTCCAGAGAAGCCAGGGCGGAGAGCCCGGCGCCCGTGGGGATGATGGCGTAGTGGTCCGTGATCTGCTTGTCGTTGACATAGCGGGTCCGCTCCAGCCCCTTTTCGGCTCCCTTATCCAGGATAGCCTTTGCCAGGCTGCCGGCGGCAGAATAGCGGGTCAGCCCCTGCAGGTTCTTGCCGATCTCCTTGGCCACGGCGGTGGACAGCACATGGGCGTCCGTCCTGGGATAGGTGGTAAGCTTCTTTTCGTACAGCTCCTGGGCGATCTGCAAGGTCTGGTCCGGGCTTATCTTGAAAAGGCGCGAGCAGGTATTTTGAAGCTCCGCCAGGTTGAACAGCATGGGCGGATTCTTCTTTTCCTTTTTGCGCTCCGCCTTTTCCAGCCGCCCCGTAAGGACAGGGGGCCGCTTATCGCCATCGGCCGGAGCTCCCGGCCTGCCCTCCTGGGTGTCGGCTGCCGGCTTCGCAGCCATGATACCCTCCCCTGCCAGCTGGGCGCCGGCTGCCGTTTGCATGGCAAGGGGAAGATTCCCCGCAGGAACGCTGCCCTCTGCCGCTTTCACAGCCAGGGGCACAGCTCCTTCCGAAGCGCTGCCCTCTTCCGCTTTCCCGGCCAGGGGCGCGGCCCCTTCCGGAGCGCCGCCCTCTGCCGTTTTCCCGGCCAGAGGCGCGGCACCTTCCGGAACGCTGCCCTCCTGCGAAGCCGGAACCGGCGCGCTTCCGGGCAGCTCGTCTTCCGGCAGGCCCCCCTCTTTCAGGATGCCTATGAGCGCTTCCGCATCCTCACGCTTTTTAAAGCCGTTCTCTTTATACAGGAGCGGCGAGCCATAGTAACGGCTTCCCGGAGCTGCGCGCCATTCGCCGTCGAAGGCCTCTCCCGCCAGGGAAAAGGCGCCGATCACCCGGTAAAACGGTGTCTTCACAAAAGCCCGTATCTCCCTCTCCCGCCGGACCACCATGCCGAGGACGCATGTCATGACCCGTCCGACGGAAATAGCCTGGTACTTCTCGCCAAGGAACTGGCTGACGGCGTAGGCGTAGCGAAGGGAGAGAGCCCGGGAAAAGTTGATGCCCATCAGGTAATCTTCCTTTGCCCGCAGAAAGGCCGAGGTCCCCAGGTTATCATAGGCCGACAGGTCCTTCGCCTCCCGGATGCCCCGCAGGATCTCCTCCTCGGTCTGGGAATCGATCCAGACCCGCTTCTGGTTTTTCCCCTTCACGCCGGCCATCATAGCCACCAGGCGGTAAATATATTCGCCCTCCCGCCCGGAGTCCGTGCAGACATATATGGTCTCCACATCCGGACGGTTGAGCAGGTCTTTAACGATCGCAAACTGATCCTTAACGCTGTCGATCACCTCGTAGCGGAAAGTTCTGGGCAGGAAAGGCAGGGTGTCGAAGCTCCAGCGCTTTAAAGACATATCATATTTTTCCGGATAGCTCATGCTCACCAGGTGCCCGACGCACCAGGTCACTATGCTGTCCGCCGACTCCAGGTAGCCGTTCCGCCGCTGGCCGTTAATTTTCAGCACGCGGGCAAATTCCTGGGCTACGCTGGGTTTTTCCGCAATATAGAGTGACTTTCCCATTTATACATTGTTACTTTTTGGCAATGTATCCCTTTGCGCACAGGGTCTCGGCGCAAAGGACAGCGCCGCCGGCCGCTCCTCTGACCGTATTGTGGGACAGGCCCACAAACTTCCAGTCGTAAACCGTATCTTCCCTAAGACGCCCGACAGAGATGCCCATACCGTTTTCATAGTTGACATCCAGCTTCACCTGGGGCCTGTTGTCCTCCTCAAGATACTGGATAAAGTGCTCCGGGGCGCTGGGCAGCTTAAGCTCCTGCGGAACGCCGGAAAAGTTTGTCATAGCGGCGATGAGCTCTTCCTTGGTCGCTTTCTTGCGCAGCTTGACAAAGACAGCCGCGGTGTGGCCGTTGAGAACGGGCACGCGGATGCACTGGCAGGTGATGACGGGGGAAGTGGCCGGCACGATCTGGCCGTCCTTCACCTCGCCCCACAGGCGCAGGGGCTCCTTTTCGCTCTTCTCTTCCTCGCCGCCAATGTAGGGAATGATATTCTCCACCATTTCCGGCCAGTCCTTAAAGGTCTTGCCGGCTCCGGAAATGGCCTGATAGGTGGTGACCACCACCTCGTAGGGCTCGAACTCTTTCCAGGCCGTCAGCACGGGCGCGTAGCTCTGGATGGAGCAGTTGGGCTTGACGGCAATAAAGCCGCGGGTCGTGCCAAGGCGCTTTTTCTGGGACTCGATAACGTCAAAGTGCTGGGGGTTGATCTCCGGCACCACCATGGGAACGTCCGGCGTCCAGCGGTGGGCGCTGTTGTTGGAGACAACGGGGGTCTCGGTCTTTGCGTAGGCCTCCTCGATGGCCCTGATCTCTTCTTTCGTCATATCGACGGCGGAGAAGACAAAGTCCACGGTGGAGGAAACCTTTTCCACCTCATTGACATTCATAACGACCAGGTTTTTAACGGCCTCGGGCATGGGCGTATCCATCTTCCATCGCCCGCCCACGGCTTCCTCATAAGTCTTCCCGGCGGAACGGGGGCTGGCGGCTACAGTGACCACCTCAAACCAGGGGTGGTTTTCCAGCAGCGAGATAAAGCGCTGGCCAACCATGCCGGTGGCCCCAAGAATGCCTACTTTTAATTTCTGTTCCATTTGTTGTACCTCCTGTATGTCTATGCTGATGTTTCTTCCTATCCACAGTCGATGATTTCACGGAGCCTGATATGTCAGTACGTCATTGCCTGCGGCCTGGCCTGTATCAGCGGGGATGCCGATTTCTCCTTGCCCGCCGCCGCTCCGTTTCCTGTTCTGCAAGTCCTCTCACGCAGGAAAATCCCTGCCCGTGAATGATGAATGTTTATGCACGCGAGTATACCCCCGCGGCAGACATCCGTCAATTTTTTCGTGCATAAAAATACGTCTAAAATTAATATTCTTTCTATGCGTTTTTTTCTGAAAAGTGCCTCAGCTTTCCAGGAAAATGCGGTTTCGTTCCAGCACTTTTTTCATGGCTTCGCTTGCCGGGGCGCCTTCGGTCAGGCGTTTTTCCACACAGGTTTTCAGGCTGATGGCCTGGTAGATGTCCTCCTCAAACAGCGGGCACTCTTCTTTATATACGGAAAGGGGCAGGTCGTCCATGGCGCAGCCTCTCTCTATGCAGATGAGGACCAGCCGCCCGATGATGGTGTGGGCATCCCGGAAGGGAACGCCTTTATTGACCAGGTAGTCGGCGGCATCGGTGGCGTTGGTGAAGCCCCCGGTGGCGCTCCTCGCCATGATGTCCTTATTAAAGGACATGGTGTCCAGCATGCCGGTAAACAGCTTAAGGCAGCCCTTAACGGTGTCGATGGCGTCAAAAGTGCCCTCCTTGTCCTCCTGCATGTCCTTGTTATAGGCCAGGGGAAGGGCTTTCATGGTGGTCAGCATGCCCATCAGCGCCCCGTAAACGCGCCCGGTCTTACCCCGGACGAGCTCCGCGATATCCGGGTTCTTCTTCTGGGGCATGATGCTGCTGCCGGTGCTGTAGGCATCGTCGATCTCCACAAAGCGGTATTCATTGGAGTTCCAGAGGATGATCTCCTCGGAGAAACGGCTCAGGTGCATCATGACCGTGGAGAGAGCCGCTAAAAGCTCGATGATGTAGTCCCGGTCGGACACGGAATCCATGCTGTTGGCCGTGGGCCCGTCAAAGCCAAGGATCTCCGCCGTCAGGGCCCGGTCCAGGGGATAGGTCGTCCCGGCAAGGGCCCCGGCGCCCAGAGGGCAGGTATTCATGCGCTTTTTGATGTCCACAAGGCGCCCCGTATCCCGGCGGAACATTTCGAAATAGGCGCCCATATGATGGGCCAGCGTCACCGGCTGGGCCTTCTGCAGGTGGGTAAAGCCGGGCATGAAGGTGTCCAGGTTTTCCTCCATGATCCTATGTATGGTTTTTAAGAGCCCCATAAGAAGGCCGTGGAGCTCTTCGACCTCGTCGCGCACATAGAGCTTCATGTCCAGCGCCACCTGGTCGTTCCGGCTTCGCCCGGTGTGGAGCTTCTTGCCGGCATCGCCGATGCGCGATGTCAATGTCGCCTCCACAAAGCTGTGAATGTCCTCGTACTCCGGGGAGATCTCAAGGCGTCCTTCCCGAACATCGGTGAGTATCCCCTTAAGCCCGGCCTCGATCCGGGCGCCTTCCTCCAGGGTAATGATCCCCTGATGAGCCAGCATCCGGGCATGGGCCAGCGACCCCCGGATGTCCTGCTCCATAAATCTCTGGTCAAAGGAAATGGATGCGTTAAAGTCGTAAACCAGCTGGTCGGTCTCCTTGGTAAACCGCCCGCCCCATAATTGTGCCATATATTTTCCTCATTTCTATAAATTTTCCGGCCGCGGGAGCAGTAAGAGCCCTCCCTGCTGCCCGATGGCCTTTTTTGTGCCGCTCCGGCATGTTGTGGGATAGTGTATCACACTTTTTCCGGGCTGGAAAGTTTTTTCTTTTCCGATTCCCTTTTTGAGAAGACACATCCGCAGTAATCCTGGCGGTACAGGTCATACTCGCGCGAGAGCTCAATGGAACGCAGATACCCGTTTTTCTTTTTGAAATCCGAGGGAAGGCAGGGTATCTGATATATCCCGGACAGCTCCTGCCCGATCTCGTTCAGCTTCTGCGCGTTTTTTAAGGGACTGATGGTCAGGGTCGTGGTAAAATAGTCGAAATGAAGGTCCGCGGCCAGCTTTGCCGCTTTTTCCAGGCGCAGGCGGTAGCATAAAAAGCACCGCTCTCCCCCTTCCGGCACGTCCTCCAGCCCTTTGGCCGCGGCAAAAAAAAGCTCCGGCTCATAAGGCCCCTCGATCAGGGATATGGGATGCCGGGCGGGCAGCTCTTTCACCAGGCGGCGGATCTCTTCCACCCGCCTGTCATATTCATCCTTTGGCGAAATGTTGGGATTATAATAGAATACCGTTATGGAAAAGTAGGAAGACAGGTACTCCAGGCAATAGCTGCTGCACGGCGCGCAGCAGCTGTGAAGGAGCAGCGTGGGGACGCGCCCTTCCGCCGTGAGGCGGTCAAGAAGGGCGTCCAGTTCTTTTTGGTAATTGGGTTTGTTCATAACAGCTTTCCAAGCCTTTCTCCCATCCTCACCAGCGTTTCGCAGCCTTTTTTGGTGTTGGAAACAAGCACGGGGTCGAGGGCGGCCCTGTCCTTTTGCAGGAGAAGGATGACGGTCGAGCCGCCAAATTCAAAATATCCTTTTTCATCGCCTTTTTCAACCAGCATGCGCCCCACATGGCGGTTCGTGATCTTTCCCACCATCATGGCGCCCACCTCCATCTGGAGCAGGGTGCCGAAGTGCGGGGTTTTGATGAGGCAGTATTCCCGTGCATTTTCGCGGTATATGGGCATAAGAGCGGCGGCAGTGGGGTTTACGGTATGGTAGATGCCCCCGACCTTTACGTTAAAGGATTTTATCCCGCTGGCCGCGTAGCAGTAGTGGTGGTAATTGTCCACCGTCAGGCGGATGATAACGGCGGTCCCTCCGGCAAAGCGCCCGGCCAGGGACGGGTTTTTGAGAAGGGAGGCCGTGGTGTAGGAGATGCCCTTGATCGTCAGGCGGGAATCCCCGTCAATGGGGCATATCGTCACCTTGCCGTCGCAGGGGCTGATGAGGGCGTCCCCGTCCGGATCGATGGGCCGCCTTCCGGGCTTTATCCTGCGGGTAAAAAAATCATTGTAGGAGCGGTAGGCCTTTTTTTCGTAGTCCGACATGTCGATACGGTTTTTCCGGATAAACGGCCCGACAAGCCAGGACGAGAGGCGGCTGCCGAGAAAAGCGCCCGCCGCTTTCGATATGGCCGGGCGCGTCAGGACGGACAGGAGGGAGCGGCCGGCCCTTTCTTCGTAGAGAAAGCGAAGAAGCCTGTCCTGGCCGGTTTCTTCTTCTATGATCTTTCCGTTTCGGTCTGCGTATTTCATAAATAGAATCCTTTCGGTGAAAATTTAGGAACTGCAGCAAAATAACTTGTACAGATCGCGCAGGATCTTCGTTCGAGTACATCGCTCAAACATCACGCGCATAGCGGGATATACTCGGGCGAAAAGACCAGCAGGATGTGCCAGTTATTTTGCTACAGTTCCTTACCTCTGACGCATCGCAGCTCCGGCGCAGGAAGCGGACTGGTTTCTTATAAGAGACTGCTTTCTTATAAGAGACTGCTTTCTTATAAGAGACTGGTTTCTTATAAGAGACTGGTTTCCTATAAGAGATGGAACATCCTGGCCAGGACCAGGGCGATGACGGCGACGATCAGGATGACCATATGGTTCTGGGGCTTTTTGACCTTGATGTCGCTGATGAACAGCACGCCCACAATGAGGACCACCACCTGCAGCACAAAGATAAAATGCGGGGCCAGGACATTCCGGAACAGGTATAAAAACGGAAGGATGATGGCCATGGAGGTGATGGGCAGGCCCTGGTAGTATTCCCGGACCCCGGCCTCGCTCTGCTGGCGCTTTTGCTCGCAGACATTAAAGTAGGCCAGGCGGATGACGGAAGCCACGCCGTACAGGGCCAGGATGAGCATGCCGACCGGGTGCCGCACGCCCATGCAGTAGCAGATGATGATGGGCAGAAGCCCGAAGCAGATGACATCGCAGAGGGAATCGATCTGGATGCCGAACGTTTTTTCATCCTCGGTCCGGTTCTTTTTTGTCCGGGCGATCTTCCCGTCGAACATATCGCACAGCCCGGAGATGGCCAGGCACAGGATAGCGGCCCGGAAGTTCCCTCCTATGGCATTAAAGGCACCAAAAACAGATATCATCAGGCTGACATAGGTCAGCACAACCGTATAATCGTAAAAGCCTAACATTTCTTTTTTCCTTTTTTTTCTCTTTTCCTTTTTTTAGTGTATACCCATGTGCCGGCTCTTATGCCTGGCGAGCAGGTGCGACAGACCCTTTCCGGCATCCTGGTCCCCCCGGATGACCAGATGGGCGACAATGGTCATGAGGGCGCTGATAAGCATTTCACTGTAATAGGAGATCCCCCGGCTAAGAAGCATGGACGGCAGAAGGAGCGGCCCGAAAACAGGCGCAAACATGGCCAGGTAGAGCGTCTCGCTGATCCCCATGCCCCCGGGAAGCGGAAGCATGTCGACAGACACCGAGATCACCGCCTGGAGGATGAACAGCGTCATAAAGCCGGTCCCGGAAAGGCCAAGGGCCTTATACACCCAGTAGGTCGCCGTAAAATGGAATCCCCTCTGCAGGCAGGTAATGACAAGCACGTTAAAGATCACCCGCTTATGACTGGCCCAGAAGGCGGCCGTCTCGTGATAGAGGTCCATGGAGTCCTCCAGCTTATAAAGGCGCTCCTTCTTTTTCTTCATGATCTTAAAGTGCTCCATGATGGCAAGCCCCTTCACCATGATCCACTTAGCCAGGCCCGGGGCGAAGACCAGCGTGAGCATGAAGGACACGCAAAAGACATTCAGGGCGACGCCCAGATAAAAGACCCACATAAGATCCCCAAGATACCCGGCCAGGAAGGAGCGGCCAAACAGCATGATAAGGATTCCCACAATGACCAGGACAGCCTTATAGGTGATGGTCACGATCATAAGGACCAGCGTCGTCACCGGAATGGGGAGCTTGTCCTTTTTCATATAATAGATCTGCATGGGCTGGCCGCCGGAGGCCGACGGGGTGATGCAGCTGAAAAAGAAGCCCACAAAGGAGTAGAGCATGCAGTGCCCCATCCGTACCTCCGCCCCAAGAGTCCGCATCATGTAAAAGATGATGACCGATTCCCCGAGGATAAACACGACAACACACCCCACCGCGATCAGGAGGTAGCGGATATCCGCCCCCCTGGCGGCCTTAAGTATGGCGTCTATATCCTTGCCCTTAAAGACATAATAGCACGTCAGCGCAAAGATCACCGCCATAAATATTATGTTAAATGCCATCTTCTTTTTGTCCTGCATCCATCCTTCCTCCCGGAAAGCTTTTTTGCGGCAGCTGCCAGATACCTGCATATGCCCGATATGCGAAGTCCAAACCCCTGCAAGCCTTGTTGTTGCCCCCTATCATATCATAATCGTCCTGAAAATCATACGGAAAAATGAAAATTTAATAAAAAGAAAATAATTATTATTGTAGTTTAGGAGTAAGTATGATATTTTTATAGCAAGCGCACGGATCTATACTGGAAGTACTTGAAAATTACCACCGGTAATTTTCTCAGTACTTCTGCATATACCGCGGCACAGGATTAAAAGTGTTATTTTATTATGTTCGCGAGTATATTCCGGAAATATGCCGCTGCAGGAGACTGGGCAAATAAGGGCATTTTGTCCGCTTTCCGATAAAAGCGGCGTATCTTGCGCTTTACACATATTTTTTTGTCTGTGGTACAATATCCGTGTCACGCAAAAAAAATTATTTAATCCCTTTATGACCAAAAGTTTTTATGACCAAAAGCTTTTATAATCAAAAGCTTTTATAATCAAAAGGAGGAATTTGCATGAAACTTTCCAAACTTTTTAAAAAGGCTGCCGCTCTCCTGACGGCCGGCATCCTGACCACCTCCGCCCTTGGCACAACAGCCATGGCTGATGCCTATACCGACGCTGCATCCGGCGTTCTCCGCGAGACAGCTTCCGCCATCGGCCAGGCCTGGGACCAGGATCTTGCCCAGTATGCGGCCATCAAGGACGGCTTTGCCGGCAACATCGCAATCAACCTTCACGATGGCGCCCGCTCCCTCATTTCCATGTTCGGCCTTGACCTTTCCTGGTTTAACGATATCAAGATCAACGTTACCGGAAAGCTTGATGGCGCCCGCATGTATGCCAAAGAATCCTACCTTCTTAACGATGTTGCCATCGCGGATCTTGACATGCTCATGGACCTCGGCGCCGGCAGCCTGTACATGAACCTTCCCGACATCATTGACAAGCCGGTAGCCATTAACCTCTACCAGGCCTTTAACATGGCCATGAGCGAAACCGGCACAGATGTGGGTGTGGATGCCGGCACGCTCCTTTACATCTACCAGATCCTCTTCCAGGTCCTCTCCAATCCGGAAGCCTATCTTCTCAGCGGCGCCCAGGTTGAGACTCTGGTCAACCGCTATGGCGACATTATCATCAGCCATATGACCAACAACCATGAGGTTGCCGATACCATCACCATCGGCGCCGTCACCTCCGACTATACCCTCATGGAGGGCCAGATCCTTGCCGCCGACCTTGTCGCCGTTGCGAAGGATGCCGTTGCCGCCGCCATGACGGATCCGGAGATTGCTGCCGCCATCGCAAAGCTGGCCGTTTTCCTGCCGGAAGGCTTTGGCTATGAGACGATCACCCAGCTTCTTGCCTCCGTTGCCCAGGAGCTTGAAGGCACCGAGATGAGCACTACGCCCGATGACAAGATCATTGCCCGCCTGTGGCAGAACGCTGCGGGCGATATCCAGGCCTGCCAGTTTGCCGTTATGGCTTCCGGCCAGGGCGAAATTGGCCGCCTGACTGTCCTGTTCCCGAGCACTCCCGCCGGCAGCGGCCTTTATGTTGACGTCACCGCCAACGGCCAGAGCTATGCCACCATCAGCGGCACCGGCACAACGGCCGGCAACGCCTTTAACGGCTCCTACACGGTCAACGTGATGGGCATGAACGCCATCGGCTTCGATGTCGCTTCTGTCGGCACCGATATCAATGACATGAGCCAGCGCATCACCGTCTATCCCCTGGCCGATGTCCTCACCCTTATGGATGAGAGCACAGCCGGCATGCTTTCCGGCCTCTCCGTCACATTCGGCGCCACCACCACTCCCGGCTACAACAACACGGCTTCCTTAAGCGCCGCCCTTAACGGCACAAGCCTTGCCGAGATCACCATGAATGCTTATCCGAACCCCGGCGTTGTCATTCCGGATGCCTCCGCCTTCGCTCCTGCCTATGATGTCATGAACGAAGCCGATGCCGAAGCCCTGGCCGCCAACCTGAACATCGGAACGCTTCTTGAGAGGCTTTACACCGCCGGCGCTGGCGACTTCATCAATATGCTGATGGGCACCAGTGAAGAAGTGGCCTACAGTGAAGTGGGCTGATACCTGCCCGCCCCCCCCTGCGATAATAGGGTAGAGGGAGACGTATTCTCCCTCTACCCCCGGCGGGGCGCCCGTCACCGTCAGGTGACTATTTCCGATTGGCGCCCCTGCCATAATATGAAAAACCCCATGCAGCTGCGCTTCTTTGCAGTTGCATGGGGTTTTTTTATGCTTTAACTGTTGTAAGCTTCAGGACTTCGGTGACCTCGGTGACGG
>CAMNNO010000015.1 GCA_946545475.1 uncultured Blautia sp.
CCCCCTCCCCTGCACCCCTCCCCCCAGGGGCACGCACGCTTGCTTTTTGAGGGACAGATACTTAAGAGCGGAAAATCCTCCTGAAGAGCCCATCGACTGTTGGAGCGGGATGGATTAAAATGTAAAATTTTTCTGAAACACGCCGCATTCGACAGCTTGCCATCAGGTTTCAGCGATGACAGCCGAAAAGGAAGAAGCACTTTCTTCCCCATATCGACTTTCAGTCTTTAAATCTGAGGCTGAACCGTCGAATGCCACATGTTTCAGAAAAAATTTTACACTTCTAAATTCCTCACCAACTGTCGACGCGCTCTTCAAGAGGCATTTCTGCTCTTAAGTATCGGTCTCTTCAAAATTGACATGGCGGATAAAAGGACGCAAGAGAGCATGATCACGAATGCAAGAGAAAGGCGGAAAATTTGATGAATTTTAAAGTGGATACCAGGCATATCAAGCCAAAGATCTGGAACATTGCGGTGCTTTCGGCTATTGTGGCAGCGATGGTGGGAGGCCTGATCTATCAGGGCGGGGAGAGCAATTCCCTTCCCATATGTCTTGTGTTCGACGGGTATTTTGTCCTTGTGCTTATCTTTCTGGCGGCTGCGTTTTTTAAACAGCTGCAGTATAATCCTTATTCCTATAACACGATCTACTATGTAGGGTTCTTTTTGTTTGTTGTGTACCAGCTGGTGACGCATATTTTCCTGACCGTGAACATGGTGCGCTACCCGGATGTCTACAGGGGAAATGAGATCATCCACCTGCTCCTCGGGTCGGCGGGCAACTATCTTCTGCTCACCTTTCCCTTTATCGTGGTGTTCTCGGCAGGGCTCTGCGCGTCCAATATATCGCTGATCCGGCACGAGGGAAAGCGTTTTGTCAACATACTCGGCATCATCCTGTCTTTCCTGATGCTGGGGGGCGCCCTTGTCCTTTTCCAGTTTAACTATTACGCGGCTGGGAGTGTGCATGAGGTCCTGGTACACGACCTCATCGGAAACTTCGGCAGCGTCGTTTATCTGTATTTCGAGTGCATGCTGATCGGCTCGATCGTGGCCGGTATCCTGGCCGCGCTGTACGAGCCGGACCCGGACAAGGATTTTATCATTATCCTGGGATGCGGCATTAATAAAGACGGAACGCCCACCCCGCTGCTCCGCGGCCGGGCAGACCGCGCCCTGGGCTTCTATAAAAAACAGAAGCAGGAGACCGGGAAGGACGTGATCTTTATCACGTCCGGCGGCCAGGGGCGGGATGAGGTGATCCCCGAGAGCACTTCCATGAAGCGCTACCTGATCTCCCAGGGAATACCGGAGGATCGGATCATCGAAGAAAACCTTTCAGAAGATACCTTTGAGAACATGAAATTCTCAAAAGAAAAGATATGGGCCGTCAATCCGTCCGGAAAGATCGCCTTCGCCACAACAAACTACCACGTATTCCGCAGCGGCCTGTGCGCCCGCCGCGTGAAAATGAGAGCCGTAGGGATGGGCGCGAAGACCCGCTGGTACTTCTGGCCCAACGCCGCCGTGCGCGAGTTCGTAGGCCTTCTGACCGAGCACAGAGGAAAACAGATCCTCATATTCAGCGGCATGATAATCATCTACATCACGCTGACCTTCCTGGCTTATCGCTAAAAGATCAGGCAGGAGCCCCCTCCTGCCTGATCTCACATTTATCGCAGGGGCGGCGCAAGGAAATATTTCGGCTTACACCGAACGCCGCCCCGCGGGCGGGCAGAAGGGGATTTCCCCTCCTGCTTGATTGATAAAGGAAGTATGGCGAAGCCAAAACCTAGCGTCAGGTAAACATAGCCGCTTTCTTCCCGGACATCCCCGGCTCCGTCATAGACACCGGATCAAGTATGCGGTCGACCTCCTCCTCGGTCAGGATCTTCTCCTCCAGAAGTATGCTCCGGACACTCCGCCCGGTAAGAATAGCCTTTTTGGCGATCTTGGCCGCTTTTTCATACCCAATGGTAGGACTTAAGACCGTGATCGTCCCCACACTGTTCTCCACCAGCTCCCGGCACCTCTCTTCATTGGCAGTGATGCCGGTGACACAATTGTCAACAAAGGTCTCCACCGCAAAGCCCAGAGTATCTATAGACTGGAACAGGTTATAGAAAATGATGGGCTCAAAGGCGTTGAGCTCCAGCTGCCCGGCTTCCGCGGCCAGGGTGATGGTGACATCGTTGCCGATGATATTGAAGGCCACCTGGTTGACGACCTCCGGGATGACCGGATTGACCTTTCCGGGCATAATGGACGAACCGTTCTGCCTGGCGGGAAGGTTGATCTCTCCGAAGCCCGCTCTGGGGCCGGAGGAAAGAAGCCTGAGGTCGTTGGCGATCTTGGAGAGGGTGACGGCGCAGGCCTTGACAGAGCCGGAAACGGCCACGAAGGGGTCCAGATTCTGGGTGGCGTCGATAAGGTCAAAGGCCTGGACGAAATTCATGCCGGAGATATCGTTGAGGACGGTAACGATCCGGCGCATATAGCGCTCGTCGGCATTGATGCCGGTGCCCACGGCGGTGCCGCCCATGTTGAGCGGGCGCATCTCATCGGTGGCCTTATGGATGCGGTTGATATCGCGCATGACGGCATCCGCGTAGGCCCGGAACTCCTGGCCGAGGCGGATCGGCACGGCATCCTGCATCTGGGTGCGCCCCATCTTTATGATGGGATCAAATTCGGTCGCCTTCTTGTCCAGGGCGCTGTGCAGGCGCTTGAGCTGGCCCATCAGGTGGTTCAGGAGGCGGACGGTCGTCATTTTGCCGGCCGTGGGGATGACATCGTTGGTGGACTGCCCCAGGTTGACATGGTCATTGGGATGGACAAGGAAATAATCGCCCTTTTTGCCGCCCAGAAGCTCGATGGCCCGGTTGGCGATGACTTCGTTGGCGTTCATGTTAAGAGACGTGCCCGCGCCGCCCTGGATCTGGTCGACAATGAAGTCCTCCCGGAACTTTCCGGCGATGATCTCATCGCAGGCGGATACGATGGCCTTTGACACCGCGCGGTCCAGAAGGCCGATCTCGGCGTTCGTGATGGCCGCCGCTTTTTTGACATAGGCGATGGAGTTGATGATCTCAGGATGCATGGAGAGCCCCGTGATCCGGAAGTTTTCAGCCGCCCGCATGGCCTGTATCCCATAATAGGCATTGGCCGGGATCTGGCGGGAACCAATGGAATCCTGCTCCGTGCGGAAAAGGACGGGGGCTTCTGCTGCGTTACATTCATTCTCTGACATTTTTATCACCTCATGATCATACATGACTATAGTATGCGCACGAATTTTCAGCGGAATGATGTCATTTGCGATATTTTCTGCGTTTGCGAGTATAAAACGTCGAAAATTTGGCGCAGAAAACGAATCAAAACGAAAGGCGTTTCAATTGTTTTCTATAAATATATCATACCAGAAATGCCTTAAAAATACCACCGGTATTTTCAGGTGTTCCCGTATATGTTATATGCAGAAGTATTCAAAAATGATAATAAAACCAGGATAAGCGTATCATTCGGAAGAACCGTCCCCATTTCTTCCTAGAGAACTCATGAAAGGCGGTAAATATGATGGCTCAGAAAAAAGCAGCTCTCATCAATGACATCACGGGTTTTGGGCGGTGCTCCATAGCGGTTATGGCGCCGATCATTTCGGCTATGAAGATCCAGGCCGTTGCGGTGCCGACGGCGATCCTGTCGGCCCATACCCAGTTCCCGGAATACTATTTTGACGATTATACGCCCAGGATGAAGGACTATATCCAGACATACAAGGAGCTTCACATGTCCTTTGACGCCATTGCCACGGGATTCCTCGGCTCAGAGGAGCAGGTGGCGATCGTGGAGGACTTCATCCGGACCTTCAAAACGGAAACCTCCCTTGTGCTGATCGACCCTGTCATGGGCGACCATGGAAAGCTCTATAAAACCTATACGAAAGAGCTGTGCGAGAGGATGAAGTCGCTCATCCCATATGCGGATATCCTGACGCCAAACCTGACAGAGCTGTGTACGCTCCTCGATGTCGATTACGGGGACGGGGTATTTGACCGGTATAAGATGGAAAAGATGTGCGAGGCGATCTGTGCCCAGGGGCCGGAGCATATCGTGGTGACGGGCATCCCCTTTGGGAAAAAGCAGATCATGAATTATATTTACAGCCGGGATGAATCGCCCCGGATCGTTATGGTGGACCGCATAGGCTCCGACCGCAGCGGCACGGGCGATGTCATCAGCTCGGTGATCCTGGGCAAATATCTGAACGGGCACGGTTTTTATGAGTCGGTGAAATACGCCTCGGACTTTGTGTCCACGTGCATCAGGTACTGCGAGGAAAACAATGTGCCCACGCACTGGGGCCTTTGCTTTGAGATGTTTCTCGGCGATCTTGTGGAGGGATGATCATGGTCATATATACGGTAACGGGAAAAGCCGGAAATGAAGGCTATCTGGATATCGCGAAGAGCGGCGATATCAGCGGAAAAAATATTTATGTCAACATGACAAACCGGTGTCCGTGCAGCTGCGTGTTCTGCCTTCGCCAGACAAAGGAGATGAGCGAGGATAACACGCTATGGCTGAGGGAGGGGGAGCCGGAGGTGGCAGATGTGCTGGAACAGTTCTCGCACTATGACCTGGGAGGCATCCGGGAGCTGGTCTTTTGCGGCTTTGGCGAGCCGACAGAGCGCCTGGATGATATCTGCGAGGTGATCGATGAGCTGAAAAAGACATATCCGGCCCTTAAGGTCCGCCTGAACACGGTAGGGCTGGCCAACCTGATCTGGGGACGGGATGTCACGCCCTGCCTGGCCGGGCGCTTTGATACGGTGTCCATCTCCTTAAACGCCCCGGATGCCGAAGAATTTCTGGCCCTGACACGCTCAAGGTTCGGCCTTCCCTCATATGACGCCCTGAAAGAATTTGCCATCCTGGCGAAGGCATATGTCCCGAATGTGGTGCTGACTGTGGTGGAAAAGGTCATGCCGGAGGAAAAGATAGAAAAATGCCGCAGGATAGCCGATGAGCTTGGCGTTTCGCTGCGCGTCCGGGAATTTGAAGAGTGATCGGGCAAGAAGAAATGGGGACGGTTCTTTTTTCTTACAAATCACAAGAAAAAAGAACCGTCCCCATTTCTTCCCCATGGCTTTATTATCATTTTTGAATACTGCTATAATTTTCAGGCGTATCCTGGCCGGGCGCTTTGCCGCGCAGGACGCGCCGGATGCAGAGGATGATGAGCAGGACGCCGACAATGCCGGCGGCGACTATGGCAAAATAGGGCCAGGAAGCGTGGTTATTGGAAAAGGCCCGGGCCTCCTCCATCTTGGCCTGGGCTTCGGCAACGATCCGGGTATCCTCCTCGGGAGGAAGCTCGACCATGGCTGTGCCCACGTTCAGGTCATTTAAGTAATAGGTGCGGACAATGACATTGCCTTCCCGGACATTCTCCTCCCGGATGGCGGAGACATCGGCGTCGGCAGGGAGCAGGAGCTTTCCGCCGTCAATGACGTGGAAATCGGAAAGGCCGACATCCTCAAAGCGGAACTGGTCAAAGCCGTAATCCAGAAGCTGTATGGCCTCGGAATCGGTGGCGTTGACGGAACCCTTCATGATGACCAGCACCAGGGTCATATCGCCCCTTTTGGCCATGCAGGTGAGGACGTTCCCGGAGGAATCCGTGTAGCCTTCCTTGCCGCCCACGCATCCGTCATAGTAGTAGTCGTTGCCGGGTATGACAAGGGAGAAGCGGTTGGTCAGGATGCGCTCGCCGTAGGAGAGGTTGGTGGCCGGAATGATATAATTCTGGGCCAGGCAGATCCTGCGGTAGGTAGGATTGCTGAGGGCTTCGCGGGTAATGATGGCCAGGTCCTCAGGCGTGGTGTGCTGCTTGTCATCCGGCAGGCCGGTGGGATTGGTGAAGAGGGTATTCTTACATCCCAGCTCGGCGGCCCTCTCGTTCATCATGGCCACAAAAGCCTCGACACTGCCGCCGACATGCTCCGCCACCTGCAGCGCCATGTCGTTGGCCGAGGCCAGGGTTATGGCATACAGGCACTGTTCCATGGTAAAGACTTCATCGATCTGGGCGGATATGGCCGCGTCCCCTTCCATAACGCCATTGGCGCCGGTGGCCGTCATGACGACCTCCTCGTCCAGAGCACATTTTTCAATAGCCAGAAGGCATGTCATGACCTTGACGGAGCTCGACGGGTAATAAAGGCTCTCGGCGTTTTTGGCGTAGAGGACGGTTCCGGAGCCGGCCTCCATGAGGAAGGCGGCGGAAGAGGAGATGGAAGGCCCCTCCGGCCATCCCGGGATCAGGTTGGTGACAATGGTGTCGGGAGGGATGGGGGTCGCCGACGGAACGAGAGCCGCCTCATGCGGCGTCGGGGCCGGCGTCTCATTGGCCGGGGCGGCGCCATCCGTGGGAGCGGGAGAAGAGGGGGCCGCGCTCACAGGGGCAGCATTCTCGGGGGAAGACGCTTCCGCCGGGGAGGCGCTCACGCCGCCTTCCCCCTCGGCGGTGGGGGCGACGGCCTCGGGCGAAGAAGCTTCCCCCTCGGCCGGCGGGGCATCCGCCTCAAAGGCCACCTCACCCTCAGCGGACGGGGCAGAAATGTCCTCTGCCGGCGCCTCTCCGGCAGAAGCCGCCCCCGGCTGGAAGGAAACCGTATCGTCCGGGGAGGCATCGGATGTCATGAAGACAACATCCTCCTCATCGGGGGCGCTTTCAGCTTCCCGGGCATTGACGGCAAGAGGCCCCATATAATTCCGGACAGGCAGCTCCGGGGAAAAGGGAAATGCGACTGTGAAGCACAAAAGAAGTGCAAGTACCATATTATTCTTTTTCATAACGATTTTACCCGCCTTATTATTTAAAAATATTGCCGGATATAAATGCCATAAATGCAAAAAGGAGAAAAACAGCCGCAAAGGGACGCGGCCATACCGGCGGCACATAACATCGCCGGGCGGTCTGCGGGAGGTAGCATGGCTATCTATATCAAAAGTTCATCCGTAAAAATATCATAACTTTGATAATTTATCAAGAAGTCTTGAAAAGTTTGTAAATAAGAATATACCTTTTTATTGCTCCGGGTCTTCCATTCGGCTCTTCTGACGTTCACGATAACATATCATGCCTGTCCTTGCAAAATGTTAAGAAAACTGTTAGAATATCTTCATATAATCTTCAAATAAATGTATATCGCGCAAAGAGGACCTGACATGTCCCGAAATATATTTTTTAATAAACCATTATTTCATAAACGATCACATAAACAGCCCTCAAGTACAGACGGCTACCCCACAGGACGGATCGAGTGGCGCCGGCTCATCGGCCGGCTTTCCCCCTATACCATTCAGAAGGGGCTGCGCTACCTGGAACACTATGGATTCAGGGAGTTCTGGATAAGGATGCACGAGCGCTTCGAGCCGGAAACCATCCCCTACGACAAATGGTATGCCGCCTATAAGCCGGATGAGGAGACGCTGAAAGCCCAGAGAAAGCACAGATTCCGCCCCTCCCCCCTGATCAGCCTGGCCGTGCCGGCCTACCGGACGCCCCTTAACTATCTGGCCGAGATGATCTCTTCGGTACAGGCGCAGACATACGCAAACTGGGAGCTGTGCATCGTCAACGGCAGCCCGGAGGATAAGGAGATGTCGGCCCTGTTATCCCGGGCACAGGAGCAGGACAGGCGTATCCGGGTCATGGCGCTTGACGCCAACAGAGGGATAGCCGGAAACACCAACGCGGCGCTTGCCATGGCAAGGGGGGACTATATCGGCCTTCTGGACCATGACGACGCGCTTGCGCCAAATGCCCTGTACGAAGTGGTGTCGGCGCTCCTTGCCAACCCCGGATGCGATTGCCTGTACACCGATGAGGATAAGGTGACGGAGGATCTTTCCGAACACTTCCAGCCGCATTTTAAGCCGGATTTTAACCTGGACCTTCTGCGGTCCAACAACTACATCTGCCATTTTTTTGTGGTGAGCCGCGCGCTGTACCGCCTTGCGGGCCCCATGCGGGACGACATGGCCGGAGCCCAGGATTACGACTTTATTTTCCGCTGCACGGAAAAGGCCGCGCTGATCGTACATGTTCCGGAGATCCTCTACCACTGGCGCACGCACAGGGAATCCACGGCGGACAACCCGGCCAGCAAGCTGTACGCCTACGAGGCGGGCCGGCGGGCCATAGAGGGGCATCTGGCCCGGTGCGGCACGGCGGGAACCGTTAAGAACCTCCTGGACTATGGCTTTTACCGGGTCGTTTATCCGGTCTACGGCCTTCCCCTGGTTTCCATCATCATTCCCAACAAGGACGAGGCCGGAACCCTGAGGCTGTGCCTGGAATCGCTTTTTGCCCATACCGCGTATCTCAATTATGAAGTGATCATCGTTGAAAACAACAGCACAACGGATGAGATCTGGCAGTATTACGAGGAGCTGAAAAGCAACAGCCGCATACGGCTGCTTTACTGGAAAAAGGAATTTAACTATTCCGCGATCAATAATTATGCCGCTTCCCATGCCCGGGGGCAGTATCTTCTGTTCCTGAACAACGACGTGACGCGCTTTACGGACGGATGGCTGACGGAGATGCTGGGCGTATGCCAGAGGCCGGAGGTCGGGTGCGTGGGCGTGAAGCTGGTATATCCGGACGACCGCATCCAGCATGCCGGCGTGGTGGTCGGCATGGGCGGCGTTGCCGGCGCCATGTTTGTGGATATGCCAAAAGAGAGGAGCGGCTACCTGCATAAAGCCTCCCTGCTTCAGGATATGAGCGCCGTGACGGCGGCCTGCATGATGATGAAGAAAAAGGTTTTTGACGAGGCGGGAGGATTTGAGGAGAGGCTGGCCGTAGCCTTCAACGATGTGGATCTTTGCCTTAAGGTACGTATGCTTAATTACCTGGTGGTCTACGACCCCTTTACGGAGCTGTGCCACATGGAATCGAAAACCCGGGGCGCCGAGGACAGCGAAGAGAAGGTCCGGCGCTTTCAGCGGGAGATCGAATATATGAGGACTACCTGGGGGGATATCCTGAGAAACGGAGACCCCAACTATAACAAAAATCTTTCCCTGACCAGGTGGAATTATTCTCTGAAGCCGATCCCGGGCCTTGTGATGTGAAAGTCTGTTATTATTAAAAATAGGAACATTATTTTATGTCGAATCAATTAACGGTAATTATACCCAACTTTAACGGGCAACGGTTTCTGAAAACGGTTCTTGACAGCCTTTACCGCCAGGAAAGGAGCCGGTTTGATATTCTGGTGGTGGATAACGGGTCAACGGATGAAAGCGTCCCCTTTATCAAAAGCCATTATCCCCAGGTATCCGTTCTGACGCTTGAGCAGAACGAAGGCTTTGCCTCAGCGGTCAACCATGGCATAAGGGCCTGCCGGACGCCCTACGTCCTGCTCCTTAATAACGATACGGAGGCATACCCCCATTTTGTCTATCAGCTTATGCGGGCCATGAAGCGCCATAAAAAGGCTTTCTCCTGCCAGGGGTGCCTGTTGAGGTTCGATTCTCCCGGCATCGTGGACAGCGCGGGGGATCTCTATAATGCGCTGGGCTGGTCCTTTTCACGGGGAAAGGGGAAGGATGAGAGGGACTACCGGGAGGAAAAAAAGATATTCTCCTCCTGCGCCGGGGCTGCCATCTACCGCCGGGACCTGCTGCAGAGGGCCGGGCTCTTTGACGACATGTTTTTTGCCTACCGCGAGGATCTGGACATCGGGTACCGGGCAAGGCTTATGGGCTATGAAAACTGGTATGTTCCACAGGCCCGGGTGAAGCATGTGGGAAGCGCTACGACAGGCTCGCGCCACAATGCCTTTAAAGTGAGGCTCTCGGCCCGGAACAGCGTTTATGTGATCATAAAGAACATGCCCCTTCCCCAGATCATCCTGAACCTTCCGCTGCTCGCGGCCGGATTTGCCGTCAAGGCCATGTTTTTCCTGATGAAGGGCCTGGGAAAGGATTATATGGCCGGCCTGGCCGAGGGGATCAGGACCATCCCTCTTTTGCCGAAAGCCGGTTTTTCGCTGAAAAAGCTGCCGGCATACGGGAGGGTCCAGCTGGAACTTTGGCGAAACCTGATAAGCGTGTAAAATTATGTTGAAATAATGTTACGATTATAATACAATAGACGTTATGGTTTAAGGTTTGGGTAAAAAAGATGCCCGGATCGTTAACAAAAGCCCAGGCATCCCCGGGTTCCTCTTCAACATTTTCGGCTTTTTCCGGATTTGAGGTGCCGCATGATCATAGATAATCAAAAGCATTTCAGCCGGCTTCATGTGCTGATCGATATCGTTGTCATATCGTTTTCCTACCTGTGCGCCTGGTGGATGCGCTTTAAAGGCCCCTTCCAGGCGTCAGCGGTAACTTCCAAGACTTTTCAGGACTTTATGTTCCTGCTGCTGTTCATCGTGCCGGGATATCTTATCCTCTACCAGGCTTTCGACCTTTACACGCCGCTTCGGATGCAGGGCAGGAGGCTGGTGCTCTCCGAGATCCTCAAGGCCAATACGCTCGGCGTCCTGATGATCATTGCCGTGCTGTACATCGTCGATGAGAATAACTATTCCCGCCTGACATTCCTTATTTTTTATGTTATCAATTCCCTGCTTGGCTGGGCGGCACGGATGCTGGTCTTTTATCTGCTGCGGAGGATGCGCGCGAAAGGGCTCAACCAGAAGCAGGTCCTGCTGGTGGGCTACAGCCATGCGACCGAGGAATACATTGACCGGATCCTGATGAACCCCCAGTGGGGCTATGTGGTCAGAGGGATACTGGATGATACGCGCCCGGCCGGGACGGTGTATAAAGGGATACGGGTCCTGGGAAGGATCGCCAACCTGATGGTCATCCTCCCCATATCAAGCCTGGACGAGATCGCCATTACCCTGGGCCTTGACGAATACTACCGCCTGGAGGAGATCGTCAGCCTGTGCGAAAAATCCGGCGTCCACACAAAATTTATCCCGGACTATTACAAGATCATTCCCACGCGGCCGTACACGGAGGATATTCAGGGGCTTCCGGTCATCAACATCCGCTATGTCCCGCTCAGCAATACCTTTAATGCCCTGGTGAAAAGAACCATGGATATCGTCGGAGCCTCCGTCGCCATCATCCTTACCCTGCCGCTGATGATCGTCATGGGCATCCTGATCAAGGCGACCAGCCCCGGCCCCCTCATCTACAGCCAGGAGAGGGTGGGCAGGCATAACAAAACATTTAAGATGTATAAATTCCGGACCATGGAGGTCCAGAGCCAGGAGGAAGAACAGAAGGCCTGGACGATCAAGGATGATCCCCGGGTGACCGGGGTGGGGCATTTTATGCGGCGGACCAGCATTGACGAGCTGCCCCAGCTGTTCAACATCCTTAAAGGCGACATGAGCCTGGTGGGACCAAGGCCGGAGCGGCCATTTTTTGTGGAAAAGTTCCGGGAGGAGATACCCCGCTACATGGTCAAGCATCAGGTGCGGCCCGGCCTTACCGGGTGGGCCCAGGTCAACGGATACCGGGGCGATACCTCTATCCGCAAAAGGATCGAGCATGACCTCTATTATATTGAAAACTGGAGCATCGGACTGGATATCAAGATCCTGCTGATGACTTTTTTTAAAGGCTTTATTAATAAGAACGCCTATTAAAAGACAAGTTAAGGAGTAAAACTGATGGCTAAGCCAGAAAGGCTCGGAAAGAGACGAAAAGGCAGAAAAGGCATACTGGTCTTCATCCTTGAAGTCCTGCTTCTTATGATGGCGCTCGGTATCCTGATCCTGTACCGGGAGGTGACCTCCCGCCTGGAACTCATTGAGCAGCCGGAGCTGGATCAGGAGAGGATCGTCATCAATACCCAGGCACCGCCTATGCCGGGATATCGGACATACGCGATCTTCGGCATTGATCATCGGAGCAAGAATGATTCCCTGGACGGAAAAAACAGCGATACCATGATACTGGCATCGATTTCCCATGCGACGGGGGAGATCCGCCTGGTGTCCCTTTTCCGGGATACGGTGCTTGATATCGGCAACGGCAGATTTCAGAAAGCCAACGCGGCATATGCCTATGGCGGGCCGGAACAGGCGATCTCCATGCTGAACATGAATTTTGACCTGAACATCCGGGACTATGTATCCGTGGATTTTCAGGCTCTGACGGCGGCTGTTGATGCGCTGGGCGGGCTTGACATCCCCCTTTCCTATGCGGAGATGGTGCATCTGAACAGCTATTCCGAGGAAACATCCCAGGAAACCGGCAAGGACTATACGCCCCTTGCCCTGCCCGAGAGGCCGGAGGACATAGAGGCTGTCCTTGGCACGTATCACCTGGACGGCGTGCAGGTGACCAGCTACTGCCGGATACGCTATACGGCAAACCTGGATATGGGGCGGGCCGAGAGGCAGCGCCTGGTCATTTCGCTCCTGGCGGACAAGGCCAAACATTCAAGCCTTCCGACCCTGTTCCGGGTCATGGACGATGTCTTCCCCATGGTGCAGACCTCTCTGACCAAAACGGAGATCCTTTCCATGATCCCCAACCTGATCGGCTACAGCATCAGCCTAAGCTCCGGCTTCCCGATCAATTACCACTTTTCCAAGATCTATAACGATTCCATCATCATGGAGGATCTGGTGGCCGATACGGGAGGGCTTCATGCCCTTCTGTTTAACGATATGACCTATAATCCCACCGATGAGGTCCGCGCGATCAACGAACGCCTCCACGAGGCGGAGCAGGAGCAGCTTTACGGGCAGTCCTCGGGGGGGAGCCCGGGGGCATCGCCGGCATACGATGCGGGAAGCGGCAGCTATGGCGGCGATAATGGCTATAGCGATCCCGGCGCTTACAGCGATTACAATGATTACGGGAGTTACAGCGGTTACGGCGATTATGGCGGCTACAGCGACTATGGCGACTATGGCGGCGGTTATGGCGGCTATGGCGGTTACGGCGGCTATCGCGGCTATTACGGCTATTACGGATGAGGCATGATATGACAACACTTGATGTTTTGATACCGACCTGGCATCCCGGCCCGGAATTTCGGGAGATATGCCGGGCACTGGTTTCCCAGACGCTTCCGCCCCGCCAGATACTTGTCATCAATACGGAACGGTCCGGCTGGGATGATTCCATTCAGGACGAGGGCTTTCCCCTCAAGGTCAGGCATATCTCCCGGCAGGATTTCGACCACGCCCTTACCCGCCGGGAGCTGGCCGACTGGTCGGATGCCGATGTCATGGTCTTTATGACGCAGGATGCGCATCCGGCGGATGAGCGCCTTCTTGAGAATCTCGTATCCGGCCTTCGGCAGGAAAAGGACGGGCTTCCGGCCGGCGCCTGCTACGCCAGGCAGCTGCCAAAGGCCGGCGCTTCCCGCCTGGAAGCGGCCTCCCGCCGGTTTAATTATCCGGCCTCTCCCCACATTTATACGGATAAAGATAAGGGTGATGTCGGGATACGGGCTTTTTTCTGTTCGAATGTCTGCGCGTCCTACAGTCGCAGGGCTTATGAAGCTGCCGGAGGGTTTGAGCCTCCGGCAATTTTTAACGAGGATATGGTCCTGGCCCACGCGATATTGGAGGCCGGCTTTGCCATTGCCTACGCGCCGGAGGCCAGGGTGTTCCACTCACATACCTATAGCCTTAAAAGCCTTTTGCATCGCAACTTTGACCTTGGGGTTTCCCAGGCCTGCCATCCGGAGGTTTTTGGCGGCGTCTCGTCGGAGGGGGAGGGCCTTCGGCTGGTCAAAAGGACCGCAAAAGACCTGATAAGCGAGGGACGGCTGGGAAGCGTGCCGGGCCTGGCGCTCCAGAGCGGCTGCAAATATATGGGCTTTTTTCTTGGCAGGCATTATAAAAAGCTTCCGCGCCGCCTGATCCTCAGGCTGACGGGAAACAGGACCTACTGGGAACGAAAAGAGAAGGCTGACATGTCATGAAAGTTTGAAAACTTTATCACATATTATTCACATTTCCCTGTTATACTTTTTCATATAGATGAGAATATATAGAAAGAACAGCATCAGCCATTTTCCAGGCAGCGCAGGCCGGGGCCGGGCCCCGGTTCTGGGTGAGGGCCGGAAATAGCCGGAAATATGGATAAAGAGGTGTGACATTATGTACGGACAATGGGATGATATCGATAATGCTCCGGCAGATGATCGGGAAAGGCAGGATAGGGATGCCTGTGACGCGGACATGACAGAGATCTCACCGGAAACGGATGAAGACAGATGTTGTGGCCGCTACGAGAGGTATGATCTTCATAAAAAGCCGGAAGAGGCTTTTAAGGATAACGGCCGCAGGAAAAGGAAAGCGGGAAGATCAAAGCGGTATAAGGTTTTAAAATATCTGGCAGCAGCGGCGGTATTTGCAGCGGCTGTTTTTGTATCCTATCAGGCGGGCAGCCAGGGCCTGGGCAAAGAAAAGCCCAGGGCTTATCTGCCCTCCGGCAGCCCCAGGGCCGGAGCGGCAAAGGACGGCGCGTGCGCAAAGACAGCGCCGGAGGCAGGAGTCGGCACGGATGCCGCCCAGAACCGGAGCACGGCCGCAGGACAGATGGCTTCATCCGATGAGACCGGCGCTTACCAGCCGCTTTCCTATTCCGGAGAGGCGGCCGCCTCCTCCGAGGAGTCCTTTTATTATTGGGGAGAGGCAGCCATTCCCCATACGGATATCCTTTACAGCGAGGGCTTTGACTACCGGGGCCCAGTGGCGTCGGTGGCGAAAGCGGCCATGCCTTCCGTCGTCGCGATCACAACGGAGAGCATCCAGGAGATCCAGGACTACTTCGGTTTCTTTACAGAGCGCTATCGCCGCAGTGAGGGCAGCGGGTCCGGGATCATCGTGGGAGAAAATGACGCGGAGCTGCTCATCGCGACGAACAACCATGTGGTCTCCGGGGCGACGACGCTGAGCGTGTGCTTTATCGGCGATGGAACGAGCGGCGATCTGAACCTGCAGGACGCGGTCAGCGCTGTCATCAAGGGAGCCGATAAAGATAACGACCTGGCCATCGTGGCCGTCAATAAGGCAGAGATCCCTGAGGAGACCCTCGGGAATATCCGCATTGCCTCGATCGGGGATTCCAATGACCTGGTGGTCGGCGAGCAGGTGGTCGCCATCGGCAACGCCCTGGGCTATGGCCAGTCGGTGACATCCGGATGGGTGAGCGCCCTGAACCGGACCATGAGCACTCAGGACGGGACAGCCGAGAACCTGATCCAGACGGATGCCGCCATAAACCCCGGCAACAGCGGGGGCGCCCTCCTCAACATGAAGGGGCAGCTGGTGGGCATTAACTCCGCAAAATACGCCAGCAGCTCGTCGACGGTTGAGGGCATGGGCTATGCCATCTCCATCGATAAGGCCCGCCCTATCCTGGAGGAGCTGATGAACCGCAAGACGCGGACCATCGTCAGGGACAATCCGGCTTCGCTGGGAGCTACGGTGGCAAACCTAAGCTTTGAAGCTATTTTCATGTATAATCTTCCCAGGGGAGCCTTTATCACCGAGATCGTCCCGGGCGGGGCGGCGGATGAAGCCGGCCTCCAGCAGGGGGATATCATTCTCCAGATGGACGGCGAGCGGATCACCAGCCGCGAGATGCTTTACGAAAAAATGCAGTATTACGAGGCCGGCGAGGAAGTGGTCTTCCGGATCCAGCGCACGGTGAACGGGATATACCGGGATATGGACATCAGCGTCTGCTTCGGCAGCGCCGCCTGAAAAAGCAGAAGATCGGGCAGGAAGGGAAGCTTCCCTCCTGCCCGATCTGTTATTATGGCAGGGCCGCCCATAAGAAATTTGTCACCTGACGGTGACGGGCGGCCCGCCGGGGGTAGAGGGAGAATACGTCTCCCTCTACCCTATTATGGCAGGGCCGCCCCGCGGGCGAGTAGGAGGGGAGGGTTCCCCTCCTACTCGATTGTGAAAATTCACAAAATTTTAATGAATAAGTCCTATGTTTATAAATCTTTAATTTTATTCTTGCGTATCTTGTGTTATAATACAACCGTTGACAGCCCAAGGCTATGAACACAGAACGGCAGAGAAGCATCTGCCGTATAATAAGGAGAAGCGAATGTCAGAACCATATGATCCCGGCGACGGGAAGGATCGGGAGAATAATGAGAAACCGTGTGAGCCCGCCCAGCCGCATGCCGGCTCTCAGGATCAGGAAGTGAACCAGACGGAAGAGGCTGCTTCCGAAAATAAAATCGATTCCGGAGATAAAAACGATTCCGAAGATAAAGCCGAAAAAAAGCAAAGACGGCTGCTGAAAAAAGTACCCGGGAAGGATCCCGGCGACACCAAAAATAAAAAGAGCCGCCCCCGCCGCTTCTGTTTCATGTGCGGCAGGCCTGAGGAGGAATGTTCGGGGATGCTTGAGCTTCCCAACAACCTCTGCGTATGTAACGACTGCCTGCAAAGGAGCCTCACGACCGTTGAGGAGCGCATTAAGAACGGCGATATGACGCCCGGCGACATGATGCGCTTTCCCGGTTTTCAGATATTTACATCCGGGGGAATGTCTCCCTTCGGGGAATATCCGGGGGAGGAGGAAAAACATGTCCCGTCGAAGGCGGAAGAGCCGGACGATGAGGAGTATTATTTTGACTTTGCCTCGGTCCCGGCCCCTCACCGCATAAAAGCCAGCCTGGATGAGCACGTCATCGGGCAGGAAAGGGCTAAAAAGATCATCTCCGTAGCGGTTTACAACCACTATAAGCGGGTCTGCCAGGATGCCTCCGACGGCGTGGAGATCGAAAAATCCAATATTCTCATGGTCGGCCCTACAGGCTGCGGCAAGACCTATCTGGTGAAGACCCTGGCAAAGCTTTTGGATGTGCCTCTGGCCATCGCGGATGCCACATCTCTGACGGAGGCCGGCTATATCGGCGACGATATCGAGAGCGTGGTGTCCAAGCTCCTGGCGGCCGCGGATAACGACGTGGAGCGGGCGGAGCACGGGATCATCTTTATTGACGAGATCGATAAGCTGGCCAAGAAGAAGGACACGACCCACCGCGATGTGAACGGCGAAGCTGTCCAGCAGGGCCTTTTAAAGCTCCTGGAGGGAAGCCGCGTGGATGTCCCGGTAGGCGGAACCAGCAAGAACGCCATGGTCCCGCTGGTGTCTGTGGATACCAGCAACATTCTGTTCATCTGCGGCGGCGCTTTCCCGGATATTGAAAATGTCATCAAGGAGCGGCTGAATAAACAGGCCTCCATCGGCTTTTACGCGGACCTCAAGGATAAGTACGATAATGACCCCGCTCTGCTGCAGAAGCTGACTGTGGACGATCTTCGAAACTACGGCATGATCCCGGAGTTCATGGGGCGTCTTCCCATTCTCTGCCCTATGGACATGCTCTCCGAGGATATGCTTGTGCGCATTCTTGTGGAGCCTAAAAACGCTATTATCAAACAGTATCAGAAGCTCCTGGCCATGGATGAGGTCAGCCTGGAATTTGAGGAGGGCGCCCTTCACCTGATCGCCGAAAAGGGCATGGAAAAGAAAACCGGCGCCCGTTCTTTAAGGGCGATCCTGGAGCAGTATATGCTGGACATTATGTTTGAGATCCCCAAAGACCCGTCGATCGGCAAGGTCGTCATTACCCGGGACTACCTGGAAGGAACCGGAGGCCCAAGGATATCGCTCCGGGGCCAGGAAGCATAGGTGCATATTGTATGGGAAACGAACAAAATGCCTGCATTTTGATTCGTTTCCTGCGCCGAATTTACGCCGCGGTAGCGGTATATTTCCTCAGTAAATTCGTGCGCTTACTGCAAAAGACTGAACCCGCAAATAGCACAAACATGACGAAGGAGAAAACGAGATGGCAAAGGATTTTTTTAACGAAATGGGAGAATCTTTGAGCAAGACCGCCCAGGGCCTTAGCGAGCGCGTGAGCGGCATGGTGGAGGTGCAGAAGCTTAAGAGCAAGATCGCCTCCGAGGAGCGCCAGATCCAGAAGATCATGATGGAGATCGGCAAGCTGGTATATGATAAATATGCCGGCAACAGTGACGGCAGCGGCCTGGAGGAGAAGTTTTCTTCCATGTGCGCCGCGATCCGGGAGCATCACGAGGTTATCGATGTCCTGAAAGGCGAGGCCGCCAGCCGCAGGGGCAAGAAGATCTGTCCCAACTGCAAAAAATCGGTGGAAAAAACCGTCGCTTTCTGTCCGTACTGCGGGACGCCGGTTCCCTCCGAAACGCCTGAGGAAAAGAAGGAGACCGCGGAGGTCGTCTTTGATGAGACCGAAGAGGACGAGATGATGGAAGACTGGTCGGAGGGCCAGGTGGAAGATGTCTCCGAGGATGAGGATGCCTTCGAGGATGAGGATTATGATCCGGAATCCTATGAGGAGGAAGAGGAAGACGCGTTGACGGATGATGAAAAGGAGGCCGGCCCTGAAGACTGATAATCTGATAAAAACTGGTTATAAGAGGGATAATCTGAAGACCGATGATCAGAAGACAGGCAGTTTCAGGACAGATGATCCAAAAAACGATAACCCGAAAAATGATGATCCGAAAAATGATGATTCTCGAAGGCCGGCTTTGAGGATACGGCATTCTAGGATGAGTATGGCGGCCGTGGGCCTTATGCTTATGCTGGCGCTGTGCTTTGTGCCGCTTCCTGGCCGCGGCAACGGCCTGGCGGGCACTCTTATGGATGCCTTCCTGGTGCGGGATGTCCAGGCGTCGGAGCAGCAGAGCCTGTCAAAGCCCAAGCTTTACGGGCGCGTCCGGAGCGGAAAGACGATCCTTTTAAGCTGGGCGGCGGCTCCGGATGCCGACGGCTTTGAGCTCTTTAAGTATGTGGGCGGTTCCTACGTCAAGTACCTGGTGTTCCCCAGCAATGAGGCGGCCTCCTTCTCCGAGGAGGGCAGCCTTGACAGCCAGTACAGCTACAAGCTCCGCTCGTACAAGTGGCTGTCCAACGGGAAGAAGCTGTGCAGCAGCTACTCATCCGTTATCGTGATGAAGACGGCGATCTCCCAGAAACCGACGATCACGGTGGGCCAGGCTCTTTCGGCCACCCGCATAGCCATTAAGTGGACAACCGTTCCCCTGGCGGAAAAGTATGAGATCTGGCGCGATGGCGGGGGCGGCTCCTTTGAGCTGCTGGATACGGTGACAGCGGATACGGATTCCCGGCAGATCTATACCGACAACACGGCCAGGTTTGGGGAAACGTACCGGTACCGGGTGAGGGCCGTGCGCAGGAACTATTCCGGCAATGTGTACGGAACGTTCAGCAATATCCGCACGGTAACGCCTTACATACATTCCGGGGGACAGACATCTTCCGGAAGGAAGCTCCTTTTTGTCGGGGACTCCCGGACAGAGATGTTGGAGATGTACCTGAAAAATTACTGGGGCGGAAACAGCCGGATCAGCTTTATCAGCCAGTCGGGGGCCGGGTATCCCTACCTTTCGAGCGTGGCGGGGAGCATCTTAAACGGCCTGGACGGGAATACGGACCTGCTTTTGTGGTTCGGCGTCAATGACCCTTATAATGTGGGACGGTATATTTCCTTCTATCTGGGGCAGAAGCCCTTGTGGGAAGGGAGAGGGGCCAAGGTCTATGTCATGAACCCGGGGCCGCTGGAATACAGTCCCTATGTGGATAATTCGGAGGTTGAGGCTTTTAATCGCCGCCTGTCGGCGGAGCTTACGGGGGTGACTGTTCTGGATGTCTATTCGTATCTTGTGAATACAGGGTATTCTACTTTGGACGGCGTCCACTACACCAACGCCACCAGCCGGAAGGTTTATGACTATGCGATGGGGCTTCTGGGAATGAAATAATGGGAATAAATGGGGACGGTTCTCTTTTCTTGTGATTCGTAAGAAAAGAGAACTGTCCCCATTTATTCCCGGTTATTCGGTAAACGGAGCCAGGTTTTGTACGGCGTCGGCGGGGCGGATGCGGGTTTCGTTGTTGTCGAGGTCGATCAGGACGTAGCGGTCATTGCCCATGCCCATTTCTTTCATATAGGTGAGCTGGCGCAGGCCGTGGCGGGTCTGGATGCGCTCGACCATATCGGCGTGCTCGTTTTCCTTCATGGCGTAGATCAGGTCTATGCAGGCCTGGTCGATGGCGAGGATGTCGAGGGAGGCGAGGATGCCTACGTTCGGGGTGACGACCGGCATGGCTGCTGTGCCTTCGCAGTCGCAGGAGACGGACATGTTGCGCATGACGTTGATATAGGCGATGTTTTTCCCGAAGTGGTCAAGGGTTGCCTTGGTGGATTCGGTGATGCGCTCCATGAACTCCTCGGTCTTGATGTCCCACATATCGTCCTGACCGGGCGTGGTATGGATCATGGCCTTGCCGACGCGGCCGTCCGCGCAGCCGATGCCGATATTTTTGTTGGAGCCGCCGAAGCCGCCCTGGACATGGCCTTTAAAGTGGGTCAGGGCCAGGAAGGAGTCATAGTTCGCCAGATGGGCGCCGACAGACATTTCGGTAAACCACTTGCCGCCCTTTATGGGGAACATGGCGCAGCCTTCCTCGTCCATGATATCCACGGGGGAGAAGGTCCAGCCGTTGATCTCGAGGGTCTGGCGGTGCTTTTCTGTGGTGTAGCGGTCGCCTTCGTAGTAGGTGTTGGTCTCGACGATCGTTCCGTTTTCCATGTCGTTCGCCATGAGGCCCTTGACCCATGCCCTGGGAATGATATTGGGCCCGTTCTGTTCGCCGGTATGCAGCTTGACCGCTATGCGCCCGGTAAGATTGGCGCAGATCTTGGCGTAGGCTTTGGAGAGACCCTCATAGGAGAGATCCCTGGTGAAATAGACAATGGACTCATTGCCGGTCCTGTTCTCATAAGGAATATAGGTTTCCCCGCCCTTGCCGGGAACAATTTTGGGATTGCTCATGAAATATCCTCCTGATGAAATGTTAACAGCAGATTTTATCATTCTAACATCCCATGGGAGGGGATGCAAGATATAATGTGAAAATCTTATTGTTGGCTTTAATTTTACGTTTACCTGCCGACAGGCAGCCACCAAGTATAAAATGCAAGAAATAGCAAGAAAATATCGTGCATTATGACGAAGAGTGTAGTATAATTTAAAAAAAGAACCATAAGATATGCTCAAAGGCTATTTTCGGTTCCAGGTTTTGCGGCCACTTAAACTGTCAGACACTTAAACTATTAGATAAGTAAGAAAGGAGATCGTTATGAACCTGCTACAGATGCTTCTCGGGACCATGACATCCACGTCTTCCGTGAACTCACTTTCCCAGCAGACAGGCTCTTCCAAGAAGAGCATCACCAAGCTTTTGATGCTGGCCCTCCCCCTGCTGATCAAGTACCTGACCAAAAACGCGTCGTCCCAGTCCGGGGCGCAGTCGCTTCTGGGCGCTCTTTTGCAGCACAAGAGCACCCGCTCCATGGATGCCCAGATCGGGGAAGCGGATCAGCAGGATGGCGAGAGGATCGTCCGCCATATCCTTGGGAATGATTCGGATGAGGTCATGCGTTCCCTGGCAAAGGAATCCGACATGGATGTCTCCCAGGTGGAAAGCATTTTGGCCAGCATTGCGCCGGCCCTTATGAGCGGCCTTTCGGCAGCGGCCACCCAGGGGAACGCGAAGAAGGATGACCGCGCCGGTTTTGACCTGACCGACCTTATGGGCATGTTCGGCGGCTCTGCCCAGAGCTCTTCCGACGGCCTGGGCATGATCGAGAGCCTCCTTGGCGGCGGCGCATCCTCCTCGCAGGGCAGCGGCTCCCTTCTGGATGCCTTTTTCGGCAGCGGCGGCGGCAGCCAGAGCATGGCCAGCGCTTCCGGAAGCCTGCTCTCCAGCCTCTTCGGGATGGGCCAGAGCGCGCAGGCCCAGCCCCAGACGCAGACGGCTTCCCCCAAGCCCTCCTCGACGCCCATCGCCTCCTCCCAGAGCTCTAACCATACCAAGCCCCAGAGCGGTTCTTCCCTGGTCGGGGCCCTGCTCGGCGGTGCCGGAAACAATGCCGTTCCCACAGCGCAGAGCACCAGCGCGCCCAAGCCCGCGGCCTCTGCCGCCAACCAGAAGCCGCCGACGATCCAGCTGGTGAATAAGCCCGGGGCGGCCTCCGGCACATCGGCGTCTTCCCAGGCGGCCCAGTCCGGCAGCGCTTCTTCCGGAAGCCTGCTCTCCTCCCTCTTCGGAGGCGGCAGCACGCAGGCGCAGGCCTCACAGAGCAGCTACGACGGCAGTGACCTTCTGGGCATCTTGAGCTCGCTGCTGGGCTGACCTTATCGCGTTCACCGGCACCTGTGGACATAGCGGCAATACAGCACTTACTATATATCAATCGGAGTGAAACTTACTATGAATCTATGTATTAAGATCAACGAACGGGACAATGTCGCCATTGCCATTCACGATGTGGCGAAGGGAACCGAAGTGCTCCCCGGCGTCGTGACGGCGGAGGATATTCCCCAGGCCCACAAGATCTCCCTTAAGGCCCTGTCTGCCGGCGAGGAGGTCGTACGCTACGGCGTTGTCCTTGGCACCATGAAGGAGGCTGTCCCCCAGGGCGCCTGGATCAACGAAAAGAACCTGATCATGGCCCCCGCGCCGGATCTGGACAAGCTGGAATTTGCCAAAAACATCCGGACAGACCTGCCCACTCCCCCGGCCACGACATGGGAGGGCTATCGGAACCCCTGGGGCGAGGGGCCTGGCGGCACCCGGAACATCCTGTGCATCAACACCACCGTCCAGTGCGTCATCGGCGTCGTCAATGCGGCCATTGACCGCATCCGCCGTGAGCTGCTGCCCAAGTACCCCAACGTGGATGATGTGATCACCATCAACCACCAGTACGGCTGCGGCGTGGCCATCGACGCCCCGGAGGCGAAGGTTCCCCAGCGCATTATCCGCAACATCGCGACCCATCCCAACTTTGGCGGCGTGTTCATGCTGGTCAGCCTTGGCTGCGAAAAGTTCACGCCGGACCGCTTCTGCGAGTGGTGGCCGGAGCTGAATACCCCGGAGAACGTCCTGGTCCTCCAGGAGCATAAGGGGCATGACGCGGTCATGAACGCGCTCATGGAGATGGCCGAAAAGAAGCTGGCCATCCTGAACGCCAGGAAGCGGGAGACCCTTCCCCTTTCCGACCTCCTGGTCGGCATGCAGTGCGGCGGCTCCGATGCCTTCTCCGGCATCACCGCCAATCCCACGGCCGGCTATGCCGCGGACCTTATCGTTTCCGGCGGCGGAACGGTCATGTTCTCGGAAGTCACCGAGGTGCGCGACGGCGTTCAGTTTATCGCCGAGCGCTGCATAAACGATGAGGTTGGGGCCCGCCTGGTAGAAGAGATGAAATGGTACGATAAGTACCTGCGCGACGGCGGCGTCGACCGCGGAGCCAACACGACCCCCGGCAATAAAAAGGGCGGTCTTTCCAATATCATCGAAAAGTCCATGGGCTCCATCGCCAAGTCCGGCACTTCCCCCATTGTGGAAGTCCTCTCCCCCGGCATGCGCCCCACAAAGCATGGCGAGATCTTTGCCGCCACGCCGGCCTCCGACCTGTTCTGCGGTCCCAGCCAGCTGGCCAGCGGCATGGGGCTTGAGGTGTTCATGACCGGCCGCGGCACTCCCTATGGACTGGCCGCCGCGCCCGTCATCAAGCTCTGTTCCCGCAACGAAATGAAGGAACAGTGGCCGGATATCATCGACTTTAACGCCGGCCCCGCCGCCGTGGGAGAGCGCACCATCGCCGAGCAGGGCGAAGAGCTGTTCCGGTTCATCCTGGATGTGGCCAGCGGCCGCAAAAAGCCCTATTCCGAGCAGTACCGCTGGACCAATGACCTGTGCATTTTTAACCCCGCGCCCATTACCTGATGGAGCCGGGCCCCTTTGGACACCCTCGTTTTTAACCCAACAAGAAAGTCCCCCGCTTCTAAGCCGACAAGGCGTAGGCGGGGGGAGGACTTCCCGGCTTACCTTTGACTATTATCGCAGGGGCGGGCAGGAGGGGGAACTTTGGCTCCTGCCCGAGCGTCACAGAAAAAATCCCGGGGATCTGCCCATGCGGCGCTTCCCCGCAACATAAAGGAGATTAAAATATGAATGCCATGAGAAAAGATGCCGATGCTATTGTCAACGCCAGCCTGGCCGCCGTCCTTCCGGATGAAGCCGTTGCCCGTGCCCTTAAGGATTTCAAGCCGGAGGGCGGCAAGCTTATCCTTGTATCCGCAGGCAAGGCCGCCTGGCAGATGGCTGCCGCCGCGGTCAAGACCATCGGGCATGTGGATGCCGGTATCGTGGTCACAAAATATGACCATGTTATGGGCGAGATCCCCGGCGTGACTTGCTATGAAGCCGGCCATCCGGTTCCGGATGAGAATAGCTTCAACGCCACCGCAAAGGCCCTGGAGGCCGTCAGCGGCCTGTCCGAAAAGGATACGGTTCTTTTCCTGCTTTCCGGCGGCGGTTCCGCCCTGTTTGAACAGCCCCTTGTCCCCGGGGAGGAGCTTCAGGATATCACCCGCCAGCTCCTGGCCTGCGGCGCCGATATCGTGGAGATGAATACCATCCGCAAGAGGCTCAGCGCCGTCAAGGGCGGCCGTTTTGCGGAAAGATGCCTGCCGGCAAAGGTGTTCAGCATTGTTCTCAGCGACATCCTCGGCGACCCGCTCGACATGATCGCCAGCGGCCCGGCCTACCCGGACGCCTCCACCAGCGCCCAGGCCCTTGCCATCGCCGAAAAATACAGCCTCCGCCTTTCCGATGAGGCGAAGGCCCTTCTGGGGAAGGAGACCCCCAAGGAGCTTACCAATGTGACGACCCTCATCACCGGGAGCGTGCGCGAGCTCTGCGCGGCGGCGGCAAAGAAGTGCGAGGAGCTCGGCTATGAGCCCGTCATGCTCACCGACCTTCTCTCCTGCGAAGCCAGGGAAGCCGGAAGCTTCCTGGGCACCATTCTGAAAACCCATGCCGGAAGCGGCAGGAGCCTGGCCTACATTGCCGGCGGCGAGACCGTTGTGCACCTGACCGGAAAGGGCCTGGGCGGCCGCAACCAGGAGCTTGCCCTGGCAGCAGCGCCCCACATTGCCGGCCTTCCCTCCGCGTGCGTCTTCTCCGTGGGCAGCGATGGCACCGACGGCCCCACCGATGCCGCCGGCGGCTATGTGGATGGCGCCTCCTGCGCCGCCCTTGCCAACAAGGGCCTGGATGTGGCCGCCGTCCTCAAGGACAACGACGCCTACCACGCCCTGAAAGCCGTGGATGGCCTCATCATGACCGGCCCCACCGGCACCAATGTCAACGACGTTGCGGTTGCCCTGATAAAGGCCTGACAGGCCCATCAGGTGATGCGGGCGGCGCAGGGAAACATTCCGGCTTACGCCGCTAGGCGATGATTTCCTTATGCCGCCCCTGCGATAATAAATAGGGTAGAGGGAGGCTTGCCTTGCCTCTACCCCCGGCGGGCCGCCCGTCACCGTCAGGTGACAAATTTCTTATGGGCGGCCCTGCCATAATAAAAACCGGGCGGGAAAGGGCAGCTGCTTTTTCCCGCCCGGTTTTTTATACTCGCGAACACAATAAAACAATACTTTTAAATTCTGTGCCGCGGTATATGCAGAAGTAGTAAGAAAATTACCACCGGTAATTTTCTTACTACTTCTGGTATCAGTTTTCGAGGAGATATAATATGATCAAAATTGCATTTTACGACACAAAAGCCTATGATAAGCCTTCATTTGAACACTACGGCCAGCAGCACGATATCCAGTACCGCTTTCTGGAGACCAAGCTGAACGAGGACACGGTCGAGCTGGCCAGGGACTGCGATGCGGTCTGCGTTTTTGTCAATGATACCGTAAACAAGGCCGTGATCGACAGGCTCTACGAGCTGGGCGTCAAGCTTATTGCTCTTCGCTCGGCGGGCTACAACAATGTGGATGTCCACGCCGCCTTCGGCAAGATCCATGTCGTCCATGTCCCGGCCTATTCGCCCTACGCGGTGGCGGAGCATGCCATGGCGCTGCTGCTCACCTCTGTCCGCCGCATCCATAAGGCCTACAACCGGACACGGGAATTTAACTTCTCCCTGAACGGCCTGACCGGCTTCGACCTGCACGGAAAGACCGTGGGCGTTGTCGGCACCGGCAAGATCGGGCGGATCTTCATCGACATCTGCCGCGGCTTCGGCATGAACGTCATCGCCTACGACCTCTTCCCGGCGGAAGGCAGCGGCATCACCTATGTGGGCCTGGACGAGCTCTTCCGGCAGAGCGACATCATTTCCCTTCACTGCCCGCTGACCGATGAGACGCGGCACATGATCGGCAAGGACGCCATTGAGAGCATGAAGAAGGGCGTCATCATCATCAACACCTCCCGCGGCGCCCTCATCGATACGGAGGAGCTCTTAGAGGGCATAAAGGCCCGGAAGGTCGGCGCGGCCTGCCTGGATGTCTACGAGGAGGAGGCGGATATCTTCTTCGAGGACCGCTCCGGCCACATCCTGAACGATGAGCTGCTCTCCCGCCTGATCTCGATGCCCAACGTGATCGTCACCTCCCACCAGGCCTTCCTCACCGAGGAGGCCCTGAACAACATCGCCGAGACGACGGTGAACAATATCCTCTCATATTTTAACAATGACGGCATCTGCGATAACGAGCTGTGCTACCGCTGCGGAAATGTTGAAAAATGCAGGCAGGGGCGGAAAGAAAGGTGCTTCTAAGCCCGGATATGTCCCTGGGATTCCCGGAGGCGCTTTTCGGCTTCCTTATCATCGCA
>CAMNNO010000016.1 GCA_946545475.1 uncultured Blautia sp.
ACCGTAAGGGGAGTTCTCGAAAATTTCTATACTTTTCCACGAACGAAGTTACGGTACTCTGCGAAGAGGGCACCCCCGGGGCGCGCAAGATGCCCGGATACCCCAAGGGAAGCGTTTACATAAAGAGAGAAAGCTTCCCCGATGATGTTGTCCGGCAGTGCAGGAGGAAGGCCTGGAACCTTCTCTTCAAATCTGACGGGATGGATGCGCCTTTCGAAACCGATACGTTCGTGCTGAGCGGGGAGGGGGAGCTGAAAGGCCACTATTATGGGGGAACGATACTGTGGTATGAGGACTTTTCGGAAGGCGGAGAGCATTTCCGAAAATACAGGCGCGTGGGCGGCGACCTGGTACGCCTTGGCTTTTCCCGGTGGTGACGGGGCGGCGCAAGCCGATAATTTCTTTACGCCGCCCCTGCGATAAAGGGCAGAGGGGCTGTGAAAAAACGATTTTCCGTTTTTTCATAGCCCTTTTTGCGTCATGACCAGGCAAAGGTTCAGATCCGGATTTCTGGCTTTTTTGTAAAAGGACTTGACAGATCCTGCCAGAGGGAGTATACTAAGGCAAAAGAGTAAACGATTACTCAAATAAATAAGCTTGATTTAAAAATTTTTTTTATATGAGTAAACGTTTACCTTGCAACATGGAGCAACCCGTTGGCGATTACCCGGACGTCTTATGGAGATATTTTTAAAGGGATGTTTTTTAGGAGGTATTTATGAAGATAACAAGGGCAATGGCATATCTGATGGCGGGGACGATAGCTTTTGGCCTGTGCCAGAGCGCGTTTTCGCAGGAGGCAGAGGCTGAGGCGTATCTTACGCGCCTTCGCGTGGAAAGCATGGACGAGCCGCTAGCCGTGGACAATGACAATCCGGTGTTCAGCTGGCAGATGGCCTCCGGACGCACCGGCGCCAGGCAGACGGCCTATGAGATCGTGGTATCGGACGGCGAAGAGGTTTACTGGGACAGCGGCCGGGTGGAATCCCAATCGTCCGTAGGGATTGCTTATCCGGAAGAGGCTATGCCGCTTAAGGCCGAAACGGATTACACCTGGAACCTTACCGTATGGGATGAAACAGGAGCCGTCCTCACGGCAGGATCCACCTTCGGCACAGGCTTCATGAATGAGGATCTGTCCGCCTGGCATGGCGCGGAGTGGATCGGGGCGGACGAGCTGTACCTGGCGTCCGAGACCGTTCCGGTCTTCCGCCTGGAGTTTGACATGCAGATCAAGGAAGGCGGAAAAAGCGCCGGCATAGTCTTCGGCGCGAACGATCCCCGACTTCTGTCCACAACCAAGAACAACTACCTGATCCACGGCGAAAACTATATCACCTACCAGGTTAAGGTGGATACCCTTCCGGCCATGCTGGAGGTTTATCGCAAGGGCTACGCCCCCGGTGAGGATGGGACAGAGCCCGTGAAGACGGTGGAGATCCCGGAGGAGATGATAAACGAAGAGAACCGCTACGATTCCCACAGCTTCGAGATCGTCATCAGCGGCAACCAGATGGAATACATGACGATAGACGGCACGACCCTCATCACCGGCGAGGGCGGCGGACGCAGCATGGCCTGGGGCGCTACTCAGGACCCCACCAAGCTCATCCTGAACCCCCTCGGCCAGACGATGGATGTCCCGATCTTCCCCAGGCTCTGTGAGGTTGGCTTTGTGACGGACGACAGCACCGAGGCTGTTTTCACGGACTACCTTATCCGCAACTATGACCCGAAGAGGGCGGTTGTGTTCGGCGAGAATGTGGGCGCGACCTATGCCATCTTTGACGGGATCGGCGGCCTTAAAGCCGAAGGAAACCAGATCACGGCAGACGCCGGCACGTTTGCCTATGCCGATCCCTCCTACGGCTCCGTGCCGATGCTCCGGAAGGATTTCACGGCAGAAAAACCCGTAGCCTCCGCGAAAGCCTATGTCACGGCCAGAGGCCTCTACGAGATGACGATCAACGGCCAAAAGGTGGGAGAGGATTACCTCTCGCCCGGCGACACCGACTTCCGCCAGCACATCCTGTACTACGCCTACGACGTGACGGACCTCATCGCTGAAGGCGACAATGCCGTGGGCGCTGTCCTGGCCTCCGGCTGGTACATGGACCAGGTCTACTATACGACCGAAGAATACAACTGGTATGACGACAAGCCCTCCCTTCTGGCCCTCATCGCCGTGACATATGAGGATGGCACGGTGGATTACATCCCCACGGACAGCACCTGGCAGTATTACGGGCAGGGCCCTGTCCGCTACGCGGGCAACTTTAACGGCGAGATTTACGATGCGACCCGAGAGGCGGCGGTGGAAGGCTTTGACGAGCCGGGGTATGACGCCGGCGCCTGGCGCCCGGCCGCGGCAGTGGAGAGCACCATCCGCGGCATAACGCCCGCCTATATCGCGGCCCTGGTCCCCGGGATCCGGGTGGTCAAGGTGCTGGATGCCGAGTATGTCGGAGCGGAGACACGCGGGGACGACAACGATACCGTCTATATTTATGACATGGGCGAAAACATGGTCGGCGTTCCGCAGATCACCTTCCCCGAAGGCGAAGCCGGGCAGGAGATCACCGTGCGCTATGGCGAGATCCTTTATCCGAACCTTGAGGAAGATAACCCCTATTATTACGGCGACCTTGGCGGTCTCATCCTTACCGAAAACCTGCGCGGCGCCCTGGCGACGGACCGCTATACCATGAAGGGCGAGAGCGGCGAATCCTTCTGCCCGGTCTTTACCTTCCACGGCTACCGCTATGTGGAGATCTCCGGAATTTCGGAGCCGATCCCGGCGGAAAACATTAAGGGCGTTGTGCTGAGTTCCATAAAGCAGGCTTCCTACTATGAATCCTCCAATGAGCTGACGACAAAGCTGTTTGACAACATCATCCGCTCGACCTCCGGCAACCATCTGTCCATTCCGACGGACTGCCCGCAGCGCGACGAGCGCCTGGGCTGGGCCGGCGACCTGAACGCCTACATCAGGACGGACACCTACATGGCGGACCAGACAGCCTTCTTTAACAACTATACCCTGATGCAGAGGGATTCCCAGGGAGCGGACGGAACGTATCACCTGTTTGCGCCTTCCTACAACGACATCGGCTCCGCGTTCGCGCTGGGGTATATGTGGAACGCCTCGGGCGCCATTGTTCCCTATGAGAATTATCTGCAGTACGGCGATATTTCGATCCTGGAAGCCAACTACCCGAACATGAAGCTCCATGTGGACGGCATGTGCCAGATGAAGGCCGAGGGGTGCGAGTACCTGACCTCCAATACGGGCTTCTCCGGCGATCACCTGGCGGTCGTGGACACGGATGTCTCGCTTCTGGGCAATGCCATGTTCTACCATGTGGTGCGCTATCTGCAGGGGGCTGCCGAGGCATTGGGCAAGAAGGAAGATGCCGCTGCCTTCGCCTCCTACGCCGAGGGCCTGAAGAATGAGTGGAACGCGGTCTATGTGAATGCGGACCACAAAACGCAGATGGCGGACGGCACGCTCCAGGATACTCAGGGCTCCTATGCGCTGCCGCTGTCCTATGGCCTCTTTAACGAGGAGAATGAGCCCTATGCCCGCGAGAACCTGCTCTCCGCCTGCGAGGCGACCGGTTATACGATGACGACGGGCTTTATGACGACCGGCTCCCTTCTCCCGGCTCTGACCGAGGCAGGGGAAAGCGAAACCGCTTACCGCCTGTTTGAGCAGACCGCTTATCCGTCCTGGCTGTATCCGGTCGTGAACGGCGCCACCTCTGTGTGGGAGCGCTGGAACTCCTACACCATCGAGAACGGCTTTGGCGGCAACAACGGCATGAATTCCTTTAACCACTATTCCCTCGGCGCGGTCGGCTCCTGGATGATGGAATACCAGGCCGGCATAGGAAGAGGCGAGACGGCCGGCTTCCAGAGCTTTGTCCTCCAGCCGCTTCCGGGCGGGCATTTCACATACGTGAAGGCCGCGTATGATTCGCAGTACGGCAGGATCGAATCCGGCTGGACGGCCGAGGACGGGAAGCTTGCCACCTACGATGCCATCGTTCCCGCAAACACCACGGCAATCCTGTACCTGCCGGCCACAGAGGAAGAGGCGCAGTCCCTTATGGATATCGCCGGAGCCTCCTATGAAGGCATGGAAGAGCATAACGGCATGATGACAGCCGTGTTTGAACTGGAATCCGGAAGCTATCATTTTGATGTGAAGTAAAGCTTTTTAAGCAAAAATAAAGCATGGCAAAACAGTCGGCCTGCAGAAAAAACTGCGGGCCGGCTGTTCTTGTTTTCAGGTGAAAGATGTATTATACTGGAGCACAGCAGAAAAAATGAAGGGAACGGGCTTTTTATGGGAAACAAAGTGAATATCAAAACCATAGCGGAGCTGTCAGGCGTTTCGGTCGCAACAGTGTCCCGGGTGATCAATCAGAACGGCCGTTTTTCGGCGGAGACAGAGGCAGCCGTGCGGAGGGTCATGAAAGAGCTGGACTACCACCCCAACACGGTGGCCAAGAGCCTGAGAGAAAAGCACTCCAAGGTGATCGGCGTGATCGTGCCGGATATCATGAATGCGCATTTCGCCCGGCTGGTCCTTGAAATAGAGACGTACCTGTTCACGTATGGCTATTCAACCGTGATCTGTAACACAAATGAATCGGCGGCTCTTGAGCAGAAGCATGTCGATACGCTCATCTCCCAGCGGGTCGGCGGCATCCTGCTGATCTCGGGAATACGGCATTATAAGCCGGACGATATCCCTCTGGTCTATGTGGACCGCCGCCCGGAAAACTATAACGAGAAGCGGGACTGCCTGGTGGAGTCGGACAATGAGGACGGCGGCTACAGGGCTGCGCGCCGCCTGGTTGAGCTTGGCTGCCGGCGCGTCGCCATCCTTTATGCGTTTGACATGGACTTTAACCAGAAAATGCGTTACCGGGGGTATCGCCGGGCGATGGAGGAGGCCGGAATGGAGCCGCTGTCCTTCAATGTGGAGACTGTCTCCGCACCGGTGGCAACGGCATGTATAAAAGAGCAGCTGGACAGAGGGGAAGAGTTTGACGGCCTTTTATGTACCACGGATCTTCTGGCTATTGGCGCCCTGATCGGCCTGCAGGAGAAGGGAATAGCTGTCCCTGGCCAGGTCCGCCTGACGGGCTTTGACGATTCCGCGATTGCCGGCCTCTACCGCCCGTCGGTATCGAGCATACGGCAGCAGGTCGCCGGGATGGCCCGTATGTCCGCAGACATGCTCCTGGCCCTTATCGAAGGAAAAACGCTTACCTCTATGCACCAGGTCCTGCCTGTGCGCCTGGTGGAGCGTGAGACGACCGGAGGGCTGGCACCGGGCCCGTCAGAAAAAGAGCTTCCGCTACTTAAGCCCCTCGCCATGCGCTTTTCGGTCTGCAAGGTGACGGATTATTCCGGAATAGATATGCGTCAGCCATTCTGCTTTACAGGAATAACGGACGAGGAAAATTCCCTGGTCTGCCCGGAAAATATGGTCCCGGACAATACAACAGAGCGGGAGGACGGCTGGAAGGGCTTTCGCATAACCGGACAGCTGGATTTTTCCCTGATCGGGATACTGGCCGGAATATCGGAGGTACTGGCCTCGAACGATATCGGCATTTTTGCTGTTTCCACCTTTAACACGGATTATGTCTTTATGAAAAAAGAAAATTTTGACAGGGGGCTTACGGCATTGAAGAATGCCGGATACAGGCTTGGGCCATCCGGCAGCTGAGAAGAAAAGGGGAGAAGAAAAAGGATAGTTCTTTTTCTTCTCCCCTTTGTTGATCGTTGATATTTAGCAGAGGAATGTCAGGTAATGGAACCGTGTGCCGCCGTACAGGATACCCATGAGGCAGGCGACGGTGCCGATGAGGAAGGCGCACAGCCATGTGTTGCCGGTCTTTTTATAGAGGAAGGTGGAACCGCCGACGGCGACGCCCATGCCGAGCGGCATGCCCCAGATGCGCTGGGTATCAAGCCCCATCTTCCAGAACCAGTTGGTGTCTGCGGCGGAGCCGGCGGACTGCAGGTACCACTTGCCGGCCACGATGAGGATGACGGCTGCGGTGGCGAGCACAACGTTGAACACGACAGCGATGAGGGTGTCCAGGGTATCATTGCCGGTGCTGGGCAGGCGGCGGATGATGTTCATGTCGATGGACAGCGGGATAAAGATGATGACAAACACGATGAGGTACGGCCAGTAAGCGCCGAGCTTGCTGATGGGCAGCGGCTTGACACCGAAGAACCAGGAGTAGAAGTCCGTGCCCAGGACATTCTCCTGAAGCTGCATGTAGCCCCAGCCGATGGCGACGACTATGAGGGCCAGCAGCAGGGAATGGAGAGCCATGCTGACGACGCCCTTCCACTTTCCGGAAGAGGCATTCTCATACTCATAGGGAACCATGCCGAAATCATTAAAGCGCAGAGCCTCGCCTTTTCGCTTGACGATAATGGTGACGATAAGGCCGATGGTGCAGACAATAGCCAGGCCAAGGATAACGCCGAAGCCAAGGTTCGAGTAGTTGATGTGGAAGCCCATGTTCCAGAGCCTCAGGCCGTTGGCGCCGCCCACGATGCCGAACGCATCGGTCTTGCAGACGATATAGGGAACCACAAGGCTGATGAGGGACATGATAAGGAGGCCTTTCCCTCTGGCGCCGACATTGCGGCCAAGGGGGCGCTTGCAGACGGCGAAGGCGGGAATTTCCTCGACGAGGAGCAGGGCCAGGGAGCAGAGGAAAGCGGCAAAGGCGAGTGTGCCGAACATGCCCAGGTAATCCTTGTACATCCAGATCTGGTCACTGGAATCGATATAGTTGGGAACGGCATCGCCGACGGTCAGCTGTCCGTACTTTAGCAGGTTTCCGATGGTGGTGCTGGAAACAAAAGCGGCCTCGTGGATGCGGTTGGGTTCTACCAGGAAGGCATAGCCGCTGCCCTCCTCAAAGGATCCATAAATGTGATCCGGGATGAGCTCGGCGTCTTCCTCGTGGCCGGGGTATTTGAGAAGCGTAGGCAGGCCCTTGGTCTGGATGCTCTTGTTCATCTGCTCGGGGTCCAGGGTCTTGCTGTGCTCCACATCGCCCATCATGACAACGGTGTTTTTCGTGTAATTCTTCCAGGCCTCAAGGTAGGGATAGTAAAGCTCGGAGCAGCTGTCCAGGGAGGCGTTGGCAAAGTTCCAGGCGGAGGTTCCGGCAGCGACAAGGATACCTTTGGCGTCATAGCGGGCGCCCATGGCGAAGGAAGGCACGCCGCCCATGGAGTGGCCGGAGGAAAGCCAGTTTTCTTTATCGACGTAGGGAAGGGTCAGGAAGTAGCGGGTAAACATGTCGGCCTCGTAGATGAGCGAGACCTCGGAGGTAGCGGCGCCCATCGAGGCGGGGCCGGCAACATCCGGAAGATAGCCGGTAAAATAGCCTTCGGAATTGCCGGAGCCGTAAAGGTCGGGAGAGAGGACGACGAAACCGCGGCGGGCAAATTCCATGGCCCAGGATTCATGGTTGCGGGCGTTGCCGGCATTGCCGTGGTACATAATAATGCCGGGAGCAGGGGTCTGGTCGGTCGCGTTGGCCGGACGGTAGAGCAGGGCGGAAAATTCCGCGCCGTCGTTGCCGGAAATGGTCAGGCGGTCAATGTCCACGTTCCCCCAGCCGGTAATAAGGCCCCAGTTCAGGCAGGAAGCCAGGAGCAGGATGCAGGTGCAGATGACAAAGCCGATGCGCACGTTGCGGTGATGCTTTTTCTGCCTGGCGGGATCGGTAAAGCGTTCGGTCAGCTTCTGATCGAGAATATCATCTTTTGACATGGCGTTCTCCTTCTTTGCAAATGCTATTTGGCGGATGCGTTTTGCTTTTGATGAGGCCATTGTATGAAAAAAGGGACCCGCCCGCAAGGCAGATCCCGTAACTGACATTTTCATTTCGTAACTGACAGAGGAAGGGGGATGAGGATGGTCAGGTCAAAGTAGTGCCGGGCGTCATCCAGGGAGACCTTGATAACGCCATCGTACCTTTCGGCGGCGTGGCGCATGCTGTTAAGGCCGAGCCCGTGGTTAGTTTTGTCCTCCTTGCTGGTGACGAGAGCGCCGGAGGCATCCGTGCAGGCCTCCTTGAAGGGATTGGAAAAGACAAGCGTGACAAAGCCGGGGTTATTTATGCTCCTTAAGTAGATCCGCCGTTTCTCCTGCGGCAGCTTTTTAACCGCTTCCAGGCAATTGTCAACCGCATTGCCGAAGATCGTGACCATATCCACCGGGCGGATAAAGGACAGGGGGGTCAGATCCATGCACACGTTGAACAGAACATTGTCCAGGCGGGAGAGCATGATCTTTTCAAAAAGCAGGGAATCCGCAACCGCATTTCCGGTACAGACGGTGTTTTCGTAATCGTCAAACTGCGAGAGCAGATCCTCGGTATACTGGCGGACCTCCCGGGAAGAATCCATGGTGCGGATGGACAGAAGGTGGTTCTTCATATCGTGGTAGATGCGCCGCACATCATCGGAGGCGCGCGTCTGCTGGCGGGCGTTTTTCAGTTCATATTCCAGGCAGAGCCTTTCCGTCCGCTCCCTGGCGGCCCTGGCCTGCATGCTGATGCTTTCCTCGTAAAAGACCTCGACGAGCAGCAGGCCTGCCATGGCGATCAGCGGATATTCGACCTGACGCAGCCAGATGGGGAGCGCCATGCTCCCGCCAAGGCTTGGCATCAGGGACCAGCGGATATAGATCTGCAGAAGCGTCAGCGTACCGGTCAGCCCCCATCGGGAAAAACTGATGGCCGACAGGTCGCTGATGCGGATGATGCGCCGAAGCACCAGCGCCCAGGCCAACTGGCAGAAGAGGACGGCCAGCGTAGAAAACAGGCTGGAAAATAGGCCTTTGCCTCCCAGGGAAATGGAGGAAAAGAGGAGGCGCATGCCTATGGAAAACTGGTAGCCGCTGATATACAGGAGGGATAAGAGAAGGCAGGAGCGCCAGGGCAGTGTTTTGGCCAGACACAGATACAGGCAGACGGCAGCGGCGTGGAAAACGGCCCGCCCGACAAAGTGCAGCCAGGGACTGGCGGCTGCCGCGTTGCCTGTCCCGCTGGTCAGGTACAGGACAAAATTGAGGAAGAGGGCCGTGAGGGCAAAAAACGTCCATTTTTTTTCAGGACGCCTCTCAAGATTACGGAAGGCGAACACGATCACCAGGCATTCGCCCAGATATCCGACAAGGTTGGGCTTGTCAAGAAGAAACACGGCAGGGCTCATCATCCCATCTCCTTCATGTACTGTGACATCTGTTCCAGAAATTTTTTCCGCCGGTGCTGGCTTACAGGGATGACGGCCCCGTTCACGAGAAGCAGCTCCGATGTGCCGATCCGGGAAATATAGCGGTAGTTGACCAGGAAAGAAGAGTGGGGCCGGAAAAAGCCGTACTGCGACAGCTGTTTTTCCAGGTCGCCAAGGGACAGCCAGAACGCCTGGGTATCCGCACCGATATGGACAGAGAGCTTGTGATCCTTGACCTCCGCATAGGAAATATCATACACAGGAAGACGCACCGGGCCGCCCGGAAGCTGCAGGGTGACATAGCTGCCCAGGGATTTTCTGGCGTCGATCTGCGCGAGGGCGCTGTCCAGCTGGTAGAGGAGTTCTTCCCTGTCGATGGGCTTTTTGATGAAGCCATAGGCGTGGACCTTGTAGCCCTCAATAGCGCGGTTCGCCATCGAGGTGATGAAGATGATGGTAACAGAAGGATCGGACTTTCTGATCTCCCCTGCCGCCGCGATGCCATCCAGCCCGTTCATGGCAATGTCGAGCAGCAAAAGATCGAGGGAGGGCGGATAATCGCGGAGCAGGTAGTTGGCATTCTCAAATGAGAGGATCTCGAAATCGCGCTGATGGCAAGAAGCATAATCGTTAAGAAAACGAAGCAGCTGGCCGCGCATCCAGGCCTCGTCGTCGCAGACGGCTATCCGTATCACGCTCTTTCCTCCTTATCAATATGGCCACTCCAGCCGCTCCATGATCCTCTGGTAATCATCGGAGCCGTATGGGCAGGGCGCGGGGCAGTAGTCGTTGTAATAGGTATGGGAGGAGATCAGGCAGGGGATGCAGTTAAGAGAGGTGCGTTTTACGGTCTGCGAGTCGGCATCCCATGTGAAGCTGGCCTGAACGATGACGCTGTCCTTGTCCTCCGGGTCCAGGTGTCCTCCGTAGCAGAAATTCCCCATGGAATAAAAGATCGGGACATCGTTATACACTTCCATGCGCTGCAGGATATGGGCATGTCCTCCGACGATCAGGTCGCACCCCCAGTCGGCCATGTCGTGGGCAAAGGCGACCTCCCAGTCCTCGGGCTCCACAAGATATTCGACGGTTCCCCAGTGCATGAAGCCAATGATCAGGTCGCAGCCGGCTTCCTGGCAGGACGCGATGTCCGATTCCACCGACATGCGCCAGACGTATTCGTCCTCCCAGTTTTCTACGGTATTATAAGAGACGATCCCCACGGTGAGGCCTCCGGGAAGAGTTGTGATCAGGGGGGAGCCGGCCCTTGTGTAGGAAAGGCCCGCGCCACTCAGGGTCGAGAGCGTGTCCCATACGCCCTCTTCCCCAAAATCCTCCGAATGATTGTTGGAAGCGGAAACCGCCTCTACGCTCCCTTCTTTCAGGACCTGCACGTAGGAAGGGTCGGCCTTGAAGCGGTAAAGCTTTTCCACAGGAACATCGGAGGTGGTGAAGGTGCCCTCAAGGTTGACGACCGTAAGATCGTCAGCGGCAAAAATGCTCTTCACGCCGGACAGCGGATAGGCATAGTCATCGCCCACCACCGACTGGAAATCGCCCGGCTGGTCGCCCTGCCACTCCCAAAGGCTCCCGATCGTGCAGTCGCCCGCAAAGCTGAAAGTATAGGTGCGGACAGGGGAAGGCGTCGGGGCCGGGGTCAGGTAAACGATCCCGGCCTCTTCCTGCGGCCGGGAAGCCATAGAGGCGCTTTCCGGGACGCTTAACACGTCTTCGGCGGCCTGGCCGGGAGAGCGTGAGGAAAGCAAAAGGTGCAGAAGAAAAGCGGCAATGCCGCCTACGACCGCCAGAAGTACGATCCATTCTATTATAACAACCTGTTTTCGGCTCATTTGGCATATCCTCATGATATACAGATAAGGCGCTTAGCAGTGTTCAAAGTGGGAAGAAATGGGGACGGTTCTTTTTTCTTACGGATCACAAGAAAAAAGAACCGTCCCCATTTCTTTCCTCGGCGATACGCTTGAATACTGCTATAGTATAACAGATCCTTACATCAGCTTGCGGAACATAGCTTCAAAATCGGCAAGCGTGGCTTCCCTGGGATTGCCGGGGGCGCAGGCGTCCTTGGCGGCGGATTCGCACAGGAAGGGCAGATCCTCTTCCTTAAGCTTTTCAAGCTTTGTGGGAATGCCGACATCCACAGAGAGCTTCTGTACGGCGTCGATGGCCGCCTGGCGGTAAGCGGCGGCGTCCATGCCGGTGGTATCGATGCCAAAGGCTTCGGCGATGGCCTTATACTTTTCGCCGGTATATTCCTTATTGAAATCCATGACGATGGGAAGCATCATCGCGCAGGCGACGCCGTGGGGCGTATCATAGACCGCGCCGAGGGTGTGCGCCATGGAATGGGCGATGCCAAGGCCGACATTGGAATAAGCCATGGCGGTCACATACTGGGCCAGGGCCATGCCTTCGCGTCCATCCGGATCGTTGGCTACAGCCTTCCGGAGGTTTGCCGCGATAAGCTTTATGGCCTCAAGGTCCAGGCAGTCGGAAAGCGCCCAGGCGGCTTTGGTGGTATAACCCTCGATGGCGTGGGTCAGGGCGTCCATGCCGGTGGAGGCGGTAAGGCCCTTCGGCATGGAGGACATCATATCCGGGTCCACAACGGCGACATCCGGGATATCGTTGGGGTCGACGCAGACAAATTTACGCTTCTTCTCCACGTCGGTGATGACATAGTTGATGGTGGACTCCGCGCCGGTACCGCCGGTCGTGGGAACCGCTATGGTAAAGACGGTACGGTTTTTGGTGGGAGCTACGCCCTCAAGGGAGCGGACATCATAGTATTCCGGGTTGTTGACGATAATGCCGATGCCCTTGCCGGTATCCATGGAAGAGCCGCCGCCGATGGTGATCATAAAGTCCGCACCGGAAGCTTTGTAGGCATCCACGCCCTGCTGGACGTTTTCGATGGTGGGGTTGGGCTTAATATTGGAATAAACCTCATAAGCGATCCCGTTCTTCTCAAGAAGATCCGTAACCTTGGCGGTAACGCCGAACTTGACCAGGTCGGGGTCAGAGGCGACAAAAGCCTTTTTAAAGCCCTTGGACAATACGATACCGGGAATTTCATTAATGGCGCCATGTCCATGGAAAGACATGCCATTGAGGACAAAACGATTGACTGCCATAGCGGATATACACCTCCAAAATCAGTAAAAACGACAGGTTGTAAAAACAGCTGCAGGAAAGCGGAAGGCATTCCGCTCCTTTAGCCATTATATCATAAATATCCGTTTGTGTCTGTAAAATTTTATAAATGAAAAACCACGGCGCTTAAAAGGAGCGGCGGTAAAATTCAAATCCGATCTGCCGCAGGTTCTCCGGCATCCGCCGCACGCTTAGCCGGATCGGTTCGCGCGCGGGCTCTTCCAGATCCGGATAGGGGATCATGTAAGGGTTGGTCATGGCCTCGGCATCGTCGGGCCCGGCGTGCCATCCGTCGATTTCCATTTCCAGCACCCACCGCTCGTGCTCAAGCTCCGCCAGGCTCTCAAGCGCCGGCCCGTACAGCTCCGTGATGGCATCCTGCGCGCCGGGGAGAATGGGACGTATGCCGATGGCCTGGCTGTAATCCTGCAGATGCACGCCGATATAATACAGTTGGGAGAGGCACTCGCGGCGCATGTCCTCCGGAACGGGCAGGCGCTTTTTCTTTTCGGCTTCATCCTTGAGCGCGGCGATCTCTTCCTCGTCGGCCTGGAGCTTCACGGCCTCCGCCACCTTTTCATCCAAAAGGCCGGCATAGGCAGCCGCGGCATATTTGTCCAGAAAATCGCCCAGCATCTGTTCAAAGGACAGGCGCTTGCGGAAGTCGTCGACATCCAGGTGGATGTCAAGCTGCTCGTCCACTGGCAGGCAGGAGGGCGTGAAACGGCCAACCTCCGACAGGCGGCTCATGTCCAGGATAAATTCCAGCGAGCGCGACCCGTGCCGGTATTCCGACACCGACAGAAGGGCGGAGAGCATGCCGCGCGAGACGTTGACGATGCCGCTGTTGGGATCGTAAATGCCGGTTCCCTTGCGGATCACCTGCTCCCGCATCAGCATGGCGCGGCGGATGATGTGGCTCTGGTCTCCACGGGCCGCGGGATTCGGCCCCTTGATATTCAGGATGCCCTGGAGGCGGCTGACGAAATCCGGGCCCTTGACCATTTTGAAGGCTGTTTCCTCATCCGGGTTTCCGGGAAGAAAAGTCTTGAACGAATAGGCGGTCGCCCCGGCAAAGACAAAAACGGCTGCCTTGATCCGGTGGGTCCTGCCTTCGTAGGCATATTCGCCGTCCTGCATGGGGGCCAGGAAATATTTGAGCCATCCCCGCGAGGTGCCGCTCAGCTCCGCGTCAAATTCGTCAAAAAAGATCAGGGGGATCTGGCCTTCCTTGCAGGCAAGCGCGCTGTGCAGCGCCTTAAAGAGCTCAGCCGGGGATTCGTATTGGGAGATGTTAAGGGAGCTTAAGGAAAAATTTCCCATGCTGAGCGCCATCTGCTTAACGCCAAAGGATTTTCCGGCCCCGGGAGCGCCAAAGACGGCGATCGAAAGAGGCCGCAGGCTGTCGCCCTCCTGCATGGAAGCGTACCGCTGCAGGTAGTCCTCCATGAGCAGGTGGATCGTGTGGTAGTTTTCCACCTCGTCTTTATCGACGGTTGAGAGGGCATTGTAGCGGCAGACCGGAACATGCCGGTAAAGCTCCTTCGGCCCCGCGATGACGATCTTTTCGGCTTCGGCCAGATACCCGCCCTTCTGGGCCTTACAGTATTCATCCAGGATGCAGAAGGGTTTCATGCCGCCGGTGAGTATCTTCATGCTGCGCTCCGGCACGTCCACGCGGCTGACTTCTCCTTTTTTCTCTTTTTCCGTAAGCGCCTTGAGGATGGGATAAAGGGGGGCGTCTTCTTTCAGGGTCAGGCGTTCGCCTTCCTCCGGCGTAAAGAGCAGATGCCACGATCCCTCCTCCCTGACCAGGGCGCCCTGCCTGTCCAGGAGGATAACCATTTCCTGGCGCTGCCGCAGCGGCATAAGAACGTCGTTTACGGCCATCTGGAGGAGAAATTCGTCGACGGTGCGCTCGTAGGAGATGCCGCGCGTAATGGGAAAATCCAGGTCGCGCAGGTGGCGCATCTGTAAAAGAGGGATCTTGTTTTCTTTGAAAAATGTGGACAAAGGCTGTCCGAGGACATATTCCTGATAATATCGTTTGCCTTTCATATTTTTATCATCTGACAGCCCGAAAACGGGTCGCTTGCCTTTCATATTTCTATTATTTGACAGCTCGAAAACGGGCCGTTTGCCTTTCTTATATAAGATCACACGGCAGCAGCCGTGATATATGCTGCGGGAAACGGGCGGCCCTGCTATAGATCGGGCAGGAGGGGTCCCCTGCGATAACAAAAAAGCCTCCCGTTTTTGGGAGGCATATTACCACAATGTTAACAAGGCCATGTAAACGCAATTTTGCGAATTTTGGAGGTTTAGGTTGGAGCATCTTTAGATGCTCCAACCGTACAGGTGGAATTTTATAGGGGGAAGACCCCGGCGCTCCCCCTTTGTCAGTTTACTCATTTTTCTGGATGAGGACATCGACGGACACATCAAGGACCTGCGAGATGGCCTTGAGTTCGATATCCGTGACAAACCGCTGTCCCGATTCGATCCGCTGAATAGCATTCTTATCCAGGTCCATCCCGTAAAGCTGCAGCCTGTCTGCCAGCGCCCGCTGCGAGGTGTGAGGCTGGAGCTCAAGACGTATGCGGCGGATATTATCGCCGCTGATGTTGCATTTTCCGGTTTGAGTTTTGTTCTTGAACATGATGATCACCTCGTAATGTAAAAAATGGCAGTTGCAGGAACAAAAGATGACACGAATCACATGTCAATGAGTATAGGGCAAACGGAAAAATTTTTGACATTTACTGAATGTTACCTAGAATAAGGAGACGAATTTTACAAAAAGAGGGAGAAAAAAAGGGGACAGTTCTTTTTTCTTGTGATTCGTAAGAAAAAAGAATCGTCCCCTTTTTTCCGTCTCTTTATTCGGCTGGGAATGCGATATTATTGAGTGAGAGAAAGAGGCCCCGCGTCACCCCGCTAAACCGACCGTAAAGGCAAATTCGGTTTCTTCTGGACTGCTTTTGACCGTTATCGTCTCGTGAAGCCCGTTCAGGATCTCCTTTACAATTGCCAGCCCCATGCCGCTCCCTGTCGGATTTTTGATCGTTTCGGATTTAAAGAAGCTGTCAAAAATCCGGGGCAGGTCTTCGGGGGAGATCTCGCTGCCATTGTTTATGACATGGACGATGAGCTTTTTATCGCGAAGCTCTGTTGTGATGCCGACCTTGCCGCCGTCTTCCGGAACAAACTTGACCGCGTTATGGAGCAGGAGATCGAGCACGCGCCCCATAAGGGACGGCGCTGTGTATACCGGCGGCAAGGACTCAAGTGCCGGCAAAGAGAGGGCGATCTCCATCTCATCGCAATAACGCCTGTAGCGCTCCATGGCTTCCCCAAAAACCCTCTCTGCCTGGCAGATTTCTTTTTTGTAGAGAGAGGCTTTGCTTTGAAGCTTCGAAAGTTCCAGGATCTTGAGAACCGAGTTCTCTAAAATATCGGCCTCCTCAAGGATGGTGCTGTAATAGAACATCCTCTTGTCCGGATCATCGGATTCATCATAAAGAAGGGTTTTCGCCAGGGCTTTTATAGACGTAATGGGCGATTTCAGTTCATGGCTCATTCCGGCGATATAGGTCCGCCGAAGGGCCTCCATCTGCCGGTTCTTTCTGTCCAGCAGCCAGTAAAAGATAAACACAAGGGCAAAAATGACAGTCCACAAAATGGAAAACCCTATAAGCAGGGCCAGATGATCCTCGAACCCACGAACCAGGACAAGGCATCCTAAAAAACGACCGTCCTGATATACCGGATACGAAGAGACCAGCGCGATCTCGTGGTGTTCATCGGCCCTGCCGGTTTCGACAGAAATAAGCTCATAGCCGGTACATGGCTTTTTTTCCAGAGCTTTTTCAATATATTTTTCTTTTGCAAAGCGGTACTGGCTGCCCACAAAGCCGGCTATGTAGCTGTTCAGGCATTCCCCTTTTTCGTTATAAAACAGATACGAAATGCCGAAACGGGTGCCCATTCCGAAGCCATCATCAAAGGGATAGAAAAGCGTGGCCTCTCTGACCATACGTTCCAGCTGGTGATGGTGCCGGAGATAAGGAAGGGCGAAAATAACGGCAATACCGGCGGCCAGGCTCAGAAAATACATCGATATCGTGGCGATGTACTTTCTGTAAATCTTTGCTTTGGAGTGGAAAACGCCTTCTCTCTTCATTTAATCACTTCCTCCTGCCTGTTTTTCACTTTTTGACCAGAGAATATCCCACACTGTAAACAGACCGTATGGCGCAGCTGGCATTTGCCTTTTCAAGCTTCATCCGGAGCCTGCGGATGATGGTATCGACAGAACGCCCGTCCCCCAGATAGCTAAAGCCCCAGACCTCATCCAGGATGATGTCACGGCTCAGGACTTTATCCGGCTTCTCGGCCAGGCATTCCAGAACGGAAAATTCCTTTGGCGTAAGCGCAAGGGGCGTCTCTCCGATGGAGGCTGTTAAGGCTTCCGGGTTAAGGACCAGGTTGCCATAAAAGAGAGACGTATTTTTCTCTCTTGGATTCAGGCGGTGCAATATCCTCTGTATGCGGACCACGACTTCCTTTGGCGAAAAGGGCTTGGTCACGTAGTCGTCCGCTCCCAGGCAAAGGCCTTCAATGCGGTTTTCTTCTTCTCCAAGGGCGCTCAGCATGAGCACGGGAATATCGCTTATGCTCCTGATCTCTTTAAGGAGCTCGGTTCCCGGCTTGCCCGGCATCATGATATCCAGGACAACAAGGTCTATTTTCTGCCGGCCAAGTATCCGCAGCAGTTCTTTTCCCTCAAAAGCGGAGACCGTCCCCATGCCGGCCTCCCTGAGGAAGAAGCCAAGGCTTTCATGAACGGCTATATTATCATCACAGATCAATATGATCATCTCATTTTTTTCCTGTTCACTCATGGTGGCCCTCTTTATATTAGCGGGGGAAGAACCGTCCCCATTTCTTCCGAATGATACGCTTACTTGAATACTGCTATAATATTTCTGCATATACCGCGGCACGGAATTATGCTTGCGTTTTGATCCATATGCCTACTATACCATATAGTCGATTTCGGTAAAACAAAAAATTACTTTTTTCTGTCACAATTCCCGTAAGCTTATCCGCTATAATCTCCTGCGTAAGAACAATCATCCCGCTGCCTTGTACGGCCTGCAGCTTTGACAGATATCTTTCTGCCCGTCCGGCCGCAAAAAAGGCAAGTGTTGTAAAGAAAGGAGTTACCTATGAACAAGCGAATCTTAGCCTTAACCTCTGTTGCCCTGCTTTCCTCTTTGTCTGTCTGCACAATGGCTACAGAAAGCGGCCGAAGCGCCGATGAAGCTATTGTCAGTGTCAAGTCTTACGGCTTTGTTGATGTCGAAGGCGCCAAGACCTGCGCCATCATCGTGGAATATGATACCGAGATCGATGCCTCAAGCGTTTCTCCGGAAGATTACATTGTTACCGATTATGCCATTTTCCAGGAACAGGCTAATGGCTTTGAACAGGCTATTGAGCTGGATTATGACGGCATTGCCGGCAACGAAGGGGCCATTGTGAAAGCCTATGTCAATGACGAGCCCGCCCCCGCAGAGTCCGGAAAGGAATCCGGAAAATATGTTATCCTTGAAGTCAACACCGATTATATGTTAAGCGGCCAGAACCTGATCTACACCGAATCCATGATCGCCGGTGCCATGCAGGTGGGCGAGGTGAGCGCAGACGGCGCTGTCATTTCTGCCGGAACGGCTGAGGTCGGCAACTACATCACCTATGAGCAGGAAAATGCCTGGAGCCACCGCATGGAGACTCTTGTGCAGGCCGACAAGGACGGCATCATCCTTCCCGAATTTGCCGAAGGCAGCGGCTGGACCCTTCATTATATCGGCGACGGCGCATTCCAGGCGACGGGCTGTTACAGCGAATATACCGGCGAGTATTATGATTTCGAGCTTCCTTACTCCCTGTATGTTCCTTCTGAGGAGATCCTTGAGGCCAACAAGGGCAACATCGCCTTTGTCATCCATATGGAGCACGCCGGCGCCAACGACACCGATCCCATGGCCGCCATCACGTCCTCCAAGGCTGCCGTCAAGCTTTCCGGCCCGGAAGTCCAGGATGAAAATCCCGCCATCGTGCTGGTTCCCCAGATCGAGGAAACCCGCCGCACGACCGACGACTACGACGCCTCCAGCGAGGCCCAGCCCGCCGTCTGGGAGCTGATCGACTATCTTCTGGAGGAATACAAGGACTATATCGATACCGACAGGATCTACGGAACAGGCCAGTCCATGGGCGGCATGTCCATCATCTACATGGCTTCCCAGAGGGACAACTTCTTTGGCGGCATCGCCGTTGTCGGTGCCCAGTGGTCCACCAACTATGCCAAAGAGTTCCAGCATAACGGCGCCCCCGCCAGGACTCCTGAAAACGATCCGGTCAGCTTCAACGGCTTTGGCCTGGATGCTGAAAACTTCCGGAACTGGTATTATATGATCTCTGATGATAATATCCTGGTACACACCTGCATTAATGACCCCATGGCTACCGGCGAATGGGCTTTCCTCCAAGAATATTTTGAAGCTGCCGGCTACTCCATTGCCACCGGCGAGTGGGACCCCTATCTCTCCATTGAAGAGCAGGATGCCCTTGACGAGCAGATGACGACTCATGACACCACACAGCCCGGAGGCGGCATCAACTGGGGCCTCTTTACCAAGGGCAACCATATGTCCACCTGGAAATACGGCTATCAGCTGATGTATCCGTTCCAGTGGCTCTTCTCCCAGAACCGCCAGACGGCCGTAGAGCGCGGCAAGATCGAGCAGCTGAAAAACGAATGGCTCGGCCGTGACGAAAACGGCGTTATCCTGGAAGGCTCCGGAACCGCAGGCCTTAACGCGGCCCAGTTTACCCCCGGCGGCTCTAGCGACATCTACACCGAAGGCTGGACCCCCGTATCCGTCACCAACGGCCTGATTGCTGCCGCTCTCGCCGAAAACGGCGCCGCTCCCCAGGGGCGCGGCAAGAGCAATGCCCAGCAGGCCATGGAAGCCTACGCGCAGCTGACGGAAGAAGAAAAAGCTGAGATTGTCGGCTATGATGCACTTTTGACACTTCAGGAAAAAGCGGAAAGCAAAAACTGAGAAGAAAAGGGGATGGTTCTGTTTTCTTGTCTAAAAGACGAGAAAACAGAACCATCCCCTTTTCTTCTACTTTTTTAAAAACCATATCTGCTCTGCAGTTCGTACACCCTGTCCCGGGTCCACCGGTAAGCGGTCATGTTCTGGACATAAGGTTGAAGGCTTCCGCCTTTATATGCGCTTCCCTCTGCCTCTATGTCCGCCTCCTTCTGCTCGATCCATTCCATTTCTTCCGCCGTCAGGGCATCCATAACATCCGGGTCCAGGGTTTCCAAGAGATAGGCCCAGATATTGTTCAGGGCATCATCCCACACCTGGAAGAGCTCTCCCGACTGCAGGTTAAGCTGCAGCTGGGGAAGGTTTCCGCCGTCAAGGGAAGACAGGAGGGCCGCGCCTTCATTCTGTGCCTGAAAGACCTGCTCATTGATGTAGCCTTCCGGCACATAGGCCTGCATGACATGGCCGGAAAACCCGTCCTGGGCGTTTTCGTTGTACAGGCCATAGAACGGAAGCGCTTCCGCGGATTTCTCCATGCCATGATACTGCACCCATATCAGAAATTCTTCCGGAAGGGCGGCAACAGACTTGCCGGGCAGGTACAGATACACATCCTCGCAATCCTCAAGGCCATAGGGCTCGCTGGCAATGTAGCGGATGTTGTCTGTGATCGTCTCTTCGCCGGGAACGTCTTCCAGAGTTATCTCCCCGATTCGGAAAACATACGTGTAATCGTCTATCTTCACCGGTTCGGTGAAAGACCCGGAAAAGTCGCAGTAATACATGGTCCCGTGGGGATAGCCCTCCCCGGTATCGCCCATGTCGCTGTCGTGATAATTCCCGGAAAAGCTGCCGTCAGGCTCTATGGTCAGACTTGTCGACCATCCTCCCACGCCGCTGGCAAAATAGAACTCAACGTCCTTTAAGGACGCAAAAGGTAAGTCCGGCTGAGAGGCCAGGGTAGTGTGTGAAAACATCATGAGTGCCGATATGGCTATCATCAGGTTTTTCATCTTCATAAATAAGATCCTCCCTTTGTTTTTTTCCTGATTTTATACTCGCGGATGCAGAGGTGCTAAGTGTTTCCAGTATAGCACATCCGGGAAAAGACCTGTAATTGCGGGTGGAACACCTAAAAACTGGCTATCAGGATTACAGCGCCGAGCGCAGGAAAAAGGCTTGCATTTCCGGGCATTTCTCCATATAGTATAAGCAAGCGCCCGGCTCACCGAACATCGGAGAATCCCTTCCGCCTGTTTTTGTTGGAATTGAGCCAGACACCAAACATCAATATAGGGGGGGGCAGAAATATGCTTTCAGTATATTATGGAGATATGGCGGATGCCATTTACAATACGGTAGTGTATTTTAAAAACACATATACTGATGAATGGATAACGGATGATTTATGTAAGAAAATGATTCTCGACGTTGATAAATCAACGGTCTTAGGACCGAGGATTATTGACAGCCCGGTTCTGGGAGGCATTTCTCCCAGGGAGCTTTCTGGAGGTGTAAAGACCTTGATCTGTATTTACAAAGTACCAGATAAGGTTTTCAACGCCTCTGCCTGCGGGGATAACTGTGCGAAATGGCTCCTCGAAATAGGAAAAAGACAGGATGTCACGGTAAACCTCAGGCATCTTATGAACTTCGGAAAGGACGCCTTTGAACTTAAGATCCTCAACTCAGGCCAGATCGTTCACACAATGAGAGAATTATTGCCGATCGCCGGAATGATCGTAAGATAGCAAGGCTGGTGAGATAAGTATGAAGGGGAGTTATAAAGTTGAGGTTGCCAATGCCAACCTGAAATATGAATTTGTCATCCGGAGGAACATAACGATCATTAAAGGCGACAGTGCCACTGGAAAGACCACTCTGGTGGAAATGATACGGGACTATTACGAAGACGGAGAGAAAAGCGGCATAGAACTTATATGCGAGCGTCCCTGCCGGGCCGTAGGAGGGCGGGACTGGCATCTTATCCTGTCTGTACTTCATGAAACTATCGTATTTATAGATGAAAATAATGAATTTCTTCCTACCGTTGAGTTTGCCAGAGCTGTCCGGGATTCAGACAATTATTATGTTCTTGTCACCAGAGAGGGATTGCCAAACCTGCCTTATAGCGTTGAGGAAATATATGGCATACGAAATTCCGGGAAATATGGATCTTTGAAAAAAATCTATCATGAGTTTTACCATATTTATGGAAAAAACAGCTACTCTCGGCCCCTTAAGCCAGAGGTCCTGCTTCTTGAAGATTCCAATGCCGGATTCGAATTTTTTCAGAACCTTGCACAGTTGGGAGAGTGTACAGCGGTCAGTGCCGGCGGGAAATCAAATATTTTTTTGAAAAGCATGGAAAATTCAAAAAAACGGCTTCTTATTATCGCAGATGGAGCGGCTTTTGGCGCGGAAATGGATCGTGTCATGCAGTTCATCCTGGAACACGATAATATTACGCTGTATCTCCCGGAATCTTTTGAGTGGCTTATCCTGACATCGGGCGTGATTGTCCTTACCTTGGAAGAGAGGAAAATGCTCAGCGTTCCGGAAGAATATATTGAGAGCAAGAAATACTTTAGCTGGGAACGCTTTTTTACAGAATTTCTGGTTGCCACTACAAACGGGACTTACCTTCAGTATGCCAAAAACCGGCTGAACCCTAACTATCTCCATAAGGCTATCTGCGATAAAATACGCCTGGCAATGCCGGAACTGGGTCTGTGATGCTTCCTTTTCTTCTCACAATACTATTGGAAAAAATAGACAGTTGTTGTATAATGAAAAAGAAAATTATCAAGCAACCTGCCGAATCTCAGATTGAGGAAGCGCAATGTCAAATTTCTCATTTTTAAAAGAACAGTTTCCTGTGCTGGAAAACTTCGGCTCCCTCGCGGAGCGGTATGTTTACACAGACGTGAACTCCTGCCTTTTAAAGCTTGGGATGATCGGGGAGACCATTGTCAACCTTATGTTTCGCTACGACCGCCTCCCCCTTTCCATCGACAACACCGCCGTTGCCCGCATCGATGCGCTGCTGCAGGAGGGCATGCTCCCGCGCGACATCTGTGATATTCTCCATGCCCTGCGAAAAGCCCGGAACCGGGCTGTTCACGAAAATTACGAATCCGGGGAAGAAGGAAGAGCCCTTCTTGAGATGGCCTATAGCCTCTGCGAATGGTTTATGCAGACCTACGGCGACTGGGACTATGAGAGCCGTCCCTTTGTGATGCCCCTCCCGCCCGCGGAAAACATATCACCCGGTAAAGCCGAAGAAAAAGCAATAGAAGAAGAGCTCATGAAAGAGGCGGAAACAAAGGCAGCCGTCGCAAAGAAGGTGGACAGCGCCGAAAGGAAGCAGAAAGCTTTTCGGGCGGCATCCGGCCGAGTGCGCTCCGAGGCGGAGACGCGCTACATGATCGACATGCAGCTTAGGCAGGCCGGCTGGGAAGCCGACACCCAGACGATGCGCTACGCCAGGGGCACCCGTCCGCAAAAAGGACGCTGCATGGCCATCGCCAAATGGCCAACCCTGTCAGGCACCGGCAAAAAAGGCTTCGCCGACTATGCCCTGTTCGCGGACAGAAAGCTCGTTGCCATTATAGAAGCAAAAGCCCTCCACAAGGACATTCCCTCCGTCATCGACTATCAGTGCAAGGACTACGCCAGAAACATCCGGAAAGAAGATGCCCTGTATCAGGCCGGCACCTGGGGGAGCTACCGTGTCCCCTTCGTCTTTGCCACCAACGGACGCCCCTACCTGGAGCAGCTGGCTACCAGGAGCGGCATCTGGTTCCTGGATCTTCGCGCCCCCTCCAACGCGCCCCGCGCCCTTCGCGGATGGATGAGCCCGGAGGGCCTTCTGGAAATGCTGCGGGAGAGTGCTGCCGCCGGCAGCAGGGCCCTTGGCGAAATGCCCTACGACTTCCTCCGCGACGAAAACGGCCTGGCTCTTCGCGCCTATCAGGTGGAGGCCATAAAGGCTGCCGAGCAGGCCATAACCGAGGGCCGGCGGAATGTTCTGCTTGCCATGGCGACCGGCACCGGAAAGACAAGAACGATCCTGGGCCTCATCTACCGTTTTCTGAAATCCGGGCGCTTCCGGCGGATACTCTTTCTTGTAGACCGCACCTCCCTGGGCGAACAGGCCGAGGACGTGTTTAAAGAAGTCCGCCTGGAAAACCTGCTCACTCTCGACAATATCTACAATATCAAGGGCCTTGACGATAAGGATATAGACAGAGAAACCCGCCTGCAGGTTGCCACCGTGCAGAGCATGGTAAAGCGCATCCTCTACAGCGACGGGGACGATATGCCCTCCGTCACGGACTATGACCTCCTTATCATCGACGAAGCTCACAGGGGCTATATCCTGGACCGGGAGATGGGAGAGGAGGAGCTCCTCTACCGCGACCAGCTGGACTACCAGAGCAAGTACCGCAGTGTCATTGAATACTTCGACGCCGTCCGCATCGCCCTGACCGCCACCCCGGCCCTGCAGACCACCCGTATCTTTGGAGAGCCGGTCTTCTGCTACACCTACCGGGAGGCCGTCATCGAGTAGCAGGGTCAGACCCTGTGAAATTGGATTCTGTGAGGGGGTAGGTCAGCGATGGCCTATCCTACCTCAATTAAATTTTTTATAAACTTTATAAACTTGTAACAAAACCCCCGGGTCAGACCCCTTAAATTTCGCAAAGAGCCGGATGCGGGAAAGCCGCACGTCCGGAATTTCTGTGAGGGGCGGAGGGAGTAATCCCCCCGTCTACTCGCCCCATGAACAGGTGTTTGAATCAAAAATGTCGAAACTCACGTTAGAGAGGAACATTGAAATGAAAGAAAAGATTACAGCGAGTATTACCAAGATTCTTTTGACTTTTGTTTTGTTGCTGACTCTTTGTATCGGAACTGCTCATGCGACAACCTTGACGTTTCCTGCTTCTCTGACAACCATAGAAGACGAAGCATTTATGAGCGATACTGCTCTCGAATCTGTCGTTCTTCCTGATGGAATAGAACACATCGGAGAGCGCGCTTTTGCCAATAGTAGCTTAGTGGAGATATACCTTCCAAGTTCATTAAAAAGCATTGCGGATAATGCGTTTGATAACCATGTTTCAACTTTGATAATTAAGGGCGAGTCTGGCAGCATAGCTGAAGAATACGCTAATAATAATAACATTGTGTTTGTCGCAGTAAATAATGAGCCAAGCGTAGTATTAGCTGCATCGTGGAATGAATTTGCTGCCGCCTCTTGCGATATGATCCAGAGCTATGGTCCATCTGTATCTATTTCCTCTGCTGATAGTGAATATCCAACAGGACGTTTGATTGTAAAGACAAATGGTGATCTCCCGGATGTATCTCAATTCCGTGTTTTAGCTATTGTTCGTGATCCCGAAAATCATTATCTGCTTCAATTTCTTAGTGATGTTGAAGCAAGCAGTTGTGCCAATTATCTTGCTACACTTCCGAATGTATTATATGTGGAGCCTGATGGCTTTACGAACGGAAATAGTGATGTAGGTGTACAAGGCATTGAGGCAGAGTCCAATTCTTGGGGCGTATCTGCCATTTATGCAGATGCTTATGCTAACGACCTGAAAGCGCGTGGAATCAATTCAAAAATTTCAGTTGCAGTTGTTGATACTGGAGTTGACTCATCACATTCAATGCTTCGCGAACGACTTGTCACAGGTTATGATTTCATCGACAACGATACAACGCCACAAGATGGACATGGACATGGTACACATGTGTCAGGCACTATTGTCGATTGTACGCCCGGCTTGAATGTGACTATTATGCCGGTTCGGGTACTTGGGAATGATGGACGTGGCACTTTTTCCATAGTAGGACAGGGAATCAGGTATGCTGCACGCAGTGGAGCTGCCGTGATTAATCTAAGCCTTGGTGGAAATCATAGTTCTTATGTGGACGAAGCGGTGGAAGTGGCTCTAAATCAAGGTGTTACTGTTGTTGTTGCAGCTGGTAATGAAAGCGATGATACGGCTAAGTATTGTCCTGCACATATTAGCGGTTGCATTACTGTAGCTGCTGTTAATTCCAGTAAACAAAAAGCCAATTTTTCAAACTATGGAAACGCAGTTGACATAGTTGCTCCGGGGGTTGGAATCAAAAGTTCAATTCCAGGTGGAGGATATGCCTCTTGGAATGGCACATCTATGGCCACACCTCACGTTTCTGCCGCCGCAGCGATGTTACTTCTTGACCATTATTCAAATATCGAAAGTCAGTTGAAAAATGTTGCTGAAGATTTGGGATCGACGGGATGGGATAGGTATTATGGAGCTGGTTTCCTTAACTTGAGACCCTTCATCAAAAGGCAAAATGAGTATACGATTAGCTATGATGCTAATGGTGGTACAGGAGCCCCTGATCCACAGACAAAAGCAGAAGGACAAACCATAGCGCTTTCTTCTTCGAAGCCAACGCGCATTCATATTGCTTCTTTTAACGACAATGCGGGAAACATAACACTGCGCACATTAGCCTGTACATTCCAAAAATGGAATACCGAAGCCGATGGCAGCGGTACAAGCTATGCGTCTGGTGCCAGTTATCCAGAAGATGAATCTGTAACACTTTATGCACAGTGGAAAATGTCTATTATTGGGACTCTGCCCACACCTACTAGAGAAGGGTATACTTTTGATGGATGGTATACTGCCTCAGTAGGCGGCAATAAGATTTCAAACGATACTATTGTTTCAAATAATGTTACCTATTATGCTCATTGGATTGAAAGTCGCGATAAATATTCTATTATTTTCTCTCTGGAAAATGGCTTTCCGGATATATATGACCAATATACAACAATAAATTTTACTGATCCTGAGAAGGTTGTGGTAAATGGAGAACCATTCGGAGAGCTTCCTATACCGAGAGCGAAGGGGTATTTGTTTAAGCATTGGTTTATTGGAATAGATAATAAGACTGGCGGTAAAGCAGTGAATGAATCAACGATTGTTGATCCGGAAAACGAATTCTGGATTTATGATGATGTGGCAAAAACTATAACACTAGGAGCGTCTTGGGAAAGAGATCCTGAATATCATTTGCTTTTCTGGGATGGATATTACCAAAGAGGAGGAAAATTTCTAAAACAAGCTTCCTATATACTTATAAATGTGAAGGGGCTTAGCAAATAGTTGAAAT
>CAMNNO010000017.1 GCA_946545475.1 uncultured Blautia sp.
AGAGCCGTCAGGCTCTCAGAAGCCACAGACCTTTATGGTCTGTGGTAGTTCACTTCTTCGAAGAAAACCGAATTATCATTGCTACAAACGGATTCGTAAAGAAACAGCAAAAAACACCGAAGTCAGAAATCGAACTTGCAAAAATACGCAGGAAGAATTATTTTTTAAGAAAGGAGATGCAGTCATGAGCGATCTTCAGGAACTGACGAATGAATTAATGGCAGATGAAAAGTTTCGTCAAGAGTACGAAGCAATTCAGCCGGAGCTGGATATCACTCGCGCGATTATGAACGCACGAATTAGAGCTGGAATAACGCAAACACAGTTGTCTGAGCGTTCTGGTATCAGCCAGGCTGACATCAGCAGATTAGAAAGCGGAAACCGAAACCCTAGTCTGAATCTACTAAAGCGTCTGGCTGCTGCAATGGATTCGACACTGCGAATCGAATTTGTCCCGAATGTTCCAACAAAACGCACTGGCATCTGAATTTTAAATAAAAGAAAAGCCGTTAACCAGCGAGCTTACCCAAAGTAACCGGGGTCAGACCCTTTTAAAAAAATGTGACCAAATTATAAATTTTTTATAAATAGGTTGTACATGCCGAACAAAATCATATGTTCCGCCCTGTATGAAATGAAAAAGCTGCCCGAGAAGGGAAAAAGTTCCACCTGTACGGTTGGAAGAAAAGGTTGCTAATTGTTCCCATTTGGTCTAAGGTATTTAATGAGGGGACAGGGGGGAGGGAAGGACAACGGATGATAGATGTCTGGTAATATTCTTGAAAAGGTAATTGACAGGACCCGGCTATTTCTGGATGAGATGCCTAAATCTGTCCGGAAGAAAAAAGGACAGTTTTTTACGTCTCTGGAGACGGCAAAATATATGGCCGGAATGTTTGATCTATCCATTTTGCCTGATGAGGTGAAAATTCTTGACCCCGGCACTGGAAGCGGTATTCTTTCAGCCGCTGTCATTGACCGCCTGAGCCAGGAAGGCAGGACCAACGCAATTGATCTGACCTGCTATGAAACAGATCCGGAAATAAAGCCGTTGTTAGAGGAAAGCCTGGCTCTCATGAAAGAGATGTCACCTATTCCTCTGAAATATGAGCTTATTACAGATGATTATATTCTGACTCAGCAACATGATTTTGAAGAGGACTTACTTGCGTCATCACATCCGGCAAAATATGATCTTATTATAGCTAATCCGCCTTATTTAAAAGTATTGCGTGATGATGCCGCGGCTATCGCCATGCCGACAGTGGTTCACGGTGCGCCAAACTTATATTTTCTTTTCGCGTCCATGTCTCTGTTCAATCTGAAAGCCGATGCGGAGATGGTCTACATTATTCCGCGGAGCTGGACATCGGGCCTGTATTTCCAGTATTTCAGAAAATATTTACTGACTCATGGGAAATTGACGCATATACATCTGTTTGTCAGCCGGGACAAGGTCTTCAAAGAAGAGCAGGTCCTTCAGGAGACAATGATCATTAAGGTAAAAAAAACCGATGTGCTTCCGGATTCTGTGCTGGTGACATCCAGCCAGAGTAATAGCGATTTTAATGATATCACAGAGCTCATGGTTTCGTATTCTTCTGTCGTGGCTGGAAAAGACCTGTATGTCTTTCTTCCGACAAGCGAGGATGAGATGAATGTGATCCGCAACATCCATCGGTATCATCATACGCTTCCTGATGAAGGCTTGCGGATGCGCACAGGAATTGTCGTCGATTTTCGCCAGTGGGAAGAGCTGAGAAAAGAGCCTGGTGAACATATCATCCCCCTGTTCTATAGCCAGCACATCCGCAATGGAAGAGTTCATCATAATCCCTCCGGAAAGGAATACGACTGGATGGTAGATGAAAAGCCGGGATTGATACAAAGAAACAAGAACTATGTATTCTGCAAACGATTTACGGCTAAAGAAGAACGGCGCCGGTTGCAATGCGGCGTTTATCTGTCCGAGGATTTCCCGGAATATGCGATGATAGGAACACAAAACAAGATCAACTATGTTGACCGGACAGATGGTTCGGATATGGATATCCCGACAGCGTATGGCGTTTACACGTTACTAAATTCAACCTTGTTTGATATGTATTACCGCGTTCTGAACGGCAGTACACAGGTGAACAGTACAGAAATAAACAGCATTCCCGTTCCGCCGTCCGATAAAATCAGGCAGATGGGCAAAACGCTGATAGAATCCGGTGATTTAAGCACTGAGAACTGCGATAGGATTATGGCGGAGGTGGCTTATGGGCAAAATGGATGAGGCAAGGGCTTTCCTACAGGAAATCGGAGTGCCCAAGGCACAGCAGGCCGATATTTGCTGCCTTTCACTGCTGGCAATGGCAGATGTTAAGGAAGATACGCCCTGGTCACAGGCAACAAATGAATGGATACGCATTCATGATATTATCGCTTTTGCAAATACATATTATGGCACAACATATGCAGAAAATAGCCGTGAGACCTTCCGAAAGCAGGCTATGCATCATTTCCGCATGGCTGCCCTTGTGGAGGATAACGGCAAAGCGACCAATAGTCCGAACTACAGGTACAGGCTGACAGAGGAGGCCCTTAGTGTTCTCAAAAATATACAGACACTCTCCTGGGATGCTTCCATACAGCGCTTCATGGCGTATCATCAGCGACTGATTGATCTATACGCTTCAAAAAAGCGTATGACGCTTATGCCGGTAAAAATCAACAATCAGAATTTTACCTTTTCACCAGGCAGGCACAATGCGTTACAGAAGGCCATCATTGAGGAGTTCGCCCCGAGATTTGCACCAAACTCAGAATGTCTGTATGTCGGTGATACCATTGAAAAGGACTTGGTAAAAAATGCCGATAAGCTTCGGGAATTGGGCTTCGAGATAACCTTGCACGACAAAATGCCGGATGTGGTCTTATATCGTGAGGAAAAAAACTGGATTTATTTTGTAGAAGCCGTAACGTCAGTAGGACCGATAGATCCGAAACGGATTCTGGAGATTACGGAGCTCACCAGGGACGTTACGGCAGGGAAGATATACGTGACAGCATTTTGGGATTTTGGCACATATAAGAAATTTTCTGGAACGCTGGCGTGGGAGACAGAAGTGTGGATTGCCCAGGCCCCTGATCATATGATCCACTTGAATGGAGATAAGTTTTTAGGGCCAAGGATATAGAAGGGAATGCAGAAAAAAATTGTAAAACGCTTGCTCGGATTTTGAAAAACGGAACAGAGGAGGATTTTTTATGACAATTTTCTACATGAATGGTTGCCCCTACTGCAAAAATGCCAGAAAAGCTCTTGACGACCTAAAAAAAGAAGACAAAAGATATGAAGCGGTTCCCATAGAATGGATTGACGAAAACGCAAACCCGGAACGGACCAAAAGCTACGATTACTATTACGTGCCCTCTGTCTTTAACGGAAAAGAAAAGCTCTACGAAGCTCATCCCGGCGATGATTACACCTTTATTCGCAGCAAGATGAAAGAAGCTCTGGAAGCTGCTCTCTGAGAAGAAATGGGGACGGTTCTCTTTTCTTGTAATTATAAGAAAAGAGAACCGTCCCCATTTCTTCCCATTTTTTCCAGCTGGGATTTACTCGTTGTACACCAATACCCGGCTCTCCGCATCGCGGCTGAAGTGGGACAGGAAACCGTAGATCTCACTGGCCCATTCGGGAGCGACAGCGTGGGGCGCACCATCGATGCACATATATTTTACCCGGGGATTGCCGTCCTTGTCCAGCATGACGCCGAACATATAGTCTGTCTCATATTTTTCGGTATAGAGGCTGTCAAATTTAAGGCCAAACTGCTTGGCGGCAGAATTTTCTTCTGCTTCCCAAAACGCGAACGCATCCTCTACGGTGGAAGGCTCGGTCACGGCACCGCAAGCCGCCGACCAGGCATTAACATTATCCACCCGCTCCTCAAGTGTGCGCTCGATAACGAAAGGTCCCATTTCCTTAGGTGCCTTTACGATGGGCCATCTTTCCTCGACATCCATGTCGCCATAGAACATCAGCATTCCAAGGCCAAGAGCCGAAACCTTCTCCAGCTGCTCAGCGCCGTCGCCCTGGATGCTGGCGCCCATGGCCGGAGAAATGCCTGTCACAAGCTCCGGATGGTCTTCGGCGATCATCGCGCAGGCGTTGCCGCCGCCGGAAATACCGGCAAGATAGACTCTCTCGGTGTCAATGGAATATTCGCGGATCAGCTGATCATAGGCAGACTTAAAAGAGAAGGAATCATAATGGGCTTCTCCGCTCTCGTCATAGGCAGCCTGCTGACTTTCGGTCAGGCCCTGCATGGCGCCCCAGGTGATAAAGACAGCTATGTAATCATTGAGCGCTGCATTTTCCACGATACCCATGCCTTCGGCAAAAAAGATATTGGTGCCTCCCATGAACATGCCGAATACAACCGGGTACTTCCTGCTGGAATCATAATCCTTTGGGGTAAAGACAGACCATTCCAGGTTTGTATCGGTAGGCGCATAATAGTGTTTATCCATGCCGATCACATCATAATAGGCCAGAACCTCGTCACTGTTCTGGTCAACCCCGGAAAAGTACCAGTAAAGCTGGTTAGCCAGCCAGTGCCCCATGTCACTCTCATAATAGGTTCCGATATCAAATCCCCGTTCCGGAGAGCCATTGATCTCATATAGGGCATAAAAGGCATCCTTGATCGTTTCAAGGTTCCGGGTGCCCAGTTCTTCATGCCATACGCCATCGCTGTCAAAATAATTTTCAAGCCCGTCAATGTTCGTCCATCCTGTGGCCTTTTCACCGTTTTCCAGATAATAAAAGCTTTTACCATCTTCCTTTTTCCAGCCGCTGCCCTCGGCGGCACCTGCCGTGGCCGCTGCCAGGCAGAAAGACATTAAAGCGGCTGCCAGAATTGCGATCTTTCTTTTCATTGCTGTTCTCCTCCTTCCAATACTGTGGGAAAAATTACTTTATGAGGATAACTTAGCAGAAAAGTTTTATGAATGAAAGAGCGGCATATTCCGTTTTTTTGACATTAAAATATTTTCGCATATACCGCAGCACAGCATAAAAAGTGTTGTTTTTGCGTTCGCGAGTATTAGAAATGTTATTTTCTGTATCCGGGAATATCCTGCTCCTGTGTATGGCATGTCAAAAAAATGATATCGCTGCTCGGGGGGAAATGGGGACGGTTCTCTTTGCTTGTAATTATAAGAAAAGAGAACCGTCCCCATTTCTTCCCAGCATTTTTGAATACTGCTATAGTATAAATTTGCTCCGAGTATAAGTCGACAGTAGTCCAGAAAGCTAGTGATCGTTCTGCGGTCTGATCGACCTGCTCTCATCGTCTTCGACAGCCTTCCATCCGACGAGCTTGCGGCTGACGGTATCAAAGGCTACGCCGATCTTATACAGTTTTCTGGAATCGGCGGTAAATGGCAGGGCGTAATCTTTACTTTCGATCTGGGCAAGGGCGGCTTCTGCCGTGTTATCTCTTTTAAATTCAAAGAGATAAATATATTTTTCTGTTTCCACCTTGCAGTCGATCCGCCCAGAATAGGTATGCATTTCGCATAAAACAAATTTACCGAGGAGTGTAAACACAAGATATATGACTGCCTGAAAGTAATGCTCAAACGGATCGGCTTCTATAGTATAGGTGATGCTGGCAAAAAGTACCGTCAGCACTTTTCGTATCTCGTCAAGCTTTCCCTGCTCTATGTAGCGCCGCAATGTGAAAAATATCCTTTCCGGAGCCGGCCGTGTAGTCGGCGATATATTCCGGGATCAGGCTTTCGAGAAAGCCGTATTTCACTTCCCTGTTCGGAAAAGAAAGCGAAAAGATGCGGGCGGATGGATCGTATCCGGCAATCGTCAGATATCCGGTCTGATACAGGAGAGGGACAGGATCGGACCCTTCCCCCGTATAATCCTTCAGCATTCCCTCGCTGGCATAAATGGACCCGTCTGTAAATTTCCGGATATCAAAATTGACCTCCTTAAGCTTCCCGGACAGGAAGGATGGTGTGCCGGTCTCAAACCAGTAAGAGCCAAACTCCTTGTCCGCAAAGGCATTGAAGAGGCTGTAGGGATTATATATGCCACAGCTTTTGGGATGAAAATGGTATCCGTCATATTCCTCTCTAAGTTTTGAAAAGCATATATCTTCCGTTATTTCCTGCTTTTTTGAAAGCTGCTCTATTTCAGGCAGAAAGTTCTTTCGTATCTCCTCTTCTGTAATCCCGCACAATCCGGAAAAATCTTCATTGACGGATATGTCCCTTAACTGGTTCAGGTCGCTGAAGATACTGACTTTATGAAACTTTGTGACTCCAGTGATAAAAATAAACTGAATATATTCATCGGCTTTTTTCAGACGGCTGAAAAACCCTTTAAATACCTTTTTGGTATGATTTCTTTTTTCCTCGTCGTCGATGAGATCCAAAAGCGGCTTGTCATATTCGTCAACCAAAACCACGCAGCGAAGCCCGGTTTTCTGATAAGCCATTTCAAGCAGCTTTTGAAAGCGGTATCCCAGCGTCTGGCCCTGATACCTGTTTCCGTAGACATTCTCCCACTCTGAAAGATGCTGGGAAAGGACCTCTTCTATCGTGACATTGCTGTAGTCCTCGCCATTAAAGTCGAAAAAGAAAACCGGGTATGTCTGCCACGCTCTTTCATTATCCGCCTCGAGTTTTTCTATTTTCAGTCCGGAAAAGAGTTCCTTTTTTCCCTCCCAGTAGGCTTTCAGTGCTGAAAGGAGAAGGCTTTTCCCGAATCTTCTTGGACGGCTCAGAAAATAGGGCACATTATTATGAACCAGTTGATAAATATAGTCTGTTTTATCAACATACAGAAAATTTTCTGTCCTGAGCTTTTCAAATCCCTGTATTCCGATCGGAAGCTTCCTTTCCATGGTCGATCCTCTCACTCCCCTCATCGCTGTTTCTTAAAAAATAATTCTTCCTGCGTATTTTGCAAGTTCTATTTCCGACTTCGGTGTTTTTTGCTGTTTTTTACGAATCCGATAAAGACGGAGGGCACGTAATAGTAATCGTAGCCTTTGGTCCGTTCCGGGTTTGCTTTTTCGTCGATCCATTCTTACTGCGTCTTCATCTACGGTTCTTTCCGTATAGGAAACATCTTAGACCAAACGGCAGCAATTCGCAACATTTTTTCTTAATCCTGTCCCTGCGGCATAAAAAAGCCCCCAGAGTTTAAACTCTGAAGGGCTTTTCATTGATCTGTATATAGGGCGAGTCTATCTTTGGCTTCGTAAAGCAGAAAATATGGCAAATCAATCATTCTTTACCTGGGCCAAGAGCCAGTCAATGTTTTCTTCATGATCGAAAAAGGGCGTCCAGGTGAAATGAGCATCCGGGCGGAAGAACTCATCGGCAGAAAAGATCATGGCTTCATAAGGAACGTCGGCAGCATCCAGGGCAGCCCTTAAGAATACGGTATTCTCATAAGCAACCTGCGGATCATGCTCAGCATGAACAATGTAAAGGTCAATATCCTGATCCTTGATCTTTTCAGCAAAAGAAGCTGCGACTTCTTCGCCGCCATGATAGGCGCAGTCAATAATAGCTGCCGCGAACACTTCCGGATGATTGTAGAGCATAGCCAGGGTGCCGTTGCCGCCCATGGAGCAGCCGCCAACATAGATGCGCTTTTCATCGACATTATAATTAGCGATCACATCCTGGAGAATAGCAAAAGCTCCTTCGCCAAACTCGGAGTAGGCAAGATCCCTGTCAGCCCAGCCAAAGACACTGGCATCATGATCGGTATTGTTGCACTGAGGAGCAATGACTATGACTTCCTTGCCATATTTGACAAAGGTGGTCGCCATCATATAGCGGTAGAGGACATCGGACGAATCGCTAAGGCGCTGGCCGGCACCGTGGAGGATAAGGACCACTGGAAGAGCCTTTTGTGCATCCTCGGCATCATAATCTTCAGGGACATACAGCCAGTAATCCTGCTGCTTGCCATCCGCCAGCTCCCACTGATAGCGTACAAACTGCTCGGCCCACTGCGCGGAATTAGGGCGGTGAAGGTTAATGGTATAGGTCTGCCCGGCGGTTTCAAGGGTCACAATATAATCCTGGTCAACTTCAAGGCCCTCGGCACAGCGGCCAAGGTTAACATCATTTTCTGATATAGCTGCCAGACGTTTCTGGGTCATCGTTACATAAAATGCCTGGCCCGCGGCGATCTCCAGGGATTCCTGGCCAACCTCGTCAGGATTCTCGCTGTCCGTGTTGCTCTCGTCAACAATGGTGAGCAGGGCATCAAGGCCTTTCGCCGTAACCTTAATAGTGCCCTCACCTTCAATTATCGGCGTAAACTTAACGGCATAATTATCTTCTGCTACCGTCAAGTCATATTCGGTAACCGAGGCATCAAAATCCAGTTCAGCAGACCTAGCGACATCGACCATCTCAAGGCCGGATAGGGTAGCTCTTTCCTCTGCCATGGCACAAGAAGCCGGAATCATGAGTGCGGTAAAAACAAGGGCAAGTTTTGTTATTGTCTTCATTTTTTATCTCCTTGTCATAAGTATAAAACTGCCTGAAACCTAAACCTTTGCTACAGTTCCTAAGCATTCATGAACAAATCATAAATGCCTTTTTCGTAGAGAGCCTGATATAGGGCTTCTCTTTTCTTCCTGAGCTCCGCATAAACTACCACATGTCCTTTATCAGCACTGAAGGAATCGCCTTCTTTTACCAGGGCATAGCGGGCCATGTTGAGGTCCGCGTACCAGCCAAGGGCGACGCCGGCATTCATGAGGGCTCCCAGGGAGGAAGCTTCTGTGTTTGCCGGGCGCACGACTCTGGCATCGTAACAGTCGGCCTGCATCTGGCAAAACAGACGGCTTTTGTTCATGCCGCCAGCTACGGTCACGGTGTTTATATCGCCGATCAATGCCCGCATAAGGCCAAGGTTTTCCGATATCTCCAGGGCAATTCCTTCCATGATGGAGCGGATCATCATGCGACGGTCGGAGCCCAGGCCCAGGTTGAAGAAAAGGCCCTTTGCCTTTGGATTCCAGAAGGGAGCCGCACTGCCTTCAAAATGAGGCAGCATGATGACGCCGCCGGAGCCTGTTGGAACCGACCCCGCCTCTTCGGACATACGCACATAGGCGTCTTCCTTGTTATAATCCGGACAAAATTCTTCTTTAAACCAGCGGAAGATTGCCCCACTGTTATAGATCGAGGTTTCCAGCACATAACTTCCGGCGGCAGCACCGGCCTGGCAAAGAACGCGGCAGTTTTTGTCAAAAGCCGGTTCCTGGGAATAGGACAGGAGGAATGAACCTGTTCCCGTGTTTGCCTCGGCCTTGCCCGCCTCCATAACGCCAAGCCCCAAAGCCGCGTTCTGCTGGTCACCGCCGGATACGATTACCGGAATGCCTTTGGGAAGGCCTGTCAGCTTGCTGAAATCGTCCGTCACATATCCGGCGATGCTGCCCGGCGGCAGCAGCCGGCACAAATGCTCCTCGGTAATTCCCGCGACAGCCAAAAGCTCCGGATCCCACTTAAGGGTCTTAAGATCCATAAGCATAGTCCGGCTGGCTTGTGTATAATCGGTTACATACTCCCCTGTCAGGCAATAGACCACATAATCCTGAACACCGATAAACTTTTTAGCGGAAGCAAAAATTTCCGGCTCATTCTCTCTGAACCAGATCAGCTTATTCAGGACAAATAGAGGATTCACCCGGAGGCCGGTCTTCTGATAAAGAGTTTCAAGGCCATAATCCGCGATCAGCCGTTCGCATACGCCTATCGTCCTTTTATCCTGCCACATGACGGCATTATAAAGGGGCCTGCCGTCTTCCGACATGGGAATGACGCTGGCGCGCTGAGACGTGATCGACACGGCCTCCGGCACGATCCCTTTTCCCTTGCAGAACATACCGGCAGCTAAAAGTACATACGTCGCGGCTTCTTTCCAGTTTAAGGGATCCTGTTCGACATAGGAAGGCTTGGGAAAGAAGGTATGATACTCATAGGCGAAGGAATCGACAAACTCTCCGGTATCCGAAAAAATAATGCTCCTCATGCTGGAAGTGCCCACATCCAGGGCGATCATATATTTACTCATAGCCATTACCCCACAGAGATTCTTGAAAAATGGCCGCCGCATACCGCCTTTTCCGGCCACAGAACAGGCAATATGCGGCGAAAGTTCATAAAATCATAGGAAACGAATAAAACGCTTGCGTTTTCATCCGTTTCCTATAGTATATATAGCGAATGATCTTTAGAGCAGGCCCGGCAGGATATTCTGCAGCAAGCTCAGGATAATCACGCAGGCAAGGATCGTGACACCGCAGACCGTGCCGCCGACAGTCCAGCCCTGGAATGTCTTCTTAAGGGAGAATTTTGAGAATCGGTTGACAACCCAGAAACCGGAGTCGTTGGGAAGCGATATGCCAACGCCACCGGCGCAGACCGCAAGGCCTACCAGTACCGGGGAGAGGGTTCCAAGTCCGGCAACAATGGGAGCCATAATGCTGGAACCGGTGACCAGGGCGACAGTCGCGGAACCCTGGGCAGCCCTGAGGATCTGGCTGATGGCCCAGGCAATAACGATGAGGGCAATACCGGCGCCGGCGCTGGTCCATCCGGACATTTTGTCAACAAGGGCAGCACCGATACCGGTGCCGTTGATAACCGCGCCAAAGCTTCCGCCGGCACCGGTGATCAGGAAAATAATGCCGGACTGGGCAGCAGATTCGGTGATGACCTTCTCCAGGGATTTTCCGTTCAGATATTTGCGAAGGGCGAGGAAAGCCACAACGGCGCCGATCATAAGAGCCATATTCTTGTCTCCGATGAAGCCGAAGAACTGTCCCAGATAGCCTTCCGTGACAAACTGGCTGCCAATGGTTCCCACCAGAAGAAGCAGGATGGGGAAGAAAATAAGGGCAATGCCAAGGCCGCCGGACGGCTTCTTAACATCGGAAGCGGTGGTTTCGGCTGCAGCGAATTCTTCCTCGAAATCATTGGCAAAGTCAGTGGCATTGGCACCGCGGCTGCCGATAAATTTCGCATAGAACACGCCGGCAACAACAACACCAACAAGGGAAACGATCATGCCATAAACAAAGAAAGCAGCTATGTTAGCTCCCATGGTATTGGCAACAGCCAGGGGGCCGGGAGTAGGAATAACCATGCAGTGAGTGGTAATAAGGCCAACAGCCAGAGAACAGACCAGAGTCGTGAAAGGAACCTTGCCCTTGCGGGACAGCTGCTTGACCAGATTGATCAGGATAACAAAAGCGGCATCAAAAAAGACAGGAATAGAAACGATATAGCCGGTCAGAGTAACCGCCAGAGGCGTATTCTTTTCACCGGTCATGCGAAGCATGAGAGCTGCAATCTGCTCGGTGCAGCCTGACTCATGAAGAATGTTGCCCAGAACGATACCCCAGACAATAATAATGCCAACACCGCCAAGGGTGGAGCCAAAGCCGCTGGCAATAGTAGAAGCGGTAGTCTTAAGGCCAAGTCCGCCGATCAGGCCCATGATCAGGGAGCCAAGAATAAGTGCGAAGAACGGATGCATTTTCAGAGCGATGATCGCAATCAGAACAAATGCAAGAGCTACGGCAAAACCGATAAGCAATGTTGAAAGCGGCATGGTAGTTCTCCTTTCATAAAGACAGGAATCCGGGCATCATTGGGTGATCACTCAACAGCCCCGAAAAACGCGATATATTTCGATACGACATCTTCCACATACTGCTGCTGTTTAATGGCCAGCTCGGACAGATGCATGCCCTTGCCCGGTGCGTTAAGCAGCTCTTTTGTTTTGTCCATGGTGTAGACGGAAATCTCGGTGTTGACATTGATCTTGGCGATACCATTTTTAATGCAGGCTTTGATCGTTTCTTCCGGGGTTCCTGACCCGCCATGAAGGACAAGGGGGATCTGGGCGGCCTGGCTTATCTTTTCAAGGATATCCACCCTGACTTTGGGTGTCCCCTTATACAGGCCATGGACTGTTCCTACGGAAACAGCCAGGGCATCGACACCGGTCGCATGGATAAACTCAGCGGCCTTTTCCGGATCCGTATAGATCTCTTCATCTGTCGCTTCGCCTTCATGGGAGGACGTGCCGGCGGCCAGGCTGCCCAGCTCCGCTTCCACGCTGACACCGCAGGCATGGGCGATTTCGCACACCTTAGCGGTATTCTTTATATTCTCCTCAAAGGGAAGGGCCGAACCGTCATACATGACCGAGCCGAAGCCAGCCTGAATGGCCTGGTAGATAATATCAAATTTCTTGCAGTGATCCAAATGCAGGCAGACCTTCATATCCGGATTGTTATCGTCTATGGAGGCAACAATGGCCGCAGCATCTTTAAGGCTCATATTATCCAGATATTTTGCCCCAAAGGCTACGATCATTTCGCCTTTTCCGGTCTTTTTTCCGGCTTCCATAATACCTTTTATCGTTTCATAATTGTAGGCATTGAAGGAACCGACAGCATAATGGCCTCTGTAAGCATTCCAAAGCATTTCTTTGAAATTTGTGAGCATTTTTCAGTTTTCTCCTTTTATAACTTCCTGATGAAAGACAGCCTTGCGCGCTGTCTCCGGAAAGGCACAGCCAGGCTTTACCTTGATTCCGGCAAGTTCCTGTGCCTTTCCGTGATGGAAACGGATCCTGTGCGAAAGCCGCCTGCCATGGATATTTCCTGTTCAGGCTGTCCGTTTTCCAGGCTGTCTTAAGCTGCTTGTCTTATCCTCTGACGCCGGCCAGCCATTCTTTGAAAGCCGGATTCTCCAGGACTTCCTTGTTGATGATGAAACGTGCCTTCTCGCCTTTAAGGAAAGCAGCCACATCGGCAGCCAGAAGGTAGGGAGAATTTGTCAGGGCATCGCTGGTGGTTCCGGCGATGTGCGTTGTCAGAGTGACATTATCCAGCGTCAGGAACGGACTGTCCTTGTCAATAGGCTCCGTGGTAAACACATCCAGAGCCGCGCCGGCGATCTTCTTTTCCTGCAGGGCGTTGGCTAACGCTGCCTGGTCTACAAGACCGGCGCGCCCGGTATTGATGAAGTAAGCCGTCGGCTTCATCTTGCCGATAAGCTCAGCGTTGATCATTCCTTTGTTCTGGTCAGTCAGGCGGGCATGAATGGAAATAAAATCCGATGTCGCAAAAAGAGTATCCAGATCCACCGGCGTACAGCCGCATTCACGGATGCTCTCTTCCGGAGTATAGGGATCATAAACGATGGTGTTGGTCTCAAATCCGCTGAGCTTCTTCGCGACCAGGCGTCCAATATTTCCAAAACCGACCAGGCCGACGGTCTTCCCGCCAAGCTCCGGGACGTTGTCGCTGTTGGAGAAGGTCTTTCTCCACTCGCCATTCTTGATGGAATAAAAAGCACGGGCAATGTTTCTGGCCTCCGCAAGCATCATGCCAACGGCAAAATCGCTGACGGCGTGGGCGTTCCTGCCCATAACGTTGAATACCAGAATCCCCCTCTTAGTCGCTTCCTCCACGTTAACATTCTCAAGGCCGGCACGGGAAACGCCAATGATGCGAAGGTTAGGCATAGCATCCATGACATGAGAGGAGCAGGCTATAAACAGCCCCATCAGAACCGACGCATCCTTGCCATGCTCCAGGATCAGGGGATCGCAGGGCTCAATCTCCGGCCCGCGCTTCTCCACCTCCAGGCGACGGTACTGGAGCTTATCCCAGGAAGGCTCCCAGTCGCCGGCAAAGGCAATATCGCCAAATTCAGACAGATATTTTTCCCAGGCACCCTTGAATCCCGCGGACGGGATCATGGCATCGCCCAGCAGAATTGATGAAAGTTTACTCATTTTTCTCCTCCTGATCATTTATGGTTATCGTTACACTGTTCCTGCTGCAAAAAATCTGTAAAAACTGCCACAAAGGGCGCGCATCCTTCATGGCAGTCCTGGAAAACAGTCCGAAGACTGTCATTCCCTGAGTTTATAAGGCTTTATTCTCCTTTAACCTGGGAGAACAGCCAGTCAAGGTTTGCTTCGTTGTCAAAGAAAGGTGTCCAGCTAAAGTGAGCTGTCGGGCGGAAGAAAGCGTCTTCCTCATAGAAGGTGGTGCTGTAGGGAACGCCTTCGGCATCCAGGGCAGCCATCATGTTTTCACTGTTAGTAAAGGGAACCACCGGGTCAGCTTTGGCATGGGCGATCATCAGATCGACGTCCATATCCTTAAGAGCCTTGGCAAATTTCTCAGCCAGTTCGGCATCACGGGATCCGCCGCAGTCCACAACGCCTGCCGCGAAAACATCCGGATAATTGTAAAGGAAGGCTGCGGTTCCCATGCCGCCCATGGAGCATCCGCCGACATAGATGCGGCTTTCATCCACATTATAATTGGCCTTCACATTGTCCAGAATAGCCATAGCGCCAAGGCCGAACTTTGTCAGGGACATATCGGCGCTGTTCCAGCCGGCATTGTCGGAATCCAGGGTATCATTGTTGGCCTGCGGAGCGATAATGATGACATCCTTGCCATACTTGACAGGTGCGGTAGCCATCATGTAGCGGTAAAGGATATCCTTGGAATTGTTGCTCCTCTGTCCGCCGCCATGAAGCATCAGGTAAACGGGATAGGGCTCGCTTCCGTCATAGCTTTCCGGAACGTACAGCCAGTAATCCTGCATTTCGGGTGCCTCTTCGGTGCCGACGTTCCATTTGTTCAGTTCAAACTGGGAGGCCAGATACTCGCTGTTGGGGCGATGGATATGGATGACATAGGTCTTCTCGCTGCCTTCGATCGTAACGGTATAGTCCTGGTCTTCTTCCAGGCCAACCGCGTTCTTCCCGGCAGCAACATCCGATTCGCTGATGGCGGCCAGGCGCTTTTCGGTAAGGGAAAGGTAGAAGGACTGCCCATCGGCCACTTCCAGTGTCGGCTGCTTAACCAGGGCTTCATCCGCAGAGTCCGTGCCATCTTCATTCAGCATAGTCAGAAGACCGTCGAGGCCTTCGGCCGAAACCGTGACCGTGCCCTCGCTGACGGCGGGGGTAAACTTAATGGCATACAGATCTTCGACAACGTCAAAAGCGTATTCCGTTGTTTCGGCATCAAAGGTAAATTCTACCATCTGAGCCACATCTTCTACGGCCAGATCCGTCAGCTCCCCGGCAAAGACACCGGCAGACAGCACAGCAGCGCTTGCGATAGATACGGCAAAAAGTTTTCCAAATCTGTTCTTCATGATGATCTCCTTTCAAAATGCGCATCAATAAAACACAGGATTCCAAAGAGGACTGTCTTGTGGCCTGATGACAAAAATCTGTGAAGCAAGCCATAAAATGGATACATGAAAAGTGTCATGGTAGTTTTTCTAACGTTAGAATTTTATCAATCGTATTTTTACTACTTTCATCTACGTGCTTAGTATAAATACGACCGCTGCCATTTGTCAATGGGTATTTTAATTTCCATCGCAATGCACAAATTGTCAACTTTGATTTTGTAAATTATTCCCAGTTCGGGCACATTGACATATTTTTCACTATTCGGCTTGACAGCTTTGGGAATTTCATCTAAAATCAAATCAGGATTCCAGGCGGGGCATGGATATTCTCTGCCTATAGGAGATGAAAAATGAAAAACGAACCTTTCCAAAATCTTGACGTTCTTGGACTTATCCGAACCAACTACAACATGCTGTCAAAATCTCAACAGGCCGTGGGGGATTATATCATTAACCATGCGGAGCAGGTGGTCACCCTCTCGCTGGTGGATCTGGCCGAGAGCTGTTCGGTCAGCGAGCCGACAATATTCCGCTTTTTAAGAAAGCTTGGATATGATTCCTACCAGGTTTTCCGCGTGGAACTTGCGCAATCCCTGGTCGCCGGTAAGAATGAAAACTTTTATTCCGAGATAGAAGAAACGGATACGCCTTCCATCGTCAGAGATAAAGTCCTGGATTTTACCATCCGCTGCTTTACTGACAGCAAGCAGATCATCGATCCGGATAAGCTGAACACATTAGCCATGCGGCTGGATAGCAGCCCGCAGATCATTGTCTCGGGAGTCGGCTCCTCTTACTGCCAGGCCTATGATCTTTACCATAAGCTGATGCGCCTTGGCATCACATCGCAGGTTACCCACGATTCACATATGTTATCTATTCTCTGCTCCCGGCTGACCCCCAAGGACACTTTTGTCTGCTTTACTCACTCCGGAGAAAGCCACGAGATTTTGTCCGCTATGCAGATAGCCAGAGAAAACGGTGCCTATGTTGCCTGCATCACCAGCTACAAAAATTCCAGCGCCGCCAAAATCTCCGACTGTCTCATTCTCAGTTCCTCATATGAGACCAACTACCGCAGTGACTCCCTGACCTCGCGCATTCTCCAGATGAGCATCATCGATATGCTCTATATTCTTCTTGTCCTGCATGATAAGGATAAACGCCAGCTTGAGATCAACCGGTCACGTCTTGCCGTTGCAGCCAATAAGACATAACTTTTTTTCATCGGATAAAAAAACTGCCTTCTGAAATAAATGTTTCAGGAAGGCATTTTTTTATATCTGCGGTCTGTTGTCCGGAAAGACGCTACCTCAATCCGCTTCGCTACAGTTCCTTAGAGGCGGAAGGGGGAGACTTCCTTGTGGAATAAAAAAATCATTGACAAACCTCTGAGTACAAGTTACAATGAAGTAGTAGTTGTACTACTATCTTTTAAAATCTGTCGACAGTAACGATACTATTCATCTATGTTTTTCAATACCCTAAAGAAAGGAGCTATCATGAACAAACTTTCCCGTCTGCTTATTGGTATTTCTTCTCTCTCCCTCATGTGTGCCGTAACTTCTTTCGGCGCTGTTTCTACTGTAGAAAACGAAGATTCCGTAACCGGCTATACGACAACCTTCACTTACTCCAATGCGGATGCCACCAATGTCAAACTGAATGGTTCCTTCTATTTTATGACCGAAAATGATGAAAATCTGAAAGGCATGAATTATGCGCTTCCGGAGGGCACCGGCACCTATGATTTTACCATTGCTCCCGAGAACTGGAATAAAGAAGGCAACTACCATCACGTCTTTGTCGACAACTGGTCTGACGACATGGTTAAGGGAGAAGACGGTGTATGGACTTACTCCATCGATCTTCCCGGCGGATATTATGTCTACCGTCTCAGCGTGTCCTATAATGACGGTGCCCACTATGACCTGATTGCGGACCCCAGCCAGCCCTCCCGTGTGGATACTATGGGCGTTACCTCCCGCCGGAGCGTTTTCTATGTTCCTTACGATGCCGAAAAGCAGTCTGAAACCGATGACTGGACGTGGGCGACGCCTCTTGAAGATGAATCCCAGGCCGGCACGGTCTTCCACTTCAACTATCCGGGCTACGGCGATGTTTACCGGGCAGCCATGATCTATCTGCCGAACGGTTATGACGCGGAAAGAGAAGAGCCCTACAAGGTTCTTTACATCTCCCACGGCGGCGGCGGAAATGAAACCGACTGGTTCACCCAGTCCCATGCCGACTTCATCGCGGACCGTAAATTTGCCTCCGGTGAGGAAGAGCCCTTTATTATTGTTACCATGAACAATACCGCCTTTGGATGGGACTATCAGGTCATCCATGACAATATGAAGGATTATCTGATTCCCTACATGGAGCAGAACTACAATGTGGTCTCCGATGCCTCCGGCCGTGCCTTTGCCGGGCTTTCCATGGGCGGCATGACCACCAATACCCTGCTTTATATCGAGCCGGAGCTGTTTGGCTATTACGGCATTTTCAGCGGCTCCAACATTGGCAACCTCTCCCGCGATGACTATTCGGCTTTTGCAGATGCCCGCATCTTTATCGGTGCCGGCTTTGCCGACAACGCCCACATTAACTCCTCTTACCAGACTGATACCGACAGGACAAGCCTTGGCCTTGCCGAGACCTTTGATGCCCTTGGCATTGCCTACAATAACGGCAATGGCCTGCATCTGGTTCAGGGCGGCCATGACTGGTACACCTGGGATCTGCTTCTCCGCGATTTCATCGATGAAATGCTCTGGAAATAAACATTAAACCTCCTGTTCCCCTATGTCCGCTTTGCCGCGGCCAGGATAAGCGTATGATTCGGAAGAAATGGGACGGTTCTTTTTTCTTACGGATCACAAGAAAAAAAGAACCTTCCCCATTTCTTCTCAGCATTTTTGAACAATGCTATAGTATATTTTCTGTATTTACAAGTATAGGTTTAAGAAGGGAAAATGAAATGAAAAAGATATCTAAGATTCTGTTAGCTCTTGCCGGAACCGCTCTTCTTGCTCTTGCCGGCAGTATGGCTGCCATGGCTGCCGAAGTCGGCAGTTCTGTTCTCAGCACAACACCTATTACCAAAGAGACCTTCTGGGGTACCCGTGTTATGGCTGTCGCCGTTGAATACGATAAGGAATTTGATGCCCAGGAATTTGCCCTCGACACCTTTATCGCTGAAGATCTCAAGGATTCCGAAAACGCTGATATCGGCTACATTATGACCGCTTATAACAATACCCGCATCTACACCAATGACGAAGCCGGTTTCCTTGATGACGAACCAAAAGCGGGTAATTTCATCATCATCGAATTTGAAGATGACTGGAAGACCTGCGGGGAAAAAGGACTCGGCGTCCTCGTCGTCAACTATTTCTATAAAGACGCAGAGGGCAATAACAAGAACCAGAACCGCTGGGTAAAGCCGAACGAAGGAACCGTCCTTCAGACTGCCGACATCACAGCTGCCGACGGCACCGTGATCCCAGCCTGGAAGGAAGCCATGCCCATGACGAATGACTATCTCCATACCGGCAACTCCACCCGCTTTGAGCTGGTGCAGATTCCCAGAGAAGATCTGCCCGACCGTCCCTATAATGCTTTAGTCGCTCTCCCCGAGGATTATGACCCGTCTAAAAAATATCCTGTCATTTTCCAGGTTACCGGCATCAGCCTTCAGGAGTGGAAGATCGGGGATGTCATGAATACCGACGATGTCCTCTACTTTGACCGCCATCTGACAGCCTGGACGGAGAAAGAGCGCTTCGGCATCGAGGATGTCATTGTCGTCTCCCTGCGCATTATGTCTCCCTATGGTCCTTATGCCGGAACTCCTGAAAATTACGACAATGATATGCGGCATGAGGATACCGCAAAGGCCGCTTACTGGTTCCTGGACAATTATCCCATTGACAGGGAAAGGGTTTACTGGACCGGGCAGTCCTATGGCAGCTTCGCCACCTGGCACATTCTCCATTACCATCCCGATCTGGCCACAGGCTTTGTCGCCCTTAACGGCGGCATCCAGTTCCAGAATGTCTATGACGATCCCGAAACTTCCGAGCAGATGAAGGCAGAGCTTAAGGAGTTCTTAAAGCCGATCCTCGATAACAAGGTCAAGCTTTATATCAACTTTGGCGAACAGGACTACAATGGCTGCAACGCCGCCGCTCTTTTCGCCTATGAAGAGGTCATCATTGATTACTATATGAACGAGATGGGCCTGACTAAAAATGAAGTCAGTGAGCTTCTGAAAACCAAGCTGTGGACCCACTCCCGCTTTATGTATGCCGATGGCATGACCGACCATGCCGTTGTCCGGCTCATCCACTGGTTCGACACCGACTGCAAGGAAATGATGGATATCGTTCTGAACTGGTAACCTGTCCATTTCCTGAATAAGAAAAGGGGAGAAGAAAAGGGGACGGTTCCCTTTTCTTCTCCCCTTTTCTTCTCCCCTTTTCTTATCACTGCCCCCAGGCCATGTCCTGGAGGGTGTTGACGATGGCTTCGGCGGTGGGGGGGCAGCCTTTGACGCAGCGGGAGGCGCCGCGGCAGCAGTTGCCTATGCCGAGGCCTTCAAATTCCTTGCCTTTGAAGCCCTGGCCGATGGAGATGTCAACGCCTTTGCCGTACTGGCTGGAGTAGAGGGCGCGCACAAGGCTGGCGAAGCAGGCGGAGCAGGCCTGGTCTTCGGTGACGTTTTTGATGAGAGAGGCGACGGTTCCGCGGGGCTTCGGGTATTTGGCGGCTTCGGAGGGGTGGTTGAGCTCTATGATGTCCGACTCGGAGAGGGTCGTACTGCCTCCGCCGTACTGCTCGGCAAGGCCCACGTAGGGGACCTCCGAGGGGCGAAGGCCCATGAGGGTCAGGCCGTAGGCGTCCAGCTGGACGGCGTCCGTGCCCAGGTACATGCGGTTGGTCTGGACGGGGTTCCCGCCCTCCTCAAAGTCGAGGTCGCCGCAGATGCTGTCCACGACGGTCAGGCGCGGCTTTAAGGCCGCCCCGAGGGCCGCTATCGGCTTCTGGAGGCCGAGGGCGTGGAAGCGGCGCTTTTCCTTATCGGGAAGGCAGCCCTTGAGGTTTTTGAGGGCGCATGTCATGACCGTCTGGCAGTGGCCCTTGAGGACCGGCAGGTTGACAAGAAGGCCGGCGTCCAGGGCCCTCTGGCAGATATCGATGTTGCCGATGGCCGTCTTGACGGGGCGGGTCCTGTCTTTTTTGAGGTCATAGAAGGGCACCTGATACTTCTCACACACCTTGTCGTAGCCCGCGCGGCGCATGGCCCGCATGGTCTCGTCGCCGACCCAGCTGCCCTCTATGACGCTGATATCCTTAACGCCGTGAGCGCGGAAATATTCAATACATCCGGAGAGAACTCCAGGGTGGGTGGTGGAACCGCTCTCCGGCGTCCCGGCGATGACAAGGTTAGGCTTAAGAGCAACGCTCCCGCCCTCCGGGACCAGAGCTATGGCATCGGCAGCTTCCAAAAGCTTCACGGTCATCTCATGGGCATCCTGCCCGTAAATCTGATATATTTTTCCCATAATGTTTATTCTCACATGAGTGGGAAGAAATGGGGACGATTCTTTTTTCTTGTGGTTCGTAAGAAAAAAGAACCGTCCCCATTTCTTCCAAATGATACGCTTACCCTGGCTTTAGAAAGGTAAAAGTAAATCGGATCAGCGGACCAGGCAGGGCTTTTTGTTGTCGAACTTCCAGCCCGGGATCAGGTACTGCATGCCGATGGAGTCGTCGCGGGCGCCGAGGCAGTGCTCAACATAGAGGGCATTGGCCTTCTTGACCTGCTCAAGGTCAACCTCGATGCCGAGGCCCGGGGTCTTCGGAAGGTCGATGCAGCCGTCAACGATCTGCATGGGAGCCTTGGTCAGGCGCTCACGGCCTTCCTGCCAGATCCAGTGGGTGTCGATGCCGTTCATCTTGCCGGGGATGGCGGCGGCGCACTGCACGACCATGGCAAGGCTGATGTCGAAATGGTTATTGCTGTGGCAGCCCCACATCAGGCCGAAATCGTTGCACAGCTGGCCAACGCGGACGGAGCCGTTCATGGTCCAGAAGTGGGGATCGGCCAGCGGGATATCCACGCTCTGGAGGGCGATGGTATGGCACATCTGCCTCCAGTCGGTGTTGATCATGTTGGTGGCAGTGGGCATCATGGTCGCCTTGCGGAACTCGGCCATCACCTCGCGGCCGGAGAAACCGTCCTCGGCGCCGACCGGGTCTTCGCAGTAGGCCAGGCACTCTTTAAGCTGGGGAGCGATCTCCAGGGCTTCCTTGAGGCTCCAGCAGCCGTTGGGGTCAAGGTCAACGCGGGCGTTGGGGAAGGCAGCCTTGATGGCCTGCACAGCCTTGAGCTCTTCCTTCGGGGCCAGGACGCCGCCCTTAAGCTTGAAGTCCTCAAAGCCGTATTTCTCGTGGGTCGCCTTGGCAAGGGCCACGATCTTCTCCGGGGTCAGGGCCTCTTCATGGCGCAGACGGTACCAGTCGCAGGGGCTGTCCTCTTCGCTCTCGTAGGGAAGATCCGTCTTTTTGCGGTCCCCAATGTAGAAGAGGTAGCTCAAGAACCTGACGCGCTCCCTCTGGATGCCGTCGCCCATAAGAGCGGCAGCCGGAACCTCCAGGAACTTGCCCAGCAGGTCAAGGAGGGGAGCTTCGATGGCGGTGACCACATGGACGCCCGTCCTAAGGTCAAAGGTCTGAAGGCCGCGGACATCGTCCTTGATGTTGGCGTTCAGCCAGTCGCGGACCTTGTTCAGGGTTCCCTTATAGTCGGCAATGCTGGTGCCCAGCACCAGGTCCTTGACATCCTCAAGGGCCTTCGTGATCTTCTGGCCGCCGGGAACCTCGCCGACGCCGACAGCGCCGGTGCTGTCTTCCAGGATAACGATATTGCGGGTAAAGAAGGGCGCGTGGGCACCGGAGAGGTTGAGCTCCATGCAGTCATGGCCGGCAACGGGATAAACGTCCATTTTCACTACTTTTGGGATCATGGTAAATTCCTCCATCCTTATTTTGATAGGCGCACGGATCTTCTGCAAAAATCCGGCGCGGGTATAATTGAAGCGTCCTTATCTTATCAGGTTATCTTACCAGGCAGGGCTTCTTGCTGTCGAACTTCCAGTTCGGGATCAGGTACTGCATGGCAACCGCGTCATCTCTGTCGTGGTAGGCGGCCGCCGCCGTCTCGTACAGCTCATTGGCCTTCGCGAGGGCATCCATATCCAGCTCGATGCCCAGGCCCGGGGCCTTGGGAACCTTAATGACGCCATCCTTAATGATGGGCGGGTTCTTGGTCAGGTACTGGCCGTCCTGCCAGATCCAGTGGGTATCGATGGCCGTAATGTTTCCGGGGGCCGCCGCCGCGCACTGGACAAAGGTCGCCAGCGTAATGTCAAAGTGATTGTTGGAGTGAATGCCCCAGGTCAGGCCCCAGTCATTCAGGTTCTGGGCAATGCGCAGAGACCCGCTCTCGGTCCAGAAATGCGGGTCCGCCAGCACGATGTCCACGCTCTTCTCCACCAGGCTGTGGTAGAACTGGCGCCAGTTGGTGGCAAACATGTTGGTGGCAACCGGAATGCCCGTCGCCATCTTAAATTCGGCATGCATCTCGCGGCTGGAGAAGCCGGCCTCCGGCCCGACCGGGTCCTCGGCGTAGCTCAAGGCCCACTTGGCATCCATGCAGCCCTCTATGGCTTCCTGCAGATGCCAGGCGCCGTTCGGGTCGATGTTGATGCGTCCCTCGGGGAAGCGCTTTTTAAGGGCCTTGATGGCCTCCAGCTCATCCTTGCAGGGAAGAACGCCGCCCTTAAGCTTAAAGTCGCGGAAGCCGTACCTCTCCTGGAGGACTTCGGCCTCCCGCACGACCGCCTCCGGCGTCAGGGTCTCCACATGCCTCTGGCGGAACCAGGCCACATCGCTGCCGCTCTCATCGCGGTAGCCGAGGTCCTTTGCCTTATTCTGGTCGCTGATATAGAACAGGTAGCCGAGCATGCGGACTTCATCCCTCTGCTGGCCGCTGCCCATAAGGGCGCACATGGGCAGGTCCATATATTTGCCCAGAAGGTCAAGCATGGCGGTTTCCACGGCCGCCTCGGCCTGAACAACGAATTTCAGCTTGCTGATGTCCAGGCTCTGGATGCCCTCGCCATCGGTCTTGCCCATTCTCTTTTTGCGGTTAAACTCAAATAGAGAATTGATGACGGCCCGGTAATTGCCGATCTCCTGGCCGAGGAGCAGAGGGCGATAGTCCAGAAGCTCCTGGCGGGTCATCTCGCCGCCGTGGATCTCGCCTACACCCGTATTGCCGCTGTCGTCCGTCAGGATAACGATATTGCGGGTAAAGTAAGGCGCGTGGGCCCCGGAGAGAGTCATGAGCATGCTGTCATAGCCCGCTACGGGAACCACTTTGATATCTGTAATCTTCGGTGTTTTACTCATGTTTTTCTTTTTCCTCAGGACATGTCCGTTTAACGGTATTTTTTATCGATGTTATATTTTTTCATCTTGCGCCAGAGCGTGGTCTTGCTGATGCCAAGGGCATTGGCCACCGCTTCCCGGTTTCCCTTATATTCCCTGAGCGCGTCCATAATGCGGGCGCTCTCCATGTCGCTGACCACCACGATCCTCTGTCCTTCGCTGGATGTCTCGGGCAGTGCGTCCTCCTCGTGAGCCACGGGCAGATAGCGGCGGATATAGTCCCCGGTAATGACCTTGTCCTCGGCGATCATCACAAGCTTTTCGCAGAACAGTTCCAGCTGGCGTACCTGGCCGAACCAGTTCCAGTCAAATATGATCTGCTTGGCCTCCGGGGTCAGGGTAATATAGCGCCGGTAGATCATGCCATATTTTTCGATGCAGGTCTCCAGAAGCTCCGGCAGATCCTCCCGCCTCTGGGACAGGGGCGGCACGGTCAGCTGGAGCTGGGTCAGGCGGCTGTACAGCGCATTGAGGAATTTTCCTTCCTTCACCTTCTGGTACAGATCCTGGGTCGTTGTGCAGATCACCCGTATGTTGACCGCCAGGCGTATCCGGCCCTCATTGAGGACCACATCCCCATGATCCAGGACATGGAGGAGCTGGTACTGGCAGGACTCCGCCATATAGTCCACGTTTTCGATCAGGAGCGTTGCGGTATGGGCCTCGTAGAAAACGCCCCTGCGGCTCCCGTCTCCCATGAACATCTTTTCCTGCATGGCGTTCGAAAGGCCTCCGCAGTCCACGGAGATAAAGGCCTTATCCGCCCGGAGGCTGAAATTGTGGATGCACTCGGCAAAGCGCCTTTTCCCCACGCCGTTCTCGCCCACCAGAAGGATGGGGTGATTATAGCGGGCATAGCGCATAGCCATATCCTTTGCCCTTTTCATGGCCGGAGAGGCTGTTTTCAGGTCGGCGAAGGTGCTGCGGGCCACATTTTCATGGCTGTTCCTCTCCCGCCGGATGCCTTCCTCCAGCTCCTCGATCCGTTTGGATTCCTGGAGTGAGAGGATAAAGCCTTCATTGTTGCTGTAAACATTAATGGCAGCCAGATTGGCCATGAGGACCTGGCTTTGGCTGTTGTCCGAATCGTCCGCAGGATTTTCCGACGTGCGCCTTATGCGCACCGGACAGCCAAAGACATTTGTGTGGGTGCGGATGCCCGTCACAAGGGGGTTCTCCGGATCGTCCAGGTACAAAAGAGACGTGATCTCCCTTCCGGAAAGGCTCTTGGCGTCCTGCCGGAAGATCCGCTCCGCCAGATAGTTGGCGTAAACGATCGTCCCGGAAGGGTCCAGCTTAAGCACGCCGTCAAAGGAATAGTCCATGAGTGATGTGACCTCGGCTGTCCGTTTTTTTTCAAGCTCAATGGCGTATAAAACCCTGCGGGCCAGCTTTACCGCGGTCTCGATGCTGTCATCCGTCGAATGGAGGAAAAGGCATGTCATCCCCAGCTCTGCCCCGCAGCTCACAGCCATCTCGCCGCCGATCAGCACATCCGCCTGCCACTCGGCCGCATCCTCAACTTTTTTTCGGATGCCCTCGCTGTTTTCGGCAAAAAAAGTCCTGACCTGAATGTCCAGGACTTCGGCCAGAACGGTCACATCCCCGAACATGTTCTGGAATCCCACCAGCGCGATGCGGGGATTTTCCTTCATGCTCAGCTTTTTGGCTTCATAAAACAACTTCGCCAGGTTCTGTCCCGAGACGACGATCTCGATCAGGGGAATGCTGCTTTCCCGCAAAAGCACGTTTGCCTGGTTTCCCCGGGCAACCGCCACCAGAGCCCCATTATTCTGTTCCTCCTCCGCTGCCTTGACAATGGTTGAGCTGTTCTCATAGCGGATGACGGCGTCCACGTTCATCTCGCGGACCACTCTTTCCGCCTGGGGGATCATCTCCCTGGTCGGAGGAAATATAATCATATTAGCCATTGCGCAGCCTCTGCCAATCGAGTAGGAGGGGGATCTCCCCTCCTGCTCGCCGGCGGGGCGCCCGTCACCGTCAGGTGACAAATTTTCTATGGGCGGCCCTGCCAATCGAGTAGGAGGGGGATCTCCCCTCCTGCTCGCCGGCGGGGCGCCCGT